>NZ_JBEZZN010000010.1:0-269536 GCF_040639195.1 Micromonospora sp. NPDC023956
CTTGCCGGTCTGGCCCACCTGGAACTGGTGCGGGTAGTAGCCGGAGTCGACGGCGGCCCGGGACGCCCCGACCGCGCCGCCGAGCAGGTCGGCCAGCTCCTCGACCAGCTTGAAGTTGTCGGCGTTGCCCACGCCCCGGCCGCCGGAGACGACAACCGACGCCTCCGTCAGCTCCGGCCGGGAACCCTTCTGCTCGGCGACCCGCTCGACCACCTTGGCCAGCTTGTCGGTGTCGGTGACCTGCACGGTGAGCTGCTCGACCGCCGGGGTGGCCGGCGCGGCGACCGGGTTGACCGAGTTCGGCCGGACGGTGACCAGCGGCAGGCCCTTGGTGACCTTGGACTTGACGATGGTGGAGCCGGCGAAGGCGACCTGGGTGGCGGTGCCGTCGGCGGCGAGGTCGACCACGTCGGTCAGGATGCCGTTGTCCAGCTTGACCGCGAGGCGGGCGGCGATCTCCTTGCCCTCCTGGGCGGACGCGAGCAGCACGGCGGCCGGCTGCACCCGGCCGACCAGCTCGGCCAGGACGGTGGCCTTCGGGGCCACCAGGTAGCCGTCGATCTCCTCGCTTTCGGCGGCGTAGATCTTCTCCGCGCCGTACTCACCCAGCTTGCCGCCGAGTGCCTCGGCCGCGCCGGGGCCGCCGAGCACCACCGCGGCGGGGGTGCCCAGCTGGCGGGCGAGGGTGAGCATCTCGAGGGTGACCTTCTTGACGCCGAACTCCCGAGTGGCTTCGACGACGACGAGAACCTCAGACATCTACCCGACCCCTCACACGAACTTCTCGGTGGCGAGGAACTCGACCAGCTTGACGCCGCCCTCGCCCTCGTCGGTGACCTTCGCCCCACCGGAGCGCGGCGGACGCTTGCTGTGCTCCAACACCGTGCTGGTCGCCCCGTCGAAACCCACCTCGGCCGCCGCGACCCCCAGATCCGCCAGGGACAACGTCTGCACCGGCTTCTTCTTCGCCGCCATGATCCCCTTGAACGACGGATACCGCGGCTCGTTGATGGTGTCCCACACGGAAACCACCGCCGGAGTCGAGGCGGTCACCACCTCGAAACCCTCCTCCGTCTGCCGCTCGACGGTCAACGACCCGCCGTCCACGGTCAGCTTCCGCGCACCGGTGAGCGCCGCGACACCCAACCGCTCCGCGAGCATGTGCGGCAACACCTGAACCCGACCATCGGTCGACTCCGCCCCACACAGAACCAGATCCGCGCCGAGCGTGCCCAGAGCCGCCGCGAGAACCCTCGACGTGGCCACCGCGCAGGAACCGTGCAACGCGTCGTCCACCACATGCACCGCCTTGTCCGGACCCATGGACAGCGCCTTACGGATCGACTCCGTCGCCCGATCCGGACCCATCGTCAGGATCGTGACCTCACCACCGTGCGCCTCCTTGATCTTCAGCGCCTCCTCGATGGCGTACTCGTCCATCTCATTGATCACATTGTTCGCCGAACCACGGTCGACGGTGTTGTCGTCACTACGCAGATTCCGATCCGCGCCCGAATCAGGCACCTGCTTGACGAGTACGACGATGTTCATCGCGATTCGACGACCCTCCTGTGTTGATGGCGTTGCTCGCCCGCTCCCGGGCGCAGCCTCGCGCGTTCCGTTGGCACCGGTCAACCGCGGGCTGCTGTGCAGTTGCCCACGCGACAATGTTACCTGTCAGTAGCATCACGCCCCGGCCCGACCTCAGCGTGACACAGCTCACCGAACCACCGCCGAGGAGCTACAGTCGTGAATCGGGAGGTATTACGACATGTCAGGGCAGGACGGCGAGGTGTTGTCGCAGGTCGCTCCCGGTACGCCCCCGGCCGGCGCCCCGGCCGCGCACCCGCCGGCCATCTGCCGACGGGTCCCCCCGACGGCGTACCGGTGCGCCTGCGGGCGGTTGCGGGAACGCTGCGTCCGGCTCGCCGTCCGGGCACTCTGGGCACCCGGACGGCTCGCTCCGGCCCGTCCCGCCGGGGCGTGAACCGGCCCCGGCCGCTCCACCGGGCGTTCAGTCCGCCGCGTCCAGCACCGCCCTGATCCGGCCGATCGCCAGTTGCTCGGCCGGGTCGACCCCTCGGTGCGCCCGAGCCGCCCGGTCCGCGGCGGTCAGCACCACGGTCCGGTACGCGGCCACCTCGTCCGGGGCCTTCTCCCGCAGGATCGCCATCGCCCGCCCGAGCGCGGTCAGCGCGGCCTGCTCCACCTGCTGCGCCGACCCCTCGGGCAGTCGCGGCAGCGGACCGGTGGTGAGGGCGTTCCGCACCATCCCGCTGGTGCCGGCGATCACCCCGGACGCGGCGAAGCTCTCCCGGACCAGGGCGAACAGCCCCGGATCGGCGTTCGACACCAGGAGGACGGCACCGAACGCACCGGTCTTGAGGGTCAGTTTCTCCTCGGCCGTCAGCGACTGGTCCATGATCACGGAGTGTAGACGTACGGCGTCGTCGTGGTGACCGGGACGAAGCCCAGCCGCTCGAGGATCGGCCGGCTCTCGGCGGAGGCGTCCACCTGGAGCAGCGTGCGCTCGCGCTGCGCCGCCAGCCGGGCCCGGTGGGCGACCAGCGCCCGGTAGACGCCGCGCCGCCGCCACGCCGGCAGCGTCGAGCCGCCCCAGAGGGTAGCGAAGCCGGTGCCCGCGACGTAGCGGATCCAGCCGGCGCTGACCACCGTCGCCTCCGCCTCGGCCACCACCACGGTGATCGACTGGGGGTCGGTGGCGATCTCCCGGGCCAGCCCGTCGACCAGGTGCCCCCGGTCCTCGCCCCAGACCTCCGCCTCCATCGCCGCGATCCGTTCCAGGTCGGCCCGGTCGGTGACCTCCCGCAGGCGGACCCCCTCGGGCACCACCGGGACCGCCGCCGCCAGCGGCGCGACCGGGCCGACCACCACGGTCTCCGGCTCCTCCGGGACGAACCCGGCCGCGCGGAGCCGGTCGGCCAGGTCCGCCGGCTCGTCGTGCCCGTACGCCTTCCACTCGACGGCCTCACCCCGCTGGCGGAACAGCTCCCGCTGCCGGACGATCAGCGCATCCAGGTCCGCGCCGGTCAGCCCGCCCAGGTCCCGGTACGTCAGGAAGCCCCGGTGGTCCAGGCCGAGGATCCGGATCAGCGGACCGTCCCGCTCCACGGTCACCCCGTCCGGCACCGGCTCCGGGATGTCCGGTCGCAACTGCCGGTCGTACGCCGTCCGCAGGATCGTCGCGTCAAGATCGCTCATCGGTCCAGGCTACGTCCGGGGTCGACCCGATAATGGCGGTGTGTGGCAGGCGATCATGCGGTGGTTCGACCCGCAGGAGATGCGGACGGTCGGCACCCGCCCGGACTACCGCTTCTCCCTGGCCAACGAACGCACCTTCCTGGCCTGGCTGCGGACCGGGCTGGCCCTGATCGCCGGTGGGCTCGCCGCCGCCCAGTTCCTGCCCCCGCTGCCCGTGGCCCACCTGCGCGAGGTGATCGCGGTCGCACTGCTGCTGCTCGGCGGCACGGTGGCCGTCCGGGCGGTGGACCACTGGGCGCGTACCGAACGGGCCATCCGGCTCGGCGAGGACCTGCCCGCCTCCCGGTTCCCGGCCGTCCTCGCGCTGGCGGTCGGGCTCGGCGCGATCCTGCTGGTGGTGGCGGTACTGGTCCGGGCGGTCGGACGCCGGTGACCGCCGACCCGGGGCTGCAACCCGAGCGGACCCGGCTCGCCTGGCGGCGGACCGCACTGGCGCTCACCGTGGTCACCGTGCTGGCCGTCCGGCTGGCCGTGGCCGGTGGCGTGGCCGGGGCGCTGGTCGCCGGGCTCGCCGTGCTCACCTGGGGCGCGGCGCTGACGCTGTGCTGGCGGCGGGGCACCGGGACCGGCCGACCACCGACCGGCGGGCTCCCCGTGCCGCTGACCGCCCTGGCCGCGGCAGGGTACGCCCTGCTCGGCGCGGTGCTCGTCCTGCGGACGCTGTGGTGACCTGCGGGGAGTGCGTCATGATTGGTGGATGGTCCGGGTCTTCCTCCTCATCGTCGCGGCCCAGGTGGTCCTCGCCGCGCTGGCGCTGATCGACTGCCTGTCCGCCGAGAAGCACCAGGTCCGCGCGGTGCCCCGCGCCGTCTGGGTGCCGGTGCTGCTGCTGGTGCCCCTGCTCGGTCCGGTCGCCTGGTTCCTCGCCGGCCGGCCCGCGCCCGCCCCGAGCGGGCCGCGCCCCGCGCCCCGGCGGGGGCCCTCGGCGCCGGACGACGACCCCGACTTCCTCAGGTCGATCGCGGACGTACGGCGGCAGGAGGACGAGGACCTCTTCCGCCGTTGGGAGGACGACCTGCGGCGACGCGAACGGGACCTGCGCGGGGACCACGAACCGGGACCGGCCGCCGACGGCCAGCGCAGCCCCCGCGACCCCGACCGGGCGGACGCCCCGGACCGGCACACCGACCCGGACCAGACCAGCTGACCGTCCGGCCGGGTGCCGGCGGTGGGCACGACCTTGGCGGCGCACCCGACCGGACGGTGAGCGGGAGACTCTCCCGGTGGTCGGCGGTCAGGCCAGCGTCGACGAGCGGGGGTACGAGTCGGTCGGGTCGGTGATCACGTTGACCAGGTACGGCACCCCGGCGTCGAAGGCCCGCTCCAGGGCCGCGCCCAGGTCGGCGGCCTTGGTCACCGTCTCGCCGGCTCCGCCCATCGCGGCGACCACCTGGTCGTAGCGGAGTTCGGGCTGGAGGTCGGCGGCGATGTCGTAGCCGTACATGGCGCGCATCGGGTGCTTCTCCAGGCCCCAGATGCCGTTGTTGCCCACCACCATCACCACCGGGAGCTTCTGCCGGACCAGCGACTCGACGTCCATCAGTGAGAAGCCGGCCGCGCCGTCGCCCATCAGCACACAGACCTGCCGGTCCGGGTGGGTGATCCGGGCCCCCATCGCGTACCCCATGCCGGTGCCGAGGCAGCCGTACGGGCCGGGATCGAGCCAGGTGCCGGGCTGGGCCGGCTCCAGGTAGCGGCCGGCGTACGAGACGAAGTCGCCGCCGTCGCCGATGGTGATCGCGTCCCGGGCGAGCACCCGACGCAGTTCGCCGTAGATCCGGGCCGGGCGGATCGGGTCGGTCTCGGCGGCCATCTCCTCGGCGTCACGCGCCTTGGCCGCGTCCTCCTTGACCCGCAGCTGCGCGATCCAGTCGGCGTGGTCGACCCGGTCACCGGCGTGGTCGGCCAGCGCGGTGAGGATCAGCCGCAGGTCACCGGCGGGCGAGACGGCCGTCTCCACGTGCCCGGCGCGCTGGCTCGGCGCGTCGACGACGTGCACCACCTGCGCGTCGCCGAAGTCGCCGAAGCTGAGCCGGAAGTCCAGCGGGGTGCCGATCACCACCACCACGTCGGCTCCGGAGAGCGCGGCCCGCCGGGCCTTGACGAACGCGAGGGGATGCTCCGGCGGGAGCGCGCCGCGTCCCATGCCGTTGGTGAAGACGGGTACGCCGAGCGCCTCGGCCGCCGCCCGCAGCGCGTCGACCGCGTCGCCGGACCAGACGTCCGATCCGGCGACGATCACCGGGCGCTGGGCTCCGGCGATCAACGCGGCGGCACGGGCCACCTCGTCCGGGTCGGCCTCCAGCGGGGCGGGCGCCGCGCCGCTGGGCCGGTCGGCCTCCCCGACCGAGAAGACCACCTCCAGCGGAAGGTCGAGGAAGGCCGGCCCGCGGTGCGGGGTGAGCGCGGTGTCCAGCGCGGCGGCGACCATCCGGGGGATGTCGTCGGTGCTGAAGATCGTCTCGGCGTGCTTGGTGACCGGACGGACCAGCGGGAGATGGTCCATCTCCTGGAGGCTGCCCGAGCCCCAGCGGAAGGCCGGGGCCCGGCCGCCGAGCACCAGCACCGGCGAGGCGTTGAAGAAGGCGCTGGTCAGGCCGGAGATGCCGTTGGTGACGCCCGGACCGGCGGTGAGCACGGCGAGGCCGGGGCGGCGCTGGAGCTTGGCCACCGCCTCGGCCGCGAAGACCGCCGACTGCTCGTGCCGCACGTCGTAGACCGGGAAGTCGATCTTGTGCGCGGCGTCGTAGAGCGGGAACACGTGCCCGCCGGAGAGGGTGAACATCTCGCGTACGCCGTAGGCGCGCAGCGCCGCCAGCGCCAACTCCCCGCCGTGCCCCTCGATCCGCTCCGTCATCGCCGCCCCTCTCGTCGCGTGGCCGGTCCGAGGTTACCGGTCGGTCACCTGGAACGTGAAGAAGCTTCGGCGCGGCGTGTCAGCGACCGGTGAACCTCGGCTTGCGCTTCTCCACGAACGCGGTCATGCCCTCGAGGCGGTCGTCGGTGGCGAAGAGCCCCGCAAAGAGCTGACTCTCCCAGGCCAGACCGGAGTTCAGGTCCATGTCGAGGCCGGCGTCGACGGCGAGCTTCGCCGCCCGCAGCGCCTGCACCGGACCGGTGAGGTAGGGCTGCACCAGCGCGACGGCGGCGAGGTAGACGTCGGCGGCCGGGACGACCCGGTCGGCCAGCCCGATCCGCAGCGCCTCCTGGGCGTCGACCATCCGGCCGGACATGATCAAATCCTTGGCGCGGGCCGGGCCGACCAGTCGGGCCAGCCGCTGGGTGCCGCCGGCACCGGGGATGATGCCCAGCTTGATCTCCGGCTGACCGAGCTTGGCGTCCTCGGCCACCACCCGCCAGTCGCACGCCAGCGCCAGCTCGCAGCCGCCGCCGAGGGCGTACCCGGTGATCGCGGCGACCACCGGCTTCGGGATCCGGGTGAACGCGGTGAGCGCGCTGGAGAGGCGGGCGGAGCGCTCCAGCATGTCCACGTAGGACATGTCGGCCATCTCCTTGATGTCCGCCCCGGCGGCGAAGACCTTCTCCCCGCCGTACACGATGACGGCGCGGACCTCGGGGTCGTCGGCGGCGGCCGTGGCGGCCTCGCGCAACTCCTCCTGGACCTGGACGTTGAGCGCGTTCATCGGCGGCCGGTCCAGCCGGATGGTGCCGATGCCGTCCTTGGTCTCCAGCCGAACGAACTCGCCCATACTGCCCTCACTTCCTCGTCGAAGTCGCGTGCCAACCTTACGGCGCGGGTCGTTGGGGTAGATAGTCTGGTGTCAGCTCCGTCACCGGGAGTCGCGATGGTCATGTTCTACGACGACAGGTCGGTGCAGGTAACCTCGACCGCCGTCCGGGTCGACGGGCAGCGCTTCCCGCTCGCCGAGATCAGCGAGGTCTGGCACCAGCGGGGCAGCCGCTCCTGGCGGGTGGTCGCCGGGCGGGGTGCGATCGGCGCGGCGATGGCCGGGCCGCTGGTGGCCGCCGTACTCGGCATCGCCCTGGCGATCTGGCTGCACCGGTCGTGGACCGTCACCATCGCGATCGTCGGCGCGTCGGTGCTGGTCGGGCTCGCCGTCGGCCCGGTCGCCGACGTCCTCTTCGAACACCTCGACCGCTCGTACGCCCGGGGCAGCCGAGAGCGGGAGATCTGGATCCGCTGGCAGGGCCGCCCGGTCCGGCTGGTCCGCACCGCCGACGCGCTCCGCTTCGGGCAGATCTACCGGGCCCTGCAACGGGCGATGGAACGCGGCCATCCGGTCCGCCCGCGCTGATCCGGGTCCACAGCGGACGCGCCGACCGCGGGAGCGGGGCTGCCGAACGTGCCCGCACCGGGTGTACTGAAGAGATGACGCTCTATTACCAGGACGACACGGTGCAGGTGACCTCCGAGTCGATCCGGGTGGACGGGCACATCCTGCGGCTACCCGAGATCACCTACGTCTGGCACGCCCGGGGACGGAGCACCCTCGGGCAGCACTCCCGCAAACTCGGCCGGGGCGTCCTGGTCCTGCTGCTCTCCCTGCCCCCACTGGTGGCACTGCTCTGCGTCATCTCGCTGGCCTGGTCGGCGCAGGACCGGGGGAACTGGACGCTGGCACTGATCGTCGTGGCCGCCTTCGTCGTCGGCGCGCTGGTGCTCGCCCCCTTCCTGGAACTGCCGCTGAGCTGGCTGGACCGCTCCTACGAACGCGGCGACCGGATGCACGAACTCTGGGTGCAGCACCGGGGGCACGACATCCTACTGCTGAGCAGCCCGGACGCGCTCCGGTTCGGGCAGATCTACCGGGCCGTGCAGCGCGCCGTCGAACAGCAGGGGGACGTCTGATCCCCCGCCCGTCCGCCCGGACCGGGTCCGGGGCCCCCGCCCGTCCGCCCGGACCGGGCCCGGCCCCCGCTCGTCAGCAAGCGCGGGCCGGGCGCCCCGGCACGCCGCCCACCGACCGCTGGGCGGCGGTTGTGGCGGTCGCGCCGCACACTTGGACGCATGGTGATTCCCCTCCCCCGCCCGTCCGCCGTCCTCGGGATGACCGGTGACGCCGCCTCCCGGGCTGCCGGGCTGACCCGGGCCGCGGTCGACCAGGCGCTCGGCTCGGCGGTGTCGCTCGCGGCCGTGCCGACGCGCGCCTTCGCGGTGCTCGATGCCGTCGAAACGTTGGTGACCAGGATCAACGGGGTGGTGGACCGGATCGAGCAGACCCTGGACCGGACGGACCAGGTGCTCACCGACGCCGAGTCGGCCGTCCGGGAGGTGGCGGTGATCAGCGCCGCCGCGACCACCGCGATCGACAACGCCACCGAGGTCGCCGCGAAGGCAGCCGTGGTGGTCGCCGGGGCCGAGCAGGTGGCGGGGGCGGCGGCCACGGTGGTCGCCGAGGCGGAGGTGGTCGCCGGGCGGGCAGCCGGCACGGTGGAGACGGCGGGGGTGGCCGCCGCCACCGCCGGGGAACTCCTGACCGCGTACGAGCCGGTGCTGCGGCGGGCCGCGCCGATGGCCGCGCGGTTCGTGGAGCAGCTCAGCCACGAGGAGGTGACCGCCGCGATCCGTCTCGTCGACGAGCTACCCAAGCTCAAGGAGCACCTGACCGCCGACATCCTGCCGATCCTGGCCACCCTGGACCGGGTCGGACCGGACCTGCACGACCTGCTCGACGTGACCCGGGACCTGAAACTCGCCGTGGCCGGCATCCCGGGCCTGGGCATGCTCCGCCGCCGGGGCGAACGGCGCACCGACGACCAGGTCGACTAGCTCTCGCGCATGCTGGTGCCGACAACAGCGGGTTGTTCACGCTGAGTAACCCCCCCGCCGACCCACCCCACACCCCGCGCACCCTTTGCTCTGCACCCCTGCACGCACCAGACACCCTCGGTGAGCAGCGACTCCCCAGACCGAAATCATCGACCCGCCAAGAACGCTGCTCAGCGGGGGTGTCGCGTATCCGGTTGCAGAGCAAAGGGAACTTCGGGGAAGGCGTCGATCGGCAGGGGATCACCCAGCGCGAGAAATCACCATCATCCCGATCACGGACACGAAGCGTAACCGTGCGGCGGGCATCGACCACCCTTGGCCGGGGGTGGTGGCGGAGCCGGCCAGGAGCCGAGCGTCGCGCGGATGGTCTGCCGCACGACCATCCGGCCGGGCCGTGCCCGGGGATACCGTCGCACCGACCGTTCGTCCCGCCGGTCGGTCCGGGTGTCAGGCGTCGGTGGTCAGGTCCCGGACGTGTCGCCGTGCGGGACGACCGTCGACCGTGATCTCGCCGACCGGGGTGAACCCGGTGCGCCGGAGAACCGCGAGCGACCCGACGTTCCGCAGGTCAGCCGAGGCGAACAGCCGACGCAGCCGGTAGCGGTCGCGGGCCAGTGCGCAGACGGCCCGGACCCCGTCGCTCGCCACACCCCGTCCCGTCGCCCGTTCCGCCACCCGGAAGCCCAGCTCGGCGCTGCCGTCGGCGATGTCCACCAGGTTGAACCGGGCCAGCACGGTGCCGTCGTCGTCGACCAGGACGTGGAAGCGGCATCCGCCGTCGACCTGCTCCGCCAGCAGCTCCGCGTGCCGGGCGGTGAATCCGGCGAAGTAGTCGTCGCCCCGGTCCGGCACGAACCGCGCGAAGTACGCCCGGTTCTCCCGCTCGAAGCGGAGCAGGGCGGCGGCGTGACGCAGTTCGAGCTGCTGGAGTTCGGGCACCGCGCCACCGTACCGGCCCGACCGGCCGGGATCCCGAGGGCGGAACGCGGCCCCCGGGGGCGGTCACGGGGCCGCCGACGACCGGGGCTCAGCGCGCGTGAAGCTCGTCGATCTCGGCGCGGTGCGGGAGGGCCACCGAGGCGCCGAGCCGGCGGGTGCAGGCCGCGCCGGCCGCCGCCGCCCAGCGGACCGCGTCGAGCAGGTCGCGCCCCTCGCCCCAGGCCACCGCGAGGGCGGCGGTGAACGCGTCACCCGCCGCGGTGGAGTCGACCACGTCGACCGTGACCGCCGGAACGTGCGTGGCCGGGCCGTCCCGGTCGACGTACCACGCGCCCTGGGCACCGAGGGTGAGGACCGCCCGGGGCGCCAGGTCCAGCAGCGCCTCCGGCGCGGCACGGCCCCGCCCGGTGAGCGCCGTGGCCTCCACCTCGTTGACCACCAGCAGGTCGACCAGGTCCAGCAGCTCCTGCGGCACCTGCCGGGCCGGTGCCGCGTTGAGGACGAACCGGGTGCCGGCCGACCGCGCGGCCACGGCCGCCTCGGTCACCGTCTCCACCGGGATCTCCAGCTGTGCCACCATGACGTCGGCGTCCCGCACGGCGGCCAGCTCGGCGGCGGTGAGCCCGGTGAGGGAGGCGTTCGCGCCCGGCGTGACCAGGATCTGGTTCTCGCCGTCGGCGTTGACCATGACCAGCGCCACGCCGGACGGGCCGTACGTCACCCGGAGCTGACTGGTGTCCACTCCGGCTGCGGTGATCCGGGCCCGCAGGGTGACCCCGAAGGCGTCCGATCCGATCGCGCCGAGGAAGGCGCAGGATGCGCCCGCGCGGACGGCGGCGATGGCCTGGTTGGCGCCCTTGCCACCGGGCACCATCACGAAGTCGGTGCCGAGCACGGTCTCCCCGACCCGGGGCAGCGCGGGCGCCGTCCCGACCAGGTCCATGTTCGCGCTGCCCACCACCACGACCCGGGTCTGCGGCACGGAAGGTCTCCGGACGGTCAGGCGGCGCGGGCGGTGAAGCGCTCGCCGGAACGCTCGACCACCAGCGGCAGTCCGAAGGTCTTGGAGAGGTTGTCGCTGGTCAGCGTGGCACCGAGCAGGCCCTGGGCGACGACGCCCCCCTCGCGGAGCAGCAGCGCGTGGGTGAAGCCCGGCGGGATCTCCTCGACGTGGTGGGTGACCAGCACCAGCGCGGGCGCGTCCGGGTCGTACGCCAGCTCGGCCAACCGGGCGACCAGGTCCTCCCGGCCGCCCAGGTCGAGCCCGGCGGCCGGCTCGTCCAGGAGCAGCAGCTCCGGGTCGGTCATCAGGGCTCGGGCGATCTGCACCCGCTTGCGCTCCCCCTCGGAGAGGGTGCCGTAGCCACGGTTGGCGAGGTGCGCGACACCGAGCTGGCCGAGCAGGGCACGGGCCCGGACCTCGTCGGTACGGTCGTAGCTCTCCCGCCACCGGCCGACCACCGACCAGGCGGCGGTGACCACCACGTCGGTGACCTTCTCCTCGGTCGGGATCCGTTCGGCCAGGGCCGCGGTGGAGAGCCCGATGCGGGTACGCAACTCGGTGAGGTCGGTGCGCCCGATCCGCTCGCCGAGCACGTGGGCGGTGCCGGTGGTCGGGTGCAGCCGCCCCGCCGCCAGGTTGAGCAGGGTGGTCTTGCCGGCGCCGTTGGGGCCGAGCACCACCCAGCGCTCGTCCAGCTCGACCCGCCAGTCGAGATCCTGTAACAGCGCGGTGCCGGATCGACGTACGCCCACCGCGTCGAGGTTGACCACCAGATCCTCGTCCTGGGCCGACGATGCGGGTGCGGCGCCATCCGCGCCGGGGATCAGCTCAGCAGTCACCCATCCATCCAACCACGTGCCCGTCCCCGGGCACTCCGACGGGCGACGCGCATCACTGGCAAGACCTTGCAGGTCAGGCGCATGTGGTGAAGAATTCCTTCACATGGGGAATGCGGTCCGATCCGGCGGGTCAACCGACCGTGGAACCGAAGACCTCGTCGCGGACGGCGTCCAGGGCGGTCCGCAACGCTCCCCGCAGGATCGGCTCCTCCCTCAGCCCGGTGGGCACCACCCTCGGCCGGACCAGCGTGATCGCGGCCACCTCGTGCTGCACCCGCTCGGCAAGGGCCGCGCCGCCGGCCCGGCCGATCTCGCCGGCCAGCACCACCAGTGGCGGGTCCAGCACCACGCAGGTGCTCGCCACCCCGAGCGCCAACCGGCGGGCCAACTCGTCGAGCATCGGGCCGCCGGCCGTACCGGCCGCGATCGCCGCCCGGACGGCCCCGGCAGCGGTGACGTCGTCCGGGAAGCCGTACTCGCGGGCCACCGCGCGGACCGCCTCCGCCCCGGCCAGCTGCTGGAACGCCGGCTTGGCCCGACGGGAGACGTCCCGGGGAATCGGCGCCCCGGGCACCGGCAGGTAGCCGATCTCGCCGGCCGCACCGGTGCTGCCGTGGTGCAGCCGCCCGTTCAGCATGATCGCCAGACCGACCCCGGCGTCCACCCAGACCAGGACGAAGTCCGTCATCCCCTGGGCCGCGCCGGACTGCGCCTCGGCGACCGCGGCCAGGTTGACGTCGTTCTCGAAGACCACCGGGGTGGCCAGGTCGTCGCGGAGCGCGGCGAGCAGGCCGCGGTGCCAGCGGGGCAGGTTGAACGCGAAGGTGATGTCCCCGGTGGTCGGGTCGACCAGACCGGGGGTGCCGAGGACGACCCGGCGCACGCTCGCCATCGGCGCGCCCGCGTTCTGGGCCGCCTGCACCACCGCGTTGTGCACCACGCCCACCGGGTCGTCGGTGTCCCGGGTGGACTGCTCCACCCGGCCGATCACCGCCCCGGTGATGTCGGCGCAGGCCGCCTCCACCCGGTCCGCTCCGACGTCCACCCCGATCACGTGCGCGCTGCCCGGCCGGACGGCGTAGAGCTGCGCGTTCGGCCCGCGCCCGCCGGCCTGCTCGCCGACCCGGGTGACCAGGCCCCGCTCCTCGAGCCGCTCGACGAGCTGCGAGGCGGTGACCTTGGAGAGCCCGGTCAGCTCGCCGAGCCGGGCACGGGTGAGCGGCCCCCGTTCGAGCAGCAGCTCCAGGGCGGCGCGGTCGTTGAGCGCCCGCAACAGGCGCGGGGTGCCGGGCAGCCGCGTCGAACTCATGCCACGTCCTCTGGTTTTGGTAAACCTTGTTGATCGAATCGATCCGGGGTGACCGTAGCGTAACGGCCGGCCCCGACCCGGGTCAGCGGCCGGACGACCGGCCCGGGACCGTCGATCGGCAGGCCGGAGGACCCGGACGACGTCGAGAAGGAGATCACGTGCGGTTGGATCCAGGACTTCGTCGCCTCGCCCTCGGCACGCTGCTCGCGGCGTACCCGGGGCCGACCCCACCGCCCTGGGCACTGGACCTCCTCGGCGCGGGGCTGGCCGGTTACACCCTGTTCGGGACCAACGTCGACACTCCGGCCCAGGTCGCCGCGGCGACCGCCGCACTGCGCGACGTCCGCGCCGACGTGCTGGTCGCCATCGACGAGGAGGGCGGTGACGTCACCCGGCTGGCGCACGCCACCGGCAGTCCGTACCCGGGCAACGCCGCGCTCGGCGCGGTCGGCGACGTGGCGCTCACCCGCCGGGTCTACGCGGCGATCGGGGCGGAGCTGGCCGCGCTCGGCATCACCGTCGACCTCGCCCCGACGGTGGACGTCAACAGCGCCGACGAGAACCCGGTGATCGGCACCCGGTCGTTCGGCGCCGACCCGCTCCGGGTCGCCGCGCACTCGGCCGCCGCGGTCGACGGATTGCAGGGTGCCGGCGTCGCGGCCTGCGCCAAGCACTTCCCCGGGCACGGCGCGACCGTCGCCGACTCGCACCTGGAGCTGCCGACCGTGGACGTCCCCCTGGCCGTGCTGCGGGAACGCGACCTGCCGCCCTTCGCGGCGACCGTGGCCGCCGGCACCCGGGCGGTGATGACCGCGCACATCCGGGTTCCGGTGCTGACCGGCGACCGGCCGGCGACCTTCAGCCGGGCCGTCCTGGTCGACCTGCTCCGCCGGGAGCTGGGCTTCGCCGGCACGATCATCACCGACGCACTGGAGATGAAGGGCGCCTCGGTGGCCGCCGGCGGGGTCGGTCCGGCCGCGGTGGCCGCCCTCGCGGCCGGCGCGGACCTGCTCTGCGTCGGCGCGGAGGTCGACGCCGCACTGGTCGAACACGTGGCCGCCGAGATCGTCGCCGCGCTCGGCGACGGGCGGCTGGCCCGCGACCGGGTCGAGGAGGCGGCCGGCCGGACCGCCGACCTCGCCGCCTGGACCCGGCCCGTCGGCGGGCCCGCGCCGGACCACGGCGACCTCGGGTACGCCGCCGCGCGCCGGGCGGTCCGCGTCGAGGGGGTCGTCGCCGGGCTGGACCGGCCGCTGGTGGTCCAGGTCCACGCCACGGCCAGCATGGCCGAGGGGCGGGTGCCCTGGGGGCTCGGCCCCCACCTGTCGGACACCGAGGAGGTCCGGGTGGTGGCCGGCGAGATCGACCCGGCCGCCCTGCGGGCGCTGGCCGGGGACCGACCGGTCGTCCTGGTCGGCCGGCACCTGCACCGGCTGCCCGGCGGGGCGGAGCTGGTCGAGGGACTGGCCGCCGCCCACCCGGTGACCGTGGTGGAGATGGGCTGGCCGGGGCGCTGGCGGCCGGCCGGGGTCCGCGCCTTCGTCGCCACCTACGGGGCCAGTCACGCCAACGGCCGGGCCGCCGCGGAGGTGCTCGGCCTGGCCGGCTGACCAGCCGCCCACCCGGCCCGGACTCAGCCCAGGGAGCGGGCGTCGGGCGGCAGCGGGGTGGTGACGTCCGGCAGTCCCAGCAGCGGGCCGACCGAGGTGATCCGCAGGACCCGCTCGACCACCGGCTGGGGGTTGGCCACCCGCAGCGACCGGCCCCGTTCCCGGGCCAGACTGAACCCCTCGATCAGCACCCGCAGGCCGGTCGAGTCGAGGAAACTGACCTCGGCCAGGTCGACCAGGCACTCCTCGACGTCGGGCCGGTCCAGTACGGCGAGCAGCGCGGTCTCCAGCACGTCGACGGTGGACATGTCGACCTCACCCGCCGGGCTCAACACGACGCCACCCCGGCCGGTGTCCGCTACCCGAACCTGCATGACCGCTCACCGCCTCCGTACCGCAGCCGCGTCCGGCCTCTTGTCGCCGACCCTATCCACCGACCCGCCCCGGGCGCGTGGAACACCGGGGACCCGTACCGTGTGTCACCACCGGCCAGGGCACCAAGGACCATAAATAATCCCAGGTCAAGTCCACTTTTGGACAGCTCCACGCAGACGTTGGGGGCTTGCCGGAGACCGCGTCGACACATAGCGTTGCCTCACCGGGATGTCCGGTCGCCCGACGCCTCCTCGGACCTGGGGGGAAGAGGCCGCGGACCGTGGATCCGGCCCGGGATCCACGGTCCGCGCCGGCCCGGCCACCCGGGTCAGTCGGGGTGGACGATGTGGGAACGCCAACCCCGGTCGGCGAAGCCGGCCGCCTCGGCGACCCGGGCCGAGGCGGTGTTGCCGGGATCGTGCAGGTACGTCGGCACCGCCCCCTCGTCGAGCACCCGCCGGGCCGCCTGTGCGACCAGGCGGCGGGCCAGCCCTCGACCCCGGGCGGCCGGCACGGTGCCCACGGCCAGCTCGCGGCCGTACCGGTCGTGCCGCTTGACGCCGACCCCGGCCAGGTAGCGACCGTCGGCGTCCCGCGCCACCAGCACCTCCCGGTCGAACAGGTGCAGCCAGGCGGGGAATCCGGGATCGGCCGGTTCGGTCCACTCCCCCGCGTCGGGGAGCGCCCTGGGGGCGGTGCACCAGCGGAAGACGCCCTCCCGCAACGGCAGGCCGGGATGGCCGACCGCGCCGGGCAGCGCCGACCACAGCCGGCCGGTCGGCCCCTCCGCCGCCAGCGCCCGGACCGCCGCGACACGCTCCGGCGGCACGGAGAGCACGGCGGCACCGGGCGCGGCCACGGCGACCGCCGGCCGGAGCCGGCCGTCCCAGGCCGGGCGGGCGCGGCGCCGGGAGCCGACCACGTGCAGCCCCGGCCCGGCCGGCCACTGGCCGAGCCAGGTCACCAGATGCAGGTGCAGTCGCCTGTCGAGCACCGGATCACGGTACGGCGTGCCGGCCGCCACGGACCGGCGATCCCCGGCCGACGCCCCGGCGCCCGGACCTGAGGTGGTCCCCACGGGATTGGTTGAAGCCCGCCCGGCACGGGTACAGGCAGAGAACATCACCGATGAATGTCGACCGAATCTCCGGCGACCGACGCGGGAACCGGACGCACCAACCGCGCGTCACACCTATTTCCATAGATGGACAACTTTCTCTGGGATGGTACGGCCATGCCGAAGCAATTGATCGAACAGGACAAACGCGACACGGGACGGCTCTGGCCGACGCTCCGGGGCGACGTGTCCGCGCCATCGCAGGCGCGGTACGTCGACCGCCGGGCCCCGCAGCCGACCGACCGGTCGTGGGCCGAGGTGAACCGGCTCCCGGCGAACCTCTCCACCCGTCGCCACCTCGGCGCACACTGATCGACGTCCCACCCCGCCGACCCGCCGGAGACGCCGGGGAAACCACTGCCGACCCTCGGGGCGCGACACACCCGGACCTCGCGGGGCGGCGGTCTTAGCACACCTGTCGGGTAGGTTCTTTGCGTTCCGGCTCGGCCACCGACAGGAGAAGCTCCACCCATGGGCAAGAAGACCATCCACGTCTCCGACTTCAGCGGCACGGTCCTCGCGACCGACGACCAGGTGGTCCGCGTCGTCGTCCTGGAGCACCCGGACCTGGTGACCGGACCCGTCCAACTGGAGATCAGCCCGACCGAGGTGGAGGGCATCGACGACGCCGCGCTCGACGTCGCGGTGGTGGAGATCCACGAGCCGCACGGGGACGGCGAGCCCCGCCGGGTGGTGCTGACCGCCAGCGAGTTCGACGCGATGTCGACCGAGACGCCGATGGCACAGCTCCTGCGCACCGCCGAGCGGGTCCGCCCGCCGAAGGCCCGCAAGGCCGCCGCCGAGAAGATCGACTACGGCACCATCGAGCACGCCGGCAGGCCGCACCGGGGGCGGGTCACCGACGAGGAGGCCACCCTGGTCCGCGAACGGCTCGACGAGGTCAACAAGCGGCTCGCGGACGCCGGGCTCCGGCAGATCGACCCCGCCGACCCGGAGCACGCCGCCCGGTACGGCTTCCCCACCCCGGGCGAGGCGGACGACGCGGCCACCCCGGCCGACGCACCGGAGGCCCCCGCCCCGACCGGCCCGGACGGCGTGTCCGCCCCCACCGGACCGGACCGGCTGCCCGCCCCGGCGGCGCAGGGCGCACCGGCCTGAGACCGCCGGACCGGACGGGCTGGCGGCGACCGCGTATCGTCCTGCGGTGTGAGCGGCATACCCCATTCCCACTGCTCCGGCTGCGGCACCGCCTACCCCGACGGGGTGGGCTGGCCCCGGAACTGCACAGCCTGCGGTCACACCACCTGGCGTAACCCCCTGCCGGTGGCGGTGGCGGTCCAGCCGGTGGTCACCCCCACCGGAGTCGGCGTGGTGGTCCAGCGCCGCGACATCGAGCCCGCCCGGGGGCTTCTCGCGCTGCCGGGCGGCTTCATCGAGCACGGCGAGGAGTGGCGGGAGGCGCTCGTCCGCGAACTGCGGGAGGAGACCGGCCTGACCGGCACGGCGGCGGAGGTACGGCTCGTCGCCGTCCACAGTGCGCCGAGCGGCGGGACGATCATGATCTTCGGCGCGCTCCCGACCCGGCGACTGGAGGACCTGCCCCCGTCCACTCCCACGGCGGAGTCGACCGAGTGGCTCGTCCTCACCGAGCCGACCGAACTGGCCTTCTCCACCCACACCGAGGTGCTGACCGGCTACCTCGCCACCCAGCGCTGATCCGGTACCCGCGGCAGTCCGGCCCGTCGCCGACGCGTTCGGGCCGGCTGACCGCTGGCGTCCGGCTGCGAGGAAACAACTTGGGCCGCCGCCAGCGGCCCGCCGACCAATAGATCGCATACCATCGATTTCTCGTGCCGTCGGACGGATTGAGGACTCGATGGAGCTGAGCTACGCCTTTCTCGACATCCCCTTCTCGTTGCCGTACCACTTCGCGAGAGCCAGTCTGCTGGCCACCCGGCTGGTCCGGGTGGAACTGCGCGACGGCGACGTCCGGGGCCGTGGCGAGGCCACGCTGTTCGAGAGCCCGTTCCCCGATCCGAAGGCCGCCACCGCCGAGCAGGTGGAGCAGGCGCGGGTCGCGATCGGGCAGGGCGCCGGCCGGGAGGACCTGCTCGGCCTGCTGCCGGCCGGCGCGGCCCGCAACGCCGTCGACGCCGCCCTGTGGGACCTGGCGGCCAAGCGCAGCGGACGCCGGGTGTGGCAGACGATCGGCCTGCCCGAGCCCACCCCGGTCGAGGACATGCTCACCGTCTCGCTCGCCGACGAGACCCCGTTCGTCCAGGAACTCAAGGACAGCCAGGGACGCCGTGCCCTGAAGCTGAAGCTCGGGTCGGCGGAGGACGTCGAACGGCTGGAACTCACCCGTACCCACCGCCCCGACGCCGAACTGGTGGTGGACGTCAACTGCGGCTGGACGCCGGACCGCCTGGTGGCCATGCTGCCGGTGCTCGCCCGGCACGACGTCCGGATGGTGGAGCAGCCGGTCAGACCCGAGCACGAGGAGGCGCTGCGGGGGCTGCCCCGGCAGGTGCCCCTGATCGCGGACGAGTCCTTCTACGCCGAGGAGGACCTCCCCCGGATCGCCGAACTCTACGACGGGGTGAACATCAAGCTGGACAAGTGCGGTGGGCTCACCGCCGCGCTGCGGATCGTCGCGCAGGCCCGGCAGCGTGACCTGCGCATCATGGTCGGCTGCTTCGCGGCCACCTCGCTCGCCTCCGCCGCCGCCTTCCAGGTCGCGCACTTCGCCGAGTTCCGGGACATCGCCGGGCACCTGATCCTCACCGAGGACGTGCAGCCGTCGATGCCGTGCGTCGACGGCTGGCTCAGCCCGCCCACGCCGGAGCTGTGGGGCTGAGCGGCCACTCCGTCCGACCGGTAAACCTGAGGCGGCACCGCGTCGCGGTACGCCACACTGTCCGGCATGTCCGTGCAGCCGTACAGCGTCGCCGACCTGACCGACGCGGTGCGCGCCGGCCGTACCCCGAGGTTCCTGTTCTTCTGGGGGCACCGGGCCCGGCCGGACGGCACCGTCGGGCCCGCCTGCCTGAGCCAGTGGTGGCCGGCGCCGTTCGTGGTCGACGGGACCGCGTTCGCCACCGCCGAGCACTACATGATGTGGGCCAAGGCGATGCTCTTCGGCGACCGGGCGACCGCCGGGAAGGTGCTCACGGTCGCGCACCCGAACGAGGCCAAGACCCTCGGCCGGGCGGTCGCCGGCTTCGACGAGCGGACCTGGCAGGAGCACCGGTACGACATCGTGGTGGCCGGCAACGTCGCCAAGTTCGGCCAGCACCCGGACCTGCGGGCGTTCCTGCTCGCCACCGGGGAGCGGGTGCTGGTCGAGGCGAGCCCGCTGGACCGGGTCTGGGGCATCGGCCTGGCCTCGACCGACCCGGCTGCCGCCGACCCCGCCCGCTGGCGGGGGCTGAACCTGCTCGGCTTCGCGCTGATGCGGGCCCGCGCGGCCCTGCGGGCAGGAGCACCGGACGCGGACACCGCTAGCGGTTCCACTGCGGACACCCGGGCGGTACGGCCGGAGCCGCTCAGCGCGCCGGTTCGGGTTGCCCGCCCCGACTGATCCGCAGGGTCAGCACGTCGGTGCGGACCGTGATGTGCCCGTGGAAGAGGGCGACGTCACCCGTCCCGTAGCCGATCTGGGTGGCGGTGACCAGCGGGTGCCCGAGCGCCACGCCGAGTCGGGCGGTGGCCTCCTCGTCGGCGAGCACGGCGACGAGTTCGATCTCGGCCCGCCGCACCGGCATCCCGGTCGCGCTGGCCAGGAACTCGAACATGTCCAGGTCGATGCTGAGCAGCCCGGACGGGTTGAGGTCCCGGCCGTCGAAGCGCAACGGCAGGTGGTCGCGGATCCACGCCGCCGGGACCCCGTCGACGGCGAAGAGCCGGTCGATCCGCCACACCGGCGAGTCCGGCTCGACCCCGAGCACCTCGGCGCAGCCGGGCGGGCACGTGGCCCGGCTGACCGCCGCGTCCTGGAGCGTCGGACGGTGCCCCGAGGCGGTGATCCGGTCCCGCAGCGCGGTGACGTCGCCGATCGACACCGGCACCCGCTCCACACCGTCGTGCACGAAGGTGCCGATGCCCCAGGTCCGGGTCACCACGCCCTCACCAGCGAGCTGCCCCAGCACCTCGCGCACCGTGGCCCGGCTGACCTCCAGCCGGTCGGCCAGGTCCCGCTCGTTGGGCAGCTTGTCGCCCACCCGGAACTCGCTACCGATCAGCTCCCGTAGCCGACTGTGCGCGGCCTGTAGCGCGGTTTCGCGCCGTCCCATCCGCCCTCACCTCATCGCTGTCCGCCGCCGGCCGCGGCGTACGGAGTTTAGTTCGTCGGTGCCGGGCCGACCGATAGGCCGATCCGGCACTACCAGACCTGTTCCAGGACCCGCAGGGTGTTGCCGCCGATGACCTTGGCGATCTCGTCGTCGGAGTAGTCGTGCCCGACCAACCAGCCGACGATGTTGCCGAACGCCTCGCCGGGGTTCTCCATCCCGGAGACGTACTCCACCCGGGGGTGCTCCGGCCGGTCGCCGGCGTCGTGCGCGTAGTTGCCGGCGTAGGTGTCGTGCACCCCGACGTGGTCGCCGAACATGGTGTCCGGGCCGAACGTGACGTGGTCGATGCCGACCAACTCCACGCAGTACGTGAAGTGGTCCATGATCGACTCGATCGAGTGGTGCGGATGGTCCGCCGAGAGGGTGGTGTGCGGGGCCGCCTCGATGCCGATCACGCCACCCCGCTCGGCGCAGGCCCTGATCACCTCGTCCGGCTTCATCCGGGGGGTCTTCCAGACCGCACGGGCCCCGGCGTGCGTGATGAAGACCGGAACCCGGCTGGCCTCCACCACGTCCAGGCAGGTCTGGTCGCCGGAGTGCGAGATGTCGATGGCGATGCCCAGCTTGTTCATCCGGTCCACCGCGCGCCGCCCGAAGTGGGTCAGCCCGCCGTCGTGCCGCTCGGAGAGGCCGCCGCCGAGCATGTTCGCCTGGCTGTAGGCGATGCCGAGCTGGCGGACGCCGAAGCCGTAGAGGATGTCGATCCGGTCCAGCTCGTTCTCGATCGGGCTGGCGCACTCCAGGCCCGCGACGAGCGCCAGCCGGCCGTCCCGCTTGGCGGCGTGGATGTCGGCCAGCGAGGTGGCCAGGAAGACGTGGTCCTGCTTGTAGAGGTCGCTCATCCGCATCCCGAGGGCGTAGACGAGGTCGTTCCACTTCCAGCCGTTCTCGCTGGTCACACAGGACGCGCCGGCCATGAAGTTGTCGAACACGGCGGTCAGGCCGGAACGGGCCAGCCCCTCGTAGCCGGTGCGCTGGCGCGCGGTGCGGTTGTACGCGCGCAGCTCACGGACGTCCTCGGGCAGCACCACCGGGTGCTCGTGCAGGGAGATCGCGACGTGCTCGGTGAGCAGCCGGGTCACCCGGGCACGCTGGGCGTCGGTCAGGCCGAGGTCGTGCTCGGGCACCCGGCCGACCTCCTGTGCCAGGTCGAACACCCGGTAGTCGGTGTGCGGCTCCAGGTACGAGTAGGACCTGTGCCCCTGGTACCGGGAAGCGGGTTCTTGCAGCAAGACACTTCTCCTTGGGAACGGTCGCCGGGCGCTACGCGGCCAGCGGGTAGTGGCAGGCAACCGGGTGTTCGCCGGCGGCCAGCGGAGGTTCGGTGGTGGCGCAGGTCTCGGTCGCCTGCCAGCAGCGGGTCCGGAACCGGCATCCCGAGGGCGGGTTCACCGGGCTGGGCGGGTCACCGGCCAGCAGGATCCGTTGGCGGTGCCCCCGGGCGGCCGGCTCGGGCACCGGCACGGCCGAGAGCAGGGCGGTGGTGTACGGGTGCCGGGGCGTGTCGTACAGGCTCGCCTCGGGGCCGGTCTCCACCAGCTTGCCGAGGTACATCACCGCCACCCGGTCCGAGATGTGCCGGACCACGGACAGGTCGTGGGCGATGAAGACGTACGCCACGCCCAGCTCCTCCTGGAGCCGTTCCAGCAGGTTGACCACCTGGGCCTGGACCGAGACGTCGAGCGCGGAGACCGGCTCGTCGCAGACGATCACGTCGGGTTGCAGGGCGAGCGCGCGGGCGATGCCGATCCGCTGACGCTGCCCGCCGGAGAACTGGTGCGGGTAGCGGTCGAGGTGCAGCTGCGCGTCGAGGCCGACCAGGTCGAGCAGTTCCTTCACCCGGTCCAGCCGGCGCCGCTTGTCCAGCACGTCGGGATGGATCTCGAAGGGCTGGAGCAGGATCTCCCGGATCGTGCGCCGCGGGTTCAGCGAGGTGTACGGGTCCTGGAGCACGATCTGGATCCGCCGCCGCAAGGCGCGCAGGTCCCGGCCCCGGGCCTTGTGCACCACGGAGGTACCGAAGGTGACCGCGCCGGAGGTGGGCTGTTCCAGCCCGACCAGCATCCGGGCCAGGGTGCTCTTGCCGCAGCCGGACTCGCCCACCACACCGAGCGTCTCGCCCCGGCGCAGGTCGAAGGAGACCCCGTCGACGGCGCGGACCACGCCGCCGGAGGTGAACGGGATGCGTCCCTTGAGCGGGAAGTGCTTGACCAGGTTCTCGACCCGCAGCACCACGTCGTCAGTGGGTGGCACCGAGCACCTCCTCGTGGTGGTGGCAGGCGCTGGCCCGGCCGGCCGGCAGCGTCTCCAGCGGTGGCAGGGTCACCCGACACTCGTCGGTGGCCCGGGGGCAGCGCGGGTGGAACGGGCAGCCGGTCGGGAGCCGGGCCGGGTTGGGCGGGGCGCCCGGGATGGCGTAGAGGGCCTCGTCGCGCCGGTCCACCCGGGGCATCGAGGCGAGCAGCCCCTCGGTGTACGGGTGGGCCGGGCCGCCGAAGATCTGCCCGGCGCTGCCCCGCTCGACGATCCGGCCGGCGTACATCACCGCCACGTCGTCGGCGACCTCGGCGACCACGCCGAGGTCGTGGGTGATCAGCAGCAGGCCCATGCCGCTGTCCCGCTGGATCTCCGCGAGCAGCTCCATCACCTGCGCCTGCACGGTGACGTCCAGGGCGGTGGTGGGCTCGTCGGCGATCAGCAGGTCCGGCTCCAGGGAGATGGCCAGCGCGATCATGATGCGCTGCCGCATCCCGCCGGAGAACTGGTGCGGGTAGTCGCGGATCCGGTCCTTCGCGGCCGGGATGTGGACCCGGTCGACCAGCTCGACGGCCCGGCGGCGGGCGTCGGCCCTGGACATGCCCCGACGGACCCGGAGCACCTCCGTGATCTGATCGCCGACGGTGAAGACCGGGTTCAGCGCGGCCATGGCGTCCTGGAACACCATGCCGATCTCCTCGCCGCTCACCCGGTCGCGCTGCTTGCGCGGCAGGGTGAGCAGCTCCCGACCGTGCAGCCGCACCGCACCCGCGACCCGGGCCGGCGGTGAGCCGAGGAGGCCCATCACCGCCTGCGCGGTGACACTCTTGCCGGAGCCCGACTCGCCGAGGACGGCGAGGGTCCGACCGGAGTGGACCTCCAGGGAGACCCCGTTGACCGCGCGCACCGGCCCGGTCGGGCCGGGGAACTCGACCCGCAGGTCAGCGACCTCCAGCAGGGTCATCGCAGCACCCCGGCCTCGGCGAGGAAGTCCCGCACCACCTGCTGGAACAGCTCGGGCTCCTCCAGCTGCGGCGAGTGCCCGGACTTCTCGAAGACCACCAGCCGGGCGTCCGGCACCAGGTCGGCGATGACCTGCGAGGCCGCCACCGGGGTACGCCAGTCGTGCCGGCCGACGGTGACCAGGGTCGGGCAGGTGATCGACGGCAGCTTCGGCTTCAGGTCGTAGCGGGGCATGTTCTGCCCGAAGGCCGCGTTGTGCGTCCGGTAGTGGAACCGGGTGGCGGCGAGCTTCGCCTCGTCCTTGGCCGGGTCGTGCTGGTGGTCGTAGAGCGGCAGGATGGCCCGCCAGTACTCGCGCAGCTGCTCGTCGCTCTCGAACCGGCCGGTACCGATCCGCTCGATCACCCACTCCGGGATCACCGACCGGTCGGTGCTGCGGGCCCGCTCGACGGCCAGGTGGTCGTGGGCGGTGTCGGCGGCGGTGTCCCGCAGGACCAGCGCGGAGACCCGGTCCGGGTGGGCCACGGCGTACTCCAGCGCGATGAACCCGCCGTACGAGCCGCCGGCCATCACGATCTTCTCGTAGCCGAAGTGCTCCCGGATGGCGTCCACGTCGGCCACCCACTGCTCGTGGGTGAACGGCTCGTCGTCGCTGGACTCGCCGGACCCGCGTGCGTCGAAGACGATGACCCGCATCCGGTCGGCGAACGGGCCGAACGAGCGCTTCGGCTCGTTGCGGGAGCCGAGGCCGGGTGCGCCGTGGTGCACGATCATCGCCGGTGCGTCCGTCGGGCCGAACGCCTCGACGACCAGTTCCGCTCCATTGATCTTCATCGGACCCCCTCGATGATGTTCGATGCCAGGTCGCGCGGGTAGCCGGTCAGCCGGCGCGGACCGTCCGGTTCCACCAGGACCGTGTCGGAGATGCGGTAGCCGGCGTGGCCGGGAACGTAGACACCGGGCTCGCTGGAGAGCAGCATCCCGGGGGCGAGCACGGTGTCGTCGCCGTCCTCCACCCAGGGCGCCTCGTGGTTCTGCAACCCGATGCCGTGCCCCTGCCGGTGCCGGATGAAGTCGCCCAGCCCGTGCCCGCGCAGCACGTCCAGGCAGATCCGGTTGACCTCGGCGCAGGTCCGGCCGGCGACCATGGCCCGCGTGCCGACCTCCTGCGCCTCCCGGTCGGCCTCGTAGTAGCGCTCCTGCTCGGCGGTGGGCTCGCCGATGACGAAGGTACGTTCGCTCTCCACGAACCGGCTGGCCACCGCCGCGCCGAGGGAGAGGATCAGCGTGTCGCCGGGCTGGAGCCGCCGCCGGGTCGGCAGGCCGTGCGGCAGGGCCGAGTTCGGGCCCGCGTAGACCAGACCGCCGGCGAGCTTGGTGGTGTAGACGACCAGGTCGTACTCGGCGTACATCCGGTCGGTGCCGTAGCCGATGACGTGCCGGGCGATCTCGTCCTCGCGGGGCAGCGGTCCCCCGCCGGCCAGCGCTTCCTCGATCAGCGCCCGCCCCGCGCCGAGCATCTCGTCGCAGATCCGCGCGGCGGCCTCGTGGAACGGGACCTCCTCGGGGAACGTGCGCAGCCGCAGCCGGGCCACCGCGTCGGTGGTCTCCAGCGTCGCCCCGGCGATGGCCAGCGACAGCGCCCGGAACGCGCCGACGGAGATCCCGGCGCCCACCCCGATCCGGCGGACCGGGCCACCGGGGCGGCACAGTGCCGTGGCGAGGGTCTGCTCGGCGGTCACCACGCCCGGGTACTCGAAGTAGCTGACCGTCTCCACGGTGACGCCCTGCTGGGCGGCGTACTCCTCGTCGAGGCGGGGGATGACCAGCAGCGGGTCCCCCGTCTTCGGCATCCAGAGGTAGACCGGGCGTTCGGTGGCGATGTAGAAGAAGCCGCTGAGGAAGGCGACGTCCGCCGGATGGGTGGCCAGGAAACCGTCCAGGCCGCGCTCGTCGAGCGCCTCGGTGAGCCGGGTACGGACGGACGTGTAGAAACTGTCGGGCAGTCGCATGGTCAGCCTCCGTTGCCGCGGGGGTCACGGGTGTCGTTGAACCGCATGCCGGCGACGGTCGCCGCGAGCACCAGCAGCAGGATCGCCAGGGACGGGAAGAGCGTCTGCCACCACGCGATGGCGATGACGCCGCTGCGCTGGGCGTTGAGCAGGATGCGGCCCCAGGACCAGGCGTCCGGGTCGCCGAGGCCGAGGAAGCTCAGCCCGGCCTCGGAGATCACCGCGCGGGAGGCGGTGAGCAGCACGCTGACGATCACCAGCGAGACGACGGCGGGCAGGATCTCCCGGGTGACGATCCGCCAGCCGGTGGCACCGAGCACCCGGGCACCGTCGATGTACGGCATCGCACTGATCACCAGGCCCTGCGACCGGATCAGCCGGGCCACCTCCGGCCAGGCGAAGAACCCGATGATCAGGGTCAGCGTCCAGACGCTGGGGTTGACCACCGCGGCCAACATGATCATCAGCGGCAGGGTGGGCAACGCCAGCATCACGTCGGTGATCACCGTCGCGACGCCGTCGACCGGCCGGAAGTACGCCGAGGCCAGACCGATCGCGGTGCCCAGCACGATCGCGATCACCGAGGCGGCCAGGCCGATCACCAGGCTGGTCCGGGTGCCCCAGACGACCTGAGCGAAGATGTCCTGCCCGAGGTCGTCGGTGCCGAACCAGTGCGCCCCGGACGGGCTCTGCAGCACGTCCGGCCCGGCCCCGGTGGGCTCGTCGGCGATCAGTGGCGCGAAGACCGCCAGCGCCACCATGACCACCAGCACCAGGACGGACAGCGCCGCCGAGGGCTGGCGCAGGTAGCGGCGCCAGGACCGGGTGACGGGAGCCGGGGCGACCGGCGGCACCGTCTGCTCGGTCAGCACGGGGGCGCTCACGGCGTCCTCCCTTCGTCGGTGGGGATGGAACGGTCGCTCACGGGTGCAGCCGGTTCGCGACTGCGGGGCTCCGCTGCGCTGCACTCCTCGCGCATCACAGAGCCCACCTTCCGTTCGCGACTGCGGGGCTCCGCTGCGCTGCACTCCTCGCGCATCACAGGCGAATGCGGGGGTTGAGGACGGCGTAGAGCATGTCGGTCAGCGCGTTGGCGAAGACCACCGTGACGGCGAGCATGATGAACGCGCCCTGGAGCACCGGGTAGTCCTGCTGCCCGACCGCCTCGAAGATCAGTCGTCCGACGCCGGGGTAGGCGAAGACCGTCTCGGTGAGCACCGCCCCGCCGACCAGGGTGCCCAGTTGCAGGCCCATCAGGGTCAGCGCCGGCAGGATCGCGTTGCGCAGGCCGTGCTTCCAGACCCGCCGGGTGGCGGAGAGGCCCCGGGCCTGGGCGGCCCGGATGTAGTCCTCGCCGAGCACCTCGATCATGTTGGTGCGCAGGGTCAGCGCGTACGGGCCGAGCTGCACCAGCACCAGCGACAGCACCGGCAGCACCAGGTGGTGAAGCAGGCTCAGGTAGGCCGCCGCGCCCCGGGTGTCCGGGTCGATCGCCCCGCCGATCGGGAACCAGCCGAGCTGGGCGCCGAGGAAGACCAGCAGCAGCATGGCGACACTGGGCACGAAGAGCGCGTGCCCGCCGATGCCGAGCGCCTGGAGCGTACGGTCCAGCCAGTTACCCCGGTGCACGGCGGCCCAGACGCCGATCGGGATGCCGACGGCCACGGTGATGACGAACGCGCTGCCGGCGAGGAGCAGCGTCCACGGCAGCCGTTCGACGATGATGTCGGTGACCGGCTGGATCTGCCGGAACGAGATGCCCAGGTTGCCCTGGAGCAGTTCGCGCAGGTACGACACGTACTGCTCCCACAGCGGCCGGTCCAGGCCGTACGTCTTGAGCAGCGCCGCCTGCATCTCCGGCGTCATGTCCCCCTCGACCATCAGGGTCGTGGGGTCCCCCGGCAGCAGCCGGAGCAGGAAGAACGTCGAAGTGATCGCAATCCACACGGTCAGGACGGCCTTCAGTGCCCGACTGAGCACGAAACGCGCCACGGGGGACCCCTCCTCTCCTCTGGTTGGGGCTGGCTAGCTGGCCGGCTTGACCTGGGCCAGCGAGTACGCGGTGACCATGCCGAGCAGGTCCGACGGCGACGGGGCGAAGCCGGTGAACTTGCTGGCGTTGTAGGCGAACTGGAAGTTCTCCACGTACAGCGGGGTCAGGTACGCCTGCTCGTGCACGACCTTGTCGATGTTCTTGATCTTGGTCTTGAACGCCTCGGGGTCGGTGGTGCCGGCGGCGTCGTTGATCAGCCGGTCGATCTCGGGCGACTCGAGCAGGTTGTAGTTGATGCCACCCGGGTTGCTGGACAGGTAGGTGCTGCGCAGCTGGTCCATCGGGTTGTCGAACACGCCCCACTGCGAGGCGTCGATGTCGTACTCACCGTTCTTGGTGCGGGAGAGGAACGTGTTCCGCTCGACGCACTCGTTCTCCAGCTTGATGCCGGCCTTGGCCGCGCTCTCCCGGAAGAGCTGCACCACCCGGGTGATGTTCGCGTTCGACTGGTCACAGGCCACGCCGAAGTTCAGCTCGTCGAAGAAACCGTCGCCGTTGCCGTCCCGGTAGCCGGCCGCGGTGAGCTTGGCCTTCGCGCCCGCCGGGTCGAACGGGTACGGCTGGATCTCGGTGTTGTCGTAGTCCGAGAAGATCGGCGAGATCGGCCCGGCCATCTGCTGGGCGTCGCCCTGGAGCACCGCCGAGATGATCGACTTGGTGTCCACCGACATCGAGAGCGCCTGCCGGACCTGCTGGTCGGCGAGCTGCTTGTTCTTCATGTTGTAGGTCAGGTGGGCGAAGCCGAGCGCGCCGACCTTCGCCATCTTGATCTTCGAGTCGCCCTCGAAGGTCTTCGCCGCCGACACCGGCACCGGCGTGCCCATCAGGTCGATGTCACCGTTGCGCAGCGCCAGCATCATCGTGTTGACGTCCGGGTAGACCCGGTACTCGACCTGGCTGACGGCGGCCTTGCCGTCGGGGGCGAGCGGGTAGTTCTCGTTGCGCTTCATCACGTAGCGCTGGCCCTTGGTCATGCTCTCCAGCACGAACGGGCCGGCCCCGACCCAGTTCGAGTCGTTCGGGAACTTGGAGAGGTCACCGGCGGACTCGAAGACGTGCTTCGGCACGATCGACATCCAGAAACCGACGCCCTCGGCGAACGGCGCGTACGGCTGGGAGAGCCGGAACTTGACCGTGGTCGCGTCCGGCGCCTCGATCGACTCGACCCAGGTCAGCTTCGCCGCGACGTTGCCGAGCTTGTACTTCATGATCTGCTCGGCGCTGAACTTGACGTCCTCGGCGACCACCGGCTTGCCGTCGGTCCACTTGAAGTCGTCCCGGAGGACGAAGACGGCGGTCTTGCCGTCGTCCTCGTAGCGGTACTCCTTGGCCAGCTCCGGGGCCTTCTTCGCGCTCTCGTCGATCCGCAGCAGGTGCGGGTACATCGCGTTGAGGATCCACGAGTCGGTCTTGCTCAGCGACTGGAGCGGGTTGAAGTTGCTGACGTCGGTGGTGGTGCCGATCCGCAGCACCGACGAGCCCGCCGAGTTGCCGGAGGACGAGTCGTCCCCGTTCAGGCCGCACCCGGAGACGCCCAGCGTGGCCGCCACGCCGAGCGCGACAGCGAGCCGCCACCGACCCTTGACTGTCTTTTTCACCAAACCTCCTGAAGAACCCGGATGATGTTGCCGCCGATGACCTTGGCGATCTCGTCGTCGGAGTAACCGTGCGCGACCAACCACCCGACGATGTTGCTGAAGCACTCGCCCGGGTTCTCCATGCCGCTCACGTACTCGACCCGGGGGTGGTCCACGACGCCGTGGGCCTGCCCGATCGCCAGGTGCTGGGTGAAGCTGTCGTGCAGCCCGACGTGGTCACCGAAGTTGGTGTCCGGGCCGAACGCCACGTGGTCGATGCCGACCAGCTCCACGCAGTACGTGAAGTGGTCCATCACCGACTCGATCGAGTGGTGCGGATGGTCCGCCGAGAGGGTGGTGTGCGGAGCGGCCTCGATGCCGATCACGCCACCCCGCTCGGCGCAGGCCCGGATCACCTCGTCCGGCTTCATCCGAGGGGTGTTCCAGACCGCACGGGCCCCGGCATGGGTGATGAAGACCGGAACCCGACTGGCCTCGACCACGTCCAGCGAGGTCTGGTCGCCGGAGTGCGAGATGTCGATGGCGATGCCCAGCTTGTTCATCCGGTCCACCGCGCGCCGCCCGAAGTGGGTCAGCCCCCCGTCGCGGGTTTCGGAGAGGCCGCTGCCGAGCATGTTCGCCTGGCTGTAGGCGATGCCCATCTGGCGGACGCCGAAGCCGTAGAGGATGTCGATCCGGTCCAGCTCGTTCTCGATCATCGTGGCCGCCTCCAGACCCGCCACCAGGGCGATCTGGCCGTTGCGCTTGGCCTCGAAGATCTGGTCCAGCGTCGTCGCCACCACCACGTGGTCCTGCTTGGCGACGTCGGCGAAGCGCAGGCCGATGTCGTAGATGACGTCGTCCCACTTCCAGGCGTGCTCGCTGGTCACGCAGCCGGTGCCGTTCATGAAGTTGTCGAAGACCGCAGTCATGCCGGAGCGGGCCAGGCCGTCGAAGCCGAACGCGTTGCGTCCGGTGCGGTTGTAGTCCCGCAACTGCGACACGTCCGCCGGCAGGATCTTCGGGTGTTCGTGCAGCGAGATGGCCATCTGCTCACGGAGCAGCCGGGCGACCCGGGCGCGCTGGTCGTCACTGAGGCCGAGGTCGTGTTCCGGTACCCGACCCACCTGCGGCGCGAGCGCGAAGACCTTGTAGTCGACGTGCGGCGTCAAGTAGTCGAAGGACCGGTATCCGGCGTAGCGGGGGGCGGGTTCCTGCACTCGTCAACTCACCTCGTCCGGGGTAGAGGTCTGAGGAATGAGGTCTGACCTCATGCCTCCCCGGACGCTAGTCCAGCACTGAACACCTCGGGAATAGCCCGTGACCCGACCGTTACCTGAAATGGGCAACATTCCCGCAGGTCAGGACGAGGATCGGAGAAATCTCCACTCGCCGGGCAGGCAGGGACGCACCGCCCGCACGATCCCATCCCACCCGAACGGACGATCTCCAACCGCCGCGCACCGGCCAGGAGGTCAGACCAATCACGGCAAGGTCAGGACTGTTCCGGCCGGATACCGTGTCCGGACACGTCGACGGGGAGGAGTGGCAGCATGCGGCTGCACGTGGGGTGCGCGATGTGGAGCCTCAAGGCGTGGCAGGGGCGGATCCAGCCGTACCCCCTGCCGGCCCACGAGCGCCTCCGGCACTACGCCGGTTGGTGCGACGCGGTCGAGGGGAACACCACCTTCTACGCCACCCCGGCCCGGGAGACCGTCACCACCTGGGCGGACCAGACCGACCCCGACTTCCGATTCGTGCTGAAACTGCCCCGGACCGTCACGCACGACCAGCGCCTCACCGGCGCCGACGAGCCGCTGCGCGCCTTCCTGCACGCGATCGAACCGCTCGGGCCCCGGGCGCACGCCCTCTGGATCCAGCTTCCCGGCTCGTTCGCCCCGACCGACGTACCCACCCTGGCCCGCTTCCTGCGCCGGCTCCCCACCACCCACCGGTACGCCGTCGAGGTCCGCCACCCGGCGTTCTTCGCCGATCCCCACGCGGTACGGCTCCTCGAAGGGGTGCTCACCGACGCCAACGCCGAGTGGATCCCCTTCGACACCACCGCGTTCTTCCGGAGCCCACCGACCAGCGACGCGGAACGGGACGCCTGGACGAAGAAGCCGCGCATGCCGCTGCGGACGTGCGCCCTGACCGACCGGCCGATCGTCCGGTACCTCGGCCGCGACGACACCGCCCGGACGGTCGAGGGCTGGCGGCACTGGATCGACGTGGTCGCCGGGTGGCTGCGGGAGGGGCGCTCCCCCACCGTCTTCGTCCACACCCCGGACAACGCCGACGCGCCGGTGCTCGCCCGCCGATTCCACGACGAGGTGCGGGCACGGGTACCCGATCTGGCACCGCTGCCCGAGCCGATCCCGGTCGCGCCGAACCCGGTCGAGCCGCTGACCCTGTTCTGACCGCCGCCGCCCGTGCCCGGGAACGGGGCCGCCCCGGCGGGCACGGGCTCGCGAGGGTCGGCAACTCGGCGCGACGATGCCGGACGAGCCGGTCGGGGCGAGCCGCCGGAGACGTACCGGCCGTCGCCGATCTCGTCCTCGGCCCGGTGGTTCCGTGGTCACGGAAGCTCGTTCGACTCCGCTCTGGTCAGGCCCAGCGCGGTGCGGAGGAGGCGACCCACGGTGGTCGGGTCGCCCAGTCGGCTCTGCCGGATCAGCAGGGCGGTGGAGACCGGCCAGAGGCTCGGTCCCTCGCGCATCAGTTCGGCGGTCGCGACGTCGGCCGGCTGGCCGGCGCCGAGGATCCGGTCGGCGGTCGGCTCGTCGAGGACGTAGACCCAGACGCGGTAGGCGCTCGGGTCGGCGGTGAGTCCGGGTCCGGCGAGCGCCGTCCGGCCGGCCCGGTCCGGCAGCCTCGGGGCCGGGCAGCCGAACTCCAGGACGGTCGACGGGGCGAGCCGCGCCCGGCCGTAGGCGCCGGCCCAGTTCGGGTCCGCGCGGGCCCGGTCCAGGCCGGCGAGCAGGTCGGCCCGGACGGCACCCCGCTCCGCGCCCGAGCCGGCCTCGACACACATCCGCAGGGACGGCCGGTTGGTGACGAGCAGTCCGCTGGCCGTGTCGAGGTGGGCGTGGTCGGCGTGGTCGTGGCCGCCGGAGCGGTCGAGCACGGCCAGCACGATCGCCCCGGCGGCCAGCGCCGACGCGAGGCAGGCCGTCAGCGTGGTCACCAGACGGGTCCGTGCGGAACCTCGTGCCATCTCGGGCCTCCTTCCGTGCCGGTCAGGCCATCACGTTGACGACGGACTGGAAGTCGGACGGGCTGGGGTACCAGTTGGGCCAGTTGTTGCAGCTGTAGCCGACGATCGTGCTGTGCATGAGGCTGGGCGGGTTGCACACGCCGTTGTCGTCGGTGAGCCCGAAGACGTGGCCGAACTCGTGGTTGATGAAGGCCCGCCCCACGGTGTCCAGGCGTCCGCCGGAGCTGAACACCAGGTAGACGTACGCCCACTGGCTGTCGTAGTGGCCGTGGGCGGCGTCCCAGACCGCGTTGTCGTGCACCACGCAGTTGTAGTAGCCGACCGACCCGCCGCAGCGGCTGCTCCAGTCCCAGCCGTAGTGGACCTCGATCTCGATGGTGTTGCGGGTCGAGGCCGGGTACGACGTGCAGTTGCTGGCGGTCGCCCACAGGTCGATGCGCCAGTTGCCCAGGCCGTCCCAGACCTTGCCGGCGCCCATCTCGGTCAGGGTCTGCTTGACGAACGCACGGGCCGAGCTGTGGCTGACCTTCGCGGTGTCCTTCGACTCGACGCAGAACTGCTCGTCGTTGGCGCCCGCGGCGGTGCCGGACGAGGCGTAGTGCATGGTGTGCAGGTGGCGGGTGGAGGACGGGTTCGGGTGGGAGGCGTGGGCCGGGCTGGCAGGTGTCAGCAGTGCGGCGAAGAGCACGGCGGCCCACATCGCCGGCACCCACGCCGGCAACCGCTCCCCGGCGGTTCGGTCGGACACGGGAGATCCCCTTTCCCTGATCGAGTGCCGCGAAGATTCCCAACTGTCGATCTATTTTTGGTATATGCGGCTCGCTATGCTGCGGTGCCATGGGTGGCCGGCTGACCTTCGGACTGCTCGGACCGGTACAGGTCTGGGCGGACGGTCAGCCGGTTCCGGCCGGGCCGCCCCGGCAGCGCGCGGTACTCGCCGCCCTGCTCCTGCACCTCAACCGGATCACCCCGGTCGACGACATCGTCGACCTGCTGTGGGGCGACGACCCGCCGCGCACCGCCCGCAAGAACGTGCAGCTGTACGTGTGGCGCCTGCGCCAGCTGACAGGTGACCGGTTGGCCTCCGACCCGCCCGGCTACCGGATCGCCGTCGACCCGGACGACCTCGACGTGACCCGGTTCGACGCCCTGCTGGAGGCCGGCCGCGCCGCCGTACGCGCCGGTCTGACCCCGCGCGCCGCCACGCTCTACCGGTCCGCGCTGGACCTGTGGCGGGGCGCTCCGCTGGCCGACGTGGCGGGACTGGGCGGGTTCGGCGGCAGTGTCGCCTGGCTGGCCCGGCGGCGGCTGACGGCGTACGAGGAGCACGTCGACGTCGAACTCGACCTGGGCCGGCACGACGAGATGCTGGTGGTGCTGGACGAACTCGTGGCCCGGTACCCGCTGCACGAACGCTTCGTCGAGCAGCAGGTGATGACGCTGCACCACCTCGGTCGGCGCGGCGAGGCCGTCGACGCGTACCGGAGTTACCGTCGGGCGCTGGCCGACGAACTGACCATGGAACCGGGTCCGGTGCTGCACCGGCTCGCCGAGTTGGCCCGCCGGCCGAACCCGTCCGCGACCACCCCGGGGCGGTCCGCCCGTACCGCCGTCCGGGAGTTGCCGCACACCGCCCCGGTGCTCGTCGGACGGGACCGGGCCCTCGCCGGGCTGCGCGCGGCGCTGACCGCCCGGCCGGGGGACGCGTTGACCGCCACGCCGGGGCGGCCGATGCCGCTGTACGTGGTCACCGGGCCGGCCGGCGTCGGCAAGTCGGCCCTGGCGGTGCAGGCCGCGCACCAGGTGGCCGACTCCTTCCCGGACGGGCAGCTCTACGTCGACCTGCGGGGCGCGACAGCCGGCACCAGCCCGCTCCCGCCACTGGCCGCGCTGGGCCGGTTCCTCCGGGTGCTCGGCGTGGCCGAGCCGGCGATCCCCACCGACGTGGCGGAGGCCTCGGCCGCGCTGCGCTCCCTGCTCGCCGACCGGCGGGTGCTGCTGGTCCTCGACAACGCCCACGACGCCGCCCAGGTACGACCCCTCGTCCCGGCCGCCGACGGCTGCGCGGTCCTGGTGACCTCGCGACGGAAGCTCACCGACGTCGACGGGGCCAGCTACCTGGAACTCGACGTGCTCGACGACGCCGACGCCGTCGACCTGCTCCGCCGGCTCGCCGGCCACCTCCGGGTGGACGCCGAGGAGGACACCGCGGCCCGGCTGGTCCGCCGGCTCGGCGGGCTGCCGCTGGCCGTCCGGATCGCCGGGGCCCGGCTGGCCGCCCGACCGGCCTGGAGCCTGGCCACCCTGGACGACCGCCTGCGCGACGAGCACCGACGACTGCACGAACTGCGCCTGGGCGACATCGCGGTACGCACCAGTTTCCTGGTCAGCTACCAGCACCTGACGCATCCGCTGGCACCCCGGCTGTTCCGGCTCGTCGGTGCCGTCGACAGCATGGACGTCACCTGCGAGGTGGCCGCCGCGCTGCTCGACGTCGACCCGCCCCGGGCCCTCGACGCGCTCGACGAACTGGTCGACGCGCGGCTGCTCGACGAGACCACTGCCGGCCGGTACGCCATGCACGACCTGATCCGGCTCTTCGCCCGCGAGCGGGCCGACGAGGAGCCGGACCAGGTCCGCGCGGCGGCGGTGGACCGGCTGCTCGCGTACTGCCTGGAGCGGACCCGCCAGGCGTTGGGCCTGCTCCGTCCCGGCACCCGGGTACCGGCCGTCACCGGTCCGTCCGCCTTCGACGACGCCGCGACGGCGCTGGCCTGGTTGTCCGCCGAGCGACCGAACCTGGTGGCGGCGGTCGTCCAGGCCGCCAGGGCGGAGGCCACCGCCCGCGCCGGCGTCGACCTGGCCGACAGCCTCTTCCTCTTCTTCGAGATGCGCGGCCACGTGGACGACTGGGTCACCGTGGACCGGGCCGGGGTGGCTGCGGCGGAGCGGCTCGGCGACCCGGTGGCGCAGGCCCGACTGCTGCACGACCTGGCGGTGGCCCACTTCCACCGCAACCGCACCGACGAGGCGACACCCCTGCTCCGGCGCAGCCTGGAGATCAGCGAGGCGGCCGGCGACGACGAGGGTCGGGCCCGCGCGCTCAACCAGCTCGGCGTCCTGCACGGCATGGCCGGTGAGTACGACGAGTCGGCCGCCTGCTTCAAGCGGAGCCTACGACTGCGTCGACGCCTCGGTGACCTGCGCTCCTGCGCCGCGACCACCGGCAACATCGGGATGGCGTACCGGCTCGCCGGCCGCCACGAGGAGGCGGTCCGGTTCTGCCGGACGGCGGTCCGCCTCGCCCGCCGCAGTCAGGCCCCCGAGATCGAGGCGAACGCGTTGGGCAACCTCGGCGAGGTGCAGTGCCTGCTCGGGCGCTACCACTCCGCGCTGCGCTACCTGCGCCGTGGTCTGGCCGTCGCCGGGGTGCCGGTCAACGAGCGCAACCGGGGCAGCATGATGGGCACCCTGGCCGACGCCTGCCTGGGCGCCGGGCAGGTCGAATCGGCGATCCGCTACGCCGAGCTGGCCGTGGAGGCGATGCGCCAGGCCGAGTTCCGGCACGGGGAGGCGGTGGCGCTGCGGCGGCTCGGCCTGATGCTCTGCCGGCACGGCGACGTCGACCGGGGGGTACGCCGGCTGCGGCTGGCCCTGGCCGTCTTCACCGACGTGGGCAGCCCCGAGGCCGACGAGGTCCGCGCGGAACTCCGGTCCCGGTTCGGGCTCCGGGACGACGACCCCTGTCCGGCCGGCACGGCCGGTTCGCCGCTTCGGCGTACCCCCCGCGGCGCGTCCCGCGAGCGCCGGTAGCCCGTCGGCCACCGGCCGGGGCGACCTGCGCCCCCGCCCAGCCGGCCCGTCCGGTCACGCCCCCGCCCAGCCGGCCCGTCCGGTCACGCCCCCGCCCAGCCGGCCCGTCCGGTCACGCCCCCGCCCAGCCGGCCCGTCCGGTCACGACGTCGAGCCGGAGCTGTCCGGTGCCGGTGGTCGTTCAGCTCCGCCCGTCCGGGTCGCCGGGGAACCAGCCGGCCCGGCCGAGGGCGGCCGGCAGGCGGGTCCTGCCGAGCTGCTCGCCGATCCAGGCCGCCGTCTCGATCACCTTCCGCGGGTCGAGGCCGGTCGGGTGGCCGGAGCGGTGCAGCGCGTAGGTCAGATCCTCGGTCGCCACGTTGCCGGTGGCCGCCGGGGCGAAGGGGCAGCCCCCGATGCCGCCGACGCTCGCGTCGAGCACGGTCACGCCGGCCTCCACCGCCGCCAGCGCGTTGGCGATCCCGGTGTTGCGCGTGTCGTGGAAGTGGGCGCGCAGCGACACGCCCGGAGCAGCCGCGCGCACCGCCGCCACCACCTGCCGGACCTGCGCCGGAACGCCGACCCCGATGGTGTCCGCCAGGGCGATCTCGTCGGGCTCCGCGTCGGTCAGCCGGCGGACCAGTTCGCCGACGGTCGCCGGGGAGACGTCGCCCTCGAAGGGGCAGCCGAAGGCGGCGGCCACGGTGACGCTGACCCGCACGCCGGCCGCGTGGGCGTCCCGCGCGATGTCGGACCAGGCCCGGACCATCTCGTCGACGGAGGCGCCCTGGTTGCGTCGGCTGAAGGTCTCGGTGGTGACCACCACGCAGTTCACCTCGTCCACCCCGGCCGCGAGCGCCCGGTCCAGCCCGCGTCGGTTGAGCACCAGTCCGATGTACGACACGTCGTCGCGCCGGGGCACCGCGGCCATGACGGCTTCCGCGTCGGCCATCTGGGGCACCCGGTCGGCGCGGACGAACGAGACCGCCTCGATCCGCCGGGCGCCCGCCTCGACGCACCGCTGGATGAGCGCGACCTTGCTCTCCGTCGACAGGATCTCGGGTTCGTTCTGCAGACCGTCCCGAGGAGACACTTCCACCACTTCAACCGCCATGTGTATACAATCTCAGACCGTCGGGGGACGCGGCAAGGACACTGCCGCAGGCCGCTCACACAACGGAGGCACCGGTGACGAATGCTGCGGAGGACGCCTACGAGGCGTTACGGAGTGCCATTCTCAGTGGCACGATCCGTCCGCGTGAGCGCCTCGGCGAGGTGGAACTGTCCCGGCAGTTCGGGGTGAGCCGGACCCCGGTCCGGGAGGCCCTGCGCCGGCTCACCGCCGAGGGTCTCGTCGTGTCCCAGCCCAACCGTGGGGCGCGGGTGGCGGAGTGGTCGCTCGCCGATCTCCAGGAGATCTACGAGATCCGGGCCCGCCTGGAGAGCTACGGCGCGGCCCTGGCCGCCAAGCGGATCGACGCCGCCTGTCTGCCCCGGCTGGACCTGCTCTGCGACCAGATGGAGGAGCGGGCGCAGCGGGGCACCGACCAGGATCTGGAGCAGATCGCCACCCTGAACGCCGAACTGCACTCCCTGGTCGTCAGCGCCGCCGCCAGTTCCCGGCTCAGCTCGCTGCTGTCGGCGGTGGTGGAGGTTCCCCTCGTCGTCCGGGCGTTCCGTCTCTACACTCCGGACGCGCTGGCCCGCAGCATGGCGCACCACCGGGACCTGGTGGCGGCGCTGAAGGCCGGGGACGCCGAGTGGGCGTCGAGCACGATGCGGGCGCACGTACTGGCCGCCCGGACGGTGCTGCTGGACGGCATGGTGGGGCGTACCGACTTCTGACGGGTCGGCGGGCACCGCCGGGTGGTCGCCAGCCGGGCACCGTCGGGTGGTCAGCCGGCGGGGCACCGCCGGGTGGTCAGCTCCCGGCGGCGCCCGGCTTGATGCAGGCGACCTCGCGTCCTTCGTCGTACGGCATGAGCCGTACCTCGGTCTGCACACAACGGTCCTCGCCGACCGGGCACCGTCCATACAGGACGCAGCCCTGCACCAGCGTGGTCGGGCTCAGCGGATCACCGACCAGCCGGGCCGGCGGCATCTCCTCGTCGGGGTCGACGGAGAGGGCCGCGGCCAGCAACGCCCGGGTGTACGGGTGCTGCGGGTCGGCGAAGACCCGCTCGGAGGGGCCGGTCTCGACGACGCGTCCCCGGTACATGACCGCGATCCGGTCACTGACGTACCGGACGGTGTGGATGTCGTGCGAGATGAACAGGTAGCCCATGCCGAGTTCGGCCTGGAGGTCCGCCAGGAGTTGCAGGATCTGGGCGCGGACCGAGAGGTCGAGCGACGAGGTGGGCTCGTCGAGGACGATCAGGGACGGCTCGGTGACGATGGCCCGGGCGATGCCCACCCGCTGCTGCTGCCCACCGCTGAGTTCACCGGGATACCGGCGCGCCATGTCGGGCGCGAGCCCGACCTGCTCGATGACCCGGTCGACCCGGGCCCGACGGTCCTGGGCGGACGTCTTCGGCCGGTGGATGGCCAGCGGCTCGCCGACGATGTCGGCGACGCGCATGCGCGGGTTCAACGACTCGAACGGCTCCTGGAAGATGATCTGGAGCCGGGCCCGTAGCCGCCGCAGGTCGGGGCCCCGGAGCGCGAGCACGTCGGTGTCCTCGAAGCGGACCGAGCCACGGGTCGGCTCGATCAGCCGCAGGGCCAACCGGCCCAACGTCGACTTCCCGGACCCGCTCTCCCCGATGATCGCCAACGTCTCGCCGGCGTCCACCGAGAGGGACACGTCGTCGAGCGCGTAGACCCGGGTGGAGCCACCGAGGTCGAACTCCTTGCTGACGTTCGTCAGTTCCAGCAGGCTCACCGGACGGCCTCCCTCTCCTCGGGCCTCTCCTCGGGCAGGTGGCACCAGTACGTCTGACCGGACGCCACCGTCACCGCCTCGGGAACCACGTGGCCGCAGGGCTCGAAGGCGTGCGGGCACCGCGCCCGGAAGGGGCACCCGGTCGGGTAGTCGACGAGGTCCGGGAGCCGCCCGGTGAGGTGCACCAGCGGCCGGCCCGGCCGGGGAATGGCCCGGACGAGCGCCTGCGTGTACGGGTGGCGCGGCGTGTTGAGCACCTCCCGGACCGTCCCGTGTTCGATGACCTTGCCGGCGTACATGACGACCACCCGGTCGCAGTACTGGGCCACCACCCCGAGATCGTGGGTGACCAGCAGCATCGACCGGCCGTGCTCGCGGACCAGACCCCGGATGAGGTCGAGGATCTGCCGTTGCACGGTCAGGTCCAGACCGGTGGTCGGCTCGTCGGCGATGACGAAGGCCGGGTTGAGCAGCATCGCCATGGCGATGACGACCCGCTGGGCCATGCCGCCGCTGAGCTGGTGGGCGTAGCCGTCGAGCACCCGGTCCGGCCCGGCGATGCCGACGTCCGCCAGCGCGGCGCGGGCCCGGTCCCGGACCTCGCCGTCGGACTTCGCGCCGTGCGCGGCCAGGATGGTGCCGAACTGCCGGTGGATCCGCATCACCGGGTTCAGCGCGCTGAACGGGTTCTGCGCGATGAAGCCGATCTCCTTGCCGCGCAGCCGGCGCAGCTCCGTACGGCGCAGGCCGAGCAGGTCGACGCCGTCGAAGCGGACGGTGCCGTCCACCACCCGCCCCGGGGGGCGGACCAGGCCGAGGATCGACCGGATGGTGACCGACTTCCCGCACCCGCTCTCGCCGACCACGCCGACGACCTCGGCCCGGTCGACGTGGAAGTCGACGCCGTTGACCGCGTGCACCACGCCGTCCGGGGTGTCGAACCGCGTGGTCAGGCCGCTCACCTCGAGAAGACGGCTCCCCGGCCCGCCGTTCTCCGGCAAGGTGGGGCGGGCGCGCGGGCGACGCAGCGCGTCCAGGGCACTCACCGTTGCCTCGCCCGGCCGAAGGTGTCCTGCAACTCGTCGCTGATGGCGTTGAAGCACAGCACGGTCAGGAAGATGGCCAGGCCCGGGAAGACCGAGACCCACCACTGGCCGGTCGCCATGTTCTGCGCTCCTGTCTGGATCATGGCTCCCCAGCTGGCGTCGGCGGCGTTGATGCCGATGCCGAGGAAGGAGAGCGAGGCGATCACCACGATCGAGTGCGCCACCGCCAGCGACGCCTGGGCCAGGATGATGCCGGTCATGTTCGGCAGGACGTGCCGGAACATGACGCGCGGCCCGGTCGCCCCGATGGCGTGCGCCGCCTCGATGTACCGGCTCTCCCGGATGGTCAGGCCCTCGCTGCGGACCAGCCGGACGAACCGGGGGACGTTGATGATGGCGATGGCGACGACGACGTTCTCGATGTTGTTCCCCATCAGCGCGACCAGGGCGATGGCGAGGATGAGCAGCGGGAAGGCCTGGAAGACGTCGAGCGCGCGGACGACGCGTTCCCCCCAGGGCCCCCGGTGCAGGGCGGCCAGCCCGAGCAGCACCCCGATCACGAGGGAGATCACCATGCCGGCGAGCGCCAGCGGGATGTCCACCCCCGCCGAGGCCACCAGCCGGCTGAACACGTCGAGCCCGAACTTGTCGGTGCCCATCCAGTGCTCGCCGTCCGGTGGCGCGAGCGTGTTGGGCAGCGGCTCGGCGGGGTCGTGCGGCAGCGGGGCGAGGTAGGCCGCCGCCAGCATGGCGGTGAGGATGCCGGTGGGCACCCACAGCCGCAGCCGTCCGCGACCCCGGCGTCGTTTCCTCGTCACGCCGGTGGTGACCGTGGTGGGGTCGGCGGCCAGGGTCTCAGTCATAACGCACCCTCGGATCGAGCACCGCGACCAGGATGTCCAGTGCGGTGAAGGCCAACAGGGTCGCCAGGCCGGCGGCCAGGATGAAGCCCTGGACGGCCGGCATGTCGAGCTGGAGGATGGAGTCGATCGCCCACTCCCCGAAGCCACCCCACGAGAAGATGGTCTCGATGATCGCCGCGCCGCCGAGCAGCGCGGCGAGGAGGATGCCCCCGTAGGTCAGGATCGGGGTCCGCGCCTGCCGGAAGGCGTACGCGAGGACGGTCCGCTCCGGCAGGCCACAGGCCCGCGCGAACTCGACCTGCTTGGACTCCAGGGCCGGCACCAGCGAGGCGTACGTGCTGCGGGCGAAGTACGCCGAGTAGTAGATGCCGAGCGTCAGCACCGGCAGCATCGAGTGGGCCACCGCCGACCGGAAGACCTGCATGTCACCGGAGATCAGCGAGTCGACCAGCAGTGCCCCGGTCACGGTCGGCGGCGGCTCGTCCATCAGACCGAGCCGGCCCACCGGGGCCGGTGCCCATCCGGCGAGGTAGAAGCAGAGGTAGATGAGGAGCAGGGCCAGGAAGAAGTCCGGGATCGACTGGAACGTGGTGATGACGAACCGGGAGGTCCGGTCGGCCATCGTGCCCTTGTAGTACGCCCCGAGCGTGCCGAGGCCCACCCCGAGGAGCGCGGCGATGGTGAGGGAGAGGAAGACCAGTTCGAGCGTGGCCGGGGCGAACCGCATGATCTCGGAGAGGATCGGCCGGTCGGTGTAGTACGACGAGCCGAGGTCACCACGGACCAGGTTGGCGACGTAGTCGACGAACCGCTCCCACAGCGGCCGGTCCAGGCCGAGCCGGCGTTCGATCGCGGCGATCTCCTCCGGCGAGGCGGCCGGGCCCGCGATGACCCCGACCGGGTTGCCCGGCAGGGCGTTGACCAGCAGGAACGCCAGGATGATGACGGACAGCAGCCCGACCGGCAGGAAGAGCACCCGTCGTCGCGCGTAACCGAGGACCCGCATCACACACCTCCCGGTCCGAGTAGGGTCGTCGCCTCGTCCAGGGTCACGACCTCGGCGTACTTGGCCCCGAGGTCGAAGAGCGCGGCGGAGTGCGGCCGCGGGTCCCGGTCCAGGCACGCGTCGGCGACGACGAGCGGGACGAATCCGTGTTGTAACGCGTCCACCGCGCTCGCCCGGACGCACCCGCTGGTCGACGCGCCCGCGACGAGCAGGGCGTCCACGCCCAGCACCCGCAGGCTGCTGGCCAGGCTGGTGCCGAAGAACGCGCTGGCGTACTGCTTGGTCACGACCAGTTCGCCGGCCGCCGGGGCCAGACTGGGCGGCGCCTCGGCGAAGGCGCTGCCCTGCTCGAAGACCCGCAGCGCCGGCACCTTACGGGTGAACAGGCCCCCGTCGGCCCCGCCCGGGGCGAGGAGCACCCTGGTGTGCACCACCGGCGTGCCGTGCCGCCGGGCGGCGTCGAGCAGCGCGGCGCTGGCCCGCAGGGCCGGCGGATCCGGCGAGCCGGCGTAGAGCGGTGACGCCGGGTCGAGGTAGGCCCGGACGAAGTCGACCAGCAGGAGCGCGCGGCGGGTGCCGCGCCCCAGGTCACCGCCGAAGCCGGCCCGGCGGTAGTCCGCGTCGAGGTCGTTCACCGCGTTCGCCTCCTAGATGACGCCGCTGGCGCGTAGTTTGTCGATCTCGTCGGTGGCCAGGCCGACCACGTCGGTCAGCACCTCGTCGGTGTGTTCGCCGAGTTGCGGGCCGGTCCACTTGATCCGGCCGGGGGTCCTGGACAGCCTCGGCACGACGTTCTGCATGGGGAACTCGCCGAACTCGGGGTGGTCGAGCCGGACGATCGCCTCGCGGGCGGCGAAGTGCGCGTCGCCCAGCATCTCCGGGGCGCGGTAGACCCGGCCCACCGGCACGTCGTGCTTGACCAGCACCGTCATCAGGTGCTCGGTGTCGTACCGGCACGACCACTGCGAGATGATCTCGTCCAGTTCGACCTGGTGGCGACCGCGCGCGGCGTGGGTGGCGAAGCGCGGGTCGGTGCCGAGGTCGGCCAGGTCCATCGCCACCGCCAGCCGCCGGAACACGGTGTCCTGGTTGGCCGCGATGAGCAGCAGCCCGTCGTCGCGGGTCGGGTAGACGTTGGACGGGGCGATGTTGGGCAGGATGGCGCCGGTGCGCTCGCGCACGTGACCGCCGAGCGCGTACTCCGGCAGCAGCGACTCCATCATCGCCAGCACCGCCTCGTAGATCGCCGAGTCGACGACCTGACCGCGACCGCTCTGGTCGCGGACCCGCAGGGCGAGCACCGCGCCGAGCGCGGCGAAGGTGCCGGCGAGCGAGTCGCCGAGGCTGATCCCCACCCGGCTCGGCGGGGTCTGCGGGTCGCCGACGACGTACCGCAGGCCGCCCATCGCCTCGCCGACCGAGCCGTAGCCGGGTCGCTTCGAGTACGGTCCGGTCTGGCCGAAGCCGGACACCCGGACCATGACCAGACCGGGGTTGTCCGCCGAGATCTCCTCGTACCCGAGGCCCCAGCGTTCCATGGTCCCGGGCCGGAAGTTCTCGACCACCACGTCGCTCTGCGCGATCAGTTGCCGGGCGACCTCCTGCCCTTCGGGCGTCCGCAGGTCTACGGTGATCGACTTCTTGTTGCGCGCCACGATCGGCCACCACAACGACTTGCCGTGCGACTTCTCCTGGCCCCACTCGCGCATCGGGTCGCCCTGGCGCGGCGGTTCGCACTTGATCACCTCGGCGCCGAAGTCGGCCAGCAGTTGGCTGCAGAAGGGGCCCGCGAGCAGAGACCCGAACTCGACTACGCGTACGCCGTGGAGCGGTCCTTCGTGGTGCTGATCGCTAGACATGGACACCTCTCATAGCAGGCCACCCGAGCGGCTCTTGTATACAACAGTCGTACGCCACCCGCTGTCAACAGCGGTTTTACCGAAGGGAGATCCACATCAGGATCTCGCTGCATACAGGACAGTCAGGGGCGCTTCCTACCGATCACGCCTTCGCGGCCAGTCGCCGACCGAGCAGACGACCGAACGCCAGCGCCGGCGTCACCGCCATCCCCCCGCAGAACGCGGCCCCGCTGGTGGCCCCCATGCCGATCGCCTCGCCGAGGGCGTACAACCCCGGAACGACCCCGCCGCCGTCGCGCCGGACCCGGAAGCCGGTGTCGACGTCCAGCCCGCCGAAACTGCAGAGCAGCGCCGCTACCGACCGCACCGCGTAGTAGGGCGGTCGGGTCACCCGGTGGTCGAGCACCCGGCGACCCAGCGGGTCCGCGCCCTCGTCGACCGCCCGGTGGTACGCCCCTACGGTGTGCAGCAGCCCGTCCGGGTCGATCCCGGCGCGACGGGCGAGGCCGGGAAGGTCGTCGGCGACCCAGGCGACGTCCCCGCGCCGCGCCTCCTCGCGCAGCCGCTCCGCCCCCCACCGGGGCACCAGCGGGGCCCCCGCGTCGATGCTCGCCTCGTCGAACACGATCCAGAACTCGGCACCGGGCTGCTCCTGCACGACCCGCTCGTGGCACGTCACGTCGTCGAGGTCCTCGGCGGTGAACCGCTCACCTCGCGCGTTCACCCAGATCTCCCGGGGCGGGCGTTCGGCGGGCGCGAGGTTGGCCAACGCCGACCAGAGGTCCACCCGTCCGGGATCGGAACGGCGTTCGAGCAGGCCGAGGCGGGGAGTGTGGAGTTCGGCGAAGCGGACGACGGCACCGAGCGGCGAGGCCATCTCGATGGCGTCCCCGGTCGAGGTCTCCACCGCGTTGGTCACCAGCCGTGGGTTACCGGGGGTCAGCGCGGCGAAGAGCCCGGGATTGGCTCCGTACCCGCCCGACGCAAGGACCGTGACGCCGGCGCGCAGTTCGCGGGGTCCGTCGGCGGTCTGCACGACCGCACCGGTCACCGCACCGCCACCGGTGGTGAGCTCGACGGCGCGGGACCGCAGCCGCAGGGTGACATTGCCGGCGGCGACCTGCTCGTCGAGCAGTGGCCGGAGCGTCTCCCGGATCGACTGGCCGTGCGCGACCCCCCAGTAGGTCCGGGGCCGGGAGTACGGGGAGTGTCCGTGGTAGACCACCGGGGTGCCCGGTGCGAACGGGAAACCGTTCTCGTCCAACCAGTCGACCAGACCGGGGGCCTCGTCGACCGCCAGCCGGATGAGGGCGGCGTCCCCCTCGTGGTGCCCGATCCGCATCACGTCGGCGAAGTGCCGGTCGGGGTCGTCGTCGATACCCGCCTGACGCTGGCGGCGGGTGCCGGCGGCGCTCATGTGGCCGGCGGAGACCCGCAACGTCCCCCCGATGTCGTCGGCGGCGTCCACCAGCTCGACCCGCAGGCCCGCCCGCGCCGCCTCGATCGCGACGGGCAGACCGGCGGTACCGGCTCCCACCACCAGCAGGTCCGCGTCCTCGCTCACGGCGCACCCCCGACCCCGGTGACGAAGGACGACACCACCGAGGCGTACTCCTCCGGCACCCGCCACGGCAGTTGCCCGGTGGTGTCGGTCAGTCGGACGGCCTTCGCGTCGGGACGGATCGTCAGCGCGAGCGCGTCGCAGTGGGCCAGCATGTCCCGTTCGGCGGTGAGCAGGAGCACCGGGCAGGGCGCGGTCCGCAGGGGCTCGGTCGGGTCGTACCGGAAGGCCGCCCGGTACGCCCAGTTGTAGCGCCCGAACACCGAGGCGATGTTCGCCACCGCGAGGTTGACCAGCTCCGGGGGTGCCTCCCAGATGTCCAGGTACCGTTCCCAGAGGTCGCGCAGGTGCCCACCGGCCGGATCGACCGGCTTGTCCGGTGCCCAGGAGGCGCCCAGCCGCTCCCGTTCGGCCCGGTCGAGGACCAGCCCGGACAGGATCGCGTGGGTGACCCGGCCGGGCGGCGCGAGCCGGGCGACCTCCAGCGCCAGGGACGCACCGGTGTGCTGTCCGGCGACGGCGAACTCCCCGATGCCCAGCGCGTCGATCGCGTCGAGCAGCCGGCGCGCGTAGCCGGTGATGTCCAGCGGCTCGGCCGGCGGGTCGGAGAGCCCGTATCCGGGCGTGTCGAAGGCGAAGGCGCGCAGCGAACGCCCGAGGGCGGGCAGGGCCGGTGCGAAGACGTTGGACGCCTGCGGCGACTCGTGGAACAGCGCGAGGGCAGGTCCCCGGGTACCGCTGGTCCGGTAGTGGACCTGCGCGCCTTCCGGGCCGACATATCCGCGCATGTCACCTCCCTCGTGGTCGTCGGGTGGGTGGTTCGGGCGGCGGCTCCCCCGCCGGCGACGGTGGACCGGACGCCCGAGGCGGTGGACCGGACGCCGGAGGCGGCTCGGCCGCCGCTGCTCCGGGCGTGCCCCGCTTCGGTGAGGTGGACCGCGCCGACCGGCTCCGTGGCGTGCGGGGCACGGCAGCCTCGGGCACCGCCGGGCCGGCCGGCTCTCCGGCGGGGGCGTCCCCGGTCTTCCCGCCCGGCTCGTCCCCGGCGGGCGTGCTCGCGGCGGGCGTCGCCGCGGCGGGGGCCTCCCCGACGGCGGTCCTGCCGCCGGGCGTGTCCCCGGCCGGCGGCACGCCGGCGGGCACCTCGTGGTCGGTGTCGCGCAGGACGGTCGTCGGTACGGCGGGTCGACCGATGACGGTCGAGGTGATCGTCCCGCCGACCGCGGCGACCGCCTGCCGGGCACTCTCGACCGCCGTCGTCACCGACGCCATGTCGCCGGTGAACGACACCGCGACGAGACCGTCGCCGATCCGCTGGACGCCGATCACCGTCACCTCGGCCGCCTTCGCCATCACGTCGACGGCGACGATCGACGCGGCCAGTCCTCGCGCCTCGACCATGCCGAGGGCACCCGCATCCCACAGGTCCACGTCAGTCCTTCACATAGTTGACCCACGCCTCGGACTCCAACCGGTCGACGATCGCGACGATGGTGGAGTCCACGGGCGCCTGACTGGATTGCCGCTCCGCCAGCCGCGCGGCGCCACCCGTCGCGACCAGGACGACCTCTCCCCTGCCGGCGCCGACGGTGTCGACCGCGACATACGGCTCTGCGGCGTGCGTCTCACCCAGCGGCGCGACGACGAGCAGTTTGGCTCCGGTCAGCGCCTCGGACTTGACGGTGCTGACCACCGACCCGATCACCCGGGCGATACGCACGCCGATTCACCTCGTTCCGTTAGCGCCGGTTGGACCAGGGTGTCTTCTCGAACGCCTGCCGGACCGCGTCACGGGCCGACTCGACCTCCGCGTGCATGCCGGAGATCCACAACCGTCCGAACTGACCGACCCCCCGGACGTCCACGATCTTGACGTCCGCCGACTTCTCCACCTCGTTGCCGACGGCGGAGATGTAGGCGGCCGGCTCGCACTCGACGACGAGCATCGACTCACCGGCGACCAGCAGGGAGCCCTTCTTGGACCGGTTCACCAGCTGCGCCTGGTAGGCGTCGATGTTGGAGACGATCTTCGCCGAGACGAGTTCCGCGGGCTGGGCGTCCGCCTCGGTCATCCCGAGCAGGTCGAGGATCGTCCGACCGGCCTGGTGGACGGCGTCCTGGGACATCGAGTGCAGCTCCGTCATGCCGTACTGCCGCTCGACGACCTGGGAACCCGGCCGGACACCGGCCCCCTTGACCGCCGCGTCGACCAGGGCGTACACGTCGCTGCCCGGGGAGATCTCCAGGTAGAGCTGACTCATCCCCTCGACGACCGGGTCGCCCGACATCACGCTGCCGAGCAGGGCGGCCATCTGGGGCTGGAGCCGGTCCACGAACGCGTAGGTCCGCAACTCGACGTTGCCGCGCGCCATGTCAGCGCCGACCCACGAGGAGCGCCAGGGTGCCGCTGCGCCGTCGCTCACCGCTCTGGAGCACCCGGCCGGTCGGCGTGGTGACCTCCTCGACGCACTCCCGCTTGCAGGACAGCTCCGAGCAGTCGCCGGTGAACCCGGCGTCCCGGGCGGCCCGGACGAGGTCCATGTCCCGCATCGGGCCCCAGAACGGCTCGTTGTTGTTCCAGGTGTCCCAGTCGATGAGGAACTGCACCAGCGGGTCCAGGCCGGCGTAGCCGGGGAAGTCCGCGTGGATCATCATGCCGCCGGGGGCGAGCAGCCGGTGGCACTCCCGCAGCACGGCGCGGACCGCGTCCGGCGGCATCTCGTGCAGCAGGATGTGCGAGACGACCAGGTCGAAGTGCCCGTCCGGGAACCTCGTGGCCTCCGCGTTCTGCTGCGAGAAGTGCACCTTCCGGCCGAGGGACTCGGCGCGGCCGTGCGCGTACCGGAGCAGCGACGCGCCGACGTCGACCCCGTGCACCTCGGCGTCCGGGTAGGCGTCCACGTACGGCAGGGTCGAGTTGCCCACCCCGCACCCGATCTCCAGGATGCGCTTGGGGCGGAAGTCCCGGTGTTCCTTCTTCAGGTAGTTGTTCACCACGGACTGGCCGTAGTCGTCGTTGAGCGCGCCCATCTGGCCCATGGCGTACACGTAGACGCCCCGGTCGTAGAGCGCCCCGGCGGTGAGGTCCCCGGCCACGTACTCGCTGCGGTAACCACCCGGCATGGCGTGGATGTCGATGCCCCAGAAGTACCAGGGCAGCGTGAACCCCGGGTCGAGTTCGAGCGTGCCCAGTCCCTTCCCGGCCCGCTCCGCCTGCGCCTTCAGGTCGTCGAGCTGCCGGCCGATGCTGTCCGCCACCACGTTCCAGAGCAGGTCCTGGCTGGCCCGGCGCACCGAACTCCAGAGCTGGTAGTACGGCTCGGGTTCCATCGCCCGGCGCACCGACTGCCGGTCGCGGGGCGGGACCCCCTCCTCCTGCTCGTACCGGGGGGCGACGCGGTGCGCGTACAGCTCCCGGACCCCGGGGGTCACCTCGTTGGAGATGTGCGACTTGAGCGCCCGGACGAAGTTCTCCCGCGCGAGTTCGTCGTGGTTCTCCCTCGGCAACAGGCCGTGCCGCTGCTGTTCCTTCACTTCCCCTCCCCCACCTGCGCGAAGGCCTGCTTGATGACCTCCCGGTACGACTCCGGGGTCTCCTCCCGCACGATCTCCTCGCGCCACTCGTAGAAGACCCGCAGCACCCGGGCGACGAAGGCCGCCGCCTCCTCGTCGCGGGCCTGGGCGTCCGCGCCCGAGACGGTGAAGTCGTCCACCGCACCGCGCTCCACCACCCGCCGGTCGGCGAGGAGGTGCTCCAGCGTCATCAGCCGCTCGCGCAGCACCCACACCTCGGACGAGAGGGTGACCAGCGTCGAGACCAGGGCCTCCATGCCCGGCTCGGCGAAGAACTGGGGGCGGGCGCCCTTCGCCTTCTTGGGCAGCAGCTGTCCGGGCAGCGGCTGCGCCTGGTCGGGGCTCCCGACGCCCGGCCCGCCGTAGGCGCCGAGCGCCCGCAACGTCTCGCTGGCGACGGTCGACGCGTCCGCGCCCGGGTTCGCCGACGAGACCGCGGCGGCGATGGTACGGATGGTCCGTTCCGCCTCCTCGGCAGCCGCGCAGCCGCACGAGCAGGCGTCCGCGTCGTCGCAGCCGCCGGAGGTCGCACCGGAGTCGGCCGGGACCGACGGTCGGGCCGGCTCGGCCGGCACGTCCTGTCCGGTCCGGCGGATCTCGACGCCCAGCCCCCGGGCGATGTCCTGGGCGTGCGGCGAGATCAGGTCACGCGGGCCCAGAAGGATTTCGCGCGGCTCGTGCGACCGGGCGACGTCTTCGATATCGACGGCAGTCCACACCCGACTCATGTATCAGCTCCTTCGATGAGCACGCGACGGCCTGGTCAGGCCTTTGTTCCGCCACCCCGGGTCGCCCCGGTGGGCAGGATCGCCTCGACCTCGGTGTGCGGGCGGGGGATGACGTGCACCGAGACGACCTCGCCGAGCCGGGAGGCGCTCGCCGCTCCGGCGTCGGTGGCGGCCTTGACCGCGCCGACGTCGCCCCGGACCACCACGGTGACCAGGCCACCGCCGATGTACTCGGTGCCCACCAGGACGACGGTGGCGGCCTTGACCATCGCGTCGGCGGCCTCGACCGCCGCGACCAGGCCACGGGTCTCGATCATCCCGAGCGCAGAGTTCTGAAGGTCAGCCATTGCAGTTCTCCTTCGAGAGTTCGTCGACGGGCGGATGCCCGCCGTCGTTGCCCAGAACCGTGCCGGTCTGGCAGTGGGTGGGACTCATCGCGCGGTCACCTGCCGGGCGATGTGGTGCACGAGCGCCTCCAGCGGGGAGAGCGCCGGTCGCGGCTCCGGCCCGGCGGCCCGGACCCGCTCCGGTCCGGCCGGGGTGCGGGTGGCGCGGGTGGGGGTCGCGGTCGGTTCCTGGCGCCCCCGGGCCCGGGACGGCTCGCGCGGCGGGGCCAGCCCGGTCTCGGTCAGGCAGCGTTGCGTCAACTCCTCCAGCGTGCCGCCCCGGTTGAAGCGGGGCAGGTCACGCCGGGTGCCGGCCAGTTCGGCGCGCAGCCTCCGGGTGGCGTCGGTGTCCACGTCGCCGCCGGTCAGGACGACCCCGTACCCCCGGGCGCCCTCGACGGTGACCAGCCCGCGTTCGACGTCGTGCCGCACCTGCTCCGGGTCGCGTTCGAGCGGGTCGCCCCACCCGCCGCCACCCCAGGTGACGAAGTGCAGCAGGTCACCGGGGCGCACCGCGACGCGGTCGCACTTGGCCGGCACCACCTGCCGCGAGCCGTCGGCCCGTTCCAGGATCTTCGTCCCGCGTCGCCCCGGCTCGCCGCCGAGCACGCCCCACGGCTTGGTGAACCACCGGTCGTCGTGGATGGACACCTCGCCCGGCTCGAGGAACCGGTAGGCCATCCGGATGCCGTTGCCGCCCCGGTGCCGGCCCGCGCCCCCGGAGTCCGGGACCGACTCGTACGCCTCGATGCGCAGCGGGTAGTAGGCCTCCAGGTACTCGTTCGGCACGTTGGTGAACGAGGGCCACATGGAGTGGCCGTCGAACCCGTCCCCGACCGGCCGGGCGGGAACCCCGCCGAAGCCGATCTGGTACAGCTGGAACCACTTCCCGGTCCGGTCGGAGCCGGAGTACATCAGGTGTGGGCTGGAGGAGAACCCGGCGGCGCAGAGGAAGTCCGGCTGACACTGCCCGAGCAACCCGGCGAGGACGTCGAAGAGCCGCCCCAGCGCGTGCGTCCGGCACGAGATGGCCGCCGGCCGGCGGGGCTTGAGCAGGCTGCCCTCGGGGATCCGGACGTCGACCAGGGGATAGAAGCCGTCGTTGAACAGGATCAGCGGGTCGACCGCCATGATCGTGTAGACGCCGAAGAACATCCGCAGGACGTTCTCGTTCAGCAGGAAGTTGATCGACCCGTCGGCCTGGTCGCTGGTGCCGGCGAAGTCCAGCACGACCCGGTCGCCGTCGCGCCACAGGGTGCACCGGATGCGGAACGGCCCCTCACCCCGCCCGTCGTCGTCGACGAAGTCCTCGAAGGTCACCGGCGTCTCCGGGACGACCTGCCGGAACAGCTTCGCCATCGCCTGCTTGTTCCGTTCTAGCAGCAGGTCCAGGGTGGACAGGTAGGTGTCCACGCCGAACCGGTCGCAGAGCTCCCGTACCCGGGTCTCGGCGGTCCGGCAGGACGCCAGGACCGCGTTCAGGTCGGCCCGGTTCCAGCTCGGCAGCCGCACCTGGTTGAGGACGGTGTCGAGCAGTTGCTGGTCGAGTTTGCCGTTCCGGAACAGCTTCACCGGCGGGACGATCACCCCCTCCTCGTGGATCGACACCGCGTCGGTGGGGAGGCTGCCGGGGACCTTGCCGCCGACGTCGCTCATGTGGCCGAACATCGCCGCCCAGCCGACCAGCGCGTGCTGGTGGTAGATGGGGAGCAGCACCAGCCAGTCGTTGGCGTGGCTGATCGCGCCGTCGCAGGCGTACGGGTCGGAGGTGAAGAAGACGTCGCCCTCCTCGACCGTGCCCTCGTACGCCGACAGGAAGCCGTCGATGAAGGAGCCGAACTGGCCGGCGACCATCCGTCCGAGCCGGTCGGCGATCAGCGGGAACGCGTCGTGCTGTTCCCGGATGCCCGGTGACATCGCGGTGCGCAGCACGACGGCGTCCATCTCGAAGCGGGCGTTGCGCAGGGCGTTCTCGACGATGTCGAGCACCGCGGCCTCGACCTCGACCGGCCGCGCCGCGCGGGGCGTCTCGACGATGACCGCGCTCATGCCACCACTCCGTCCTCGACGGGCAGGATGAGCAGGTTGCCCAGCCTGTCGACGCGTGCCACGCAGCCCGGCAGGACCAGGCTGGTGGAGTCCATCTCGACGACGATCGCCGGTCCGCGCAGCTCGTCACCGGCACCCAGGGCGGTCCGGTCGTAGAGCGTCGCCTCCTGCCAGCCGCCGTCGACGTACACCTGCTGGCGGCCGATCACCGCCCGGGACGCGTCACGGGTGCCCGGCCCGATCTCCACGGGCTTGATCCGCTCCGCCTCGGAGATCCCCACCGCCCGGATGTTGACGATCTCGTGCCGCTCGTCGAGGGCGAAGCCGAAGAGGCGTTGGTGGGCCTCGTCGAATCCGCTGCGCAGCTTCGGGATCAGGTCCTCCCGCCGCGACGTCCCGACGTCGACCGGCACCTCGAAGCCCTGCCCCTGGTAGCGCACGTCGGCCTCGAACCGCACCGTACGGGCGTCGGCGGGCACCTCGGCCCGGTCGAACTCGGTGTCGATCCGCGCGGCCAGCTCGGCGAACTCCCGGCGCAACTGCTCCTCGTCGAGGTCGTCGAGCGGGCGCACCAGGGACTTGTTCGCCTCGGCCCGCACGCCGGTCGAGGCGTCCCCGTAGGCGCAGAGCACGCCCGGCGACTGCGGGATCACCACCGGCCAGGAGCCGAGGAGCCGGGCCAGGGCGTTGGCGTGCAGGGGGCCCGCGCCACCGAACCCGAAGAGCGCGAACCGCCTCGGGTCGTAGCCCCGCTGCACCGAGACCAGCCGCAGCGCGCCCAGCATGTTCTCGTTGACGATGTCGATGATCGCGGCGGCGGCCGCCTCCACCGACACCCCGAGCTTCGTCGCGACGGACCCGACCGCGGTACGGGCCTTCTCGACGTCGAGCGGCATCGCCCCGCCGAGCAGGGCGTGCGGGAGGTAGCCGAGCACCACGTTCGCGTCGGTGACCGTCGGCAGCGTGCCGCCGCGACCGTACGTCGCCGGGCCGGGGAGGGCACCGGCGCTGGCCGGGCCGACCCGCAGCGCCCCGGTCAGCTCGGGTACGTGCGCGATGGAGCCGCCACCGGCCCCCACGGTCTGCACGTCGATCGACGGGGCGCGGACGGCGAGGTCGGCCACGGTCGTCTCGCGCCGGATGACCGGGGTGCCGTTCTCGATCAGGGCGACGTCGGTGGAGGTGCCGCCCATGTCCAGCGTGAGCAGGTCCGGGTGACCGGCCGCCGGGCCGAGGGCCACCGCCGCGGCGACCCCGCCGGCCGGTCCGCTCATCAGCAGACTGACCGGGATGTCCTCGGCCCGTTCGAAGGTCATCAGGCCGCCGTCGGAACGCAGCACCCGACGCTCGCCGACCAGGCCCTCGGTGACCAGCTTCGCGCTCAGGTTCCGCAGGTAGGCCCCGACACCGGGTCGGACGTAGGCGTTGGCGACCGTGGTCAGCGTCCGCTCGTACTCCCCCAGCTCGGGCAGGACCCCGGCCGAGGTGGAGACCGGTACGCCGGGCGCCTCGGCCGCGGCGATCTCGGCGGCCCGCAGTTCGTGGGCGGGGTTGGCGTACGAGTTGACGAAACCGATGGCGAGGGCGTCCACGCCCCGGTCGACGAGCTGGCGGACGGCGGTCCGTACGGCCGCCTCGTCGAGCGCGTCGACCTGCTCGCCCCGGAAGTCCATCCGGCCGGCGACCTCGCGGACGTCGTCGAGCGCCACCAGCTCGGCCGGCCGGTCCCAGACGATCCAGCCGCCCAGCCCACCGGGCACGAAGGACCTCGCGATGTGCAGGACCTGCCGGTAGCCGGTGGTGACGATCAGGCCCACCCGGGCACCCCGGCGTTCGAGGACGGCGTTGGTGGCCACCGTCGTCCCGTGCAGGAACTGGCGGATGTCCGCCGCGCGGGCCTTGGCGTCCGCCAGGACGCGGGTCACGCCCTCGATGACACCGATCGACTGGTCCTGGGGTGTCGACGGCACCTTCGTCCGGCGGGTCTTCCCGGTCGCCTCCTCGATGAGGAGGACGTCCGTGAACGTACCGCCGACGTCAACTCCGAGTCGGTACATCGGTGAACATCCTGCTTTCTTCGCCGGGGTCGTCCCCGGCCGTCGCCGGCCGGGGACGACGCGGCGGGCTAGGAGACGGTGATGTCGTAGTAGTTGACGTGGCCCTGGGAGTAGCTGACGAACCCGGTCACGTTCTTCTTGAAGATGTAGTACTTCTGGCCGTCGACCAGCGGGACGGCCGGCATGTCACTGACCATGAAGTCGTTGACCTGCTTGACCAGCGCCTCCCGTTCGGCGCCCGGCTGGGTTTCGAGGATCTGCCGGGAGAGCCCGTCGACGGTCGGGGAGCTGTAGTTCTGGAGGTTGGTCAGACCGCCGGTGGAGTAGAAGACCTGGAGGTAGTAGGCGGGGTCGGGAACCAGCGGGGTGCTGGTGGCCAGCCAGGTCTGGAGCTTGCCCTCACGCTTGGCGGTGTCGAAGTCCGCGCCGGAGGCGACGTTGTTCAGCTTCACGTCGATGCCGACCTTGGCCAGCTGCGACCGCAGCAGGACGGCGACCTGCTCGCTGTGGGCGCCGACGTTCGCCGCGTTGTAGGCCAGTTCCATCGGGAAGCCGTTGGGCAGCCCCGCCTCGGCCAGCAGCTGCTTGGCCCGGTCGATGTTGTGGGTCAGGGACTGGCCGGCGGCCGGAGCACCGAAGTCGTCGTGGATGTAGTCGGCCGACGGCGTGGCGAAGCCCTGGTACGCGGAGTCGACGATCGCCTTGCGGTCCACGGCGTACGAGATGGCCTCGCGCACCCGCTTGTCGTCGAAGGGCTTGGCCTTGAGGTTCGGCACCAGCACGTCGATGTTCGGGTAGAGCACCCGCTCCAACCGGACGTCGCCGCTCTTCTCCAGGGAGGAGAGCTGGTCGAAGGTCATCGCGCTGGCGATGTCGACCTGCCCGCTCTGGGCGAGCTGGAGCCGGTTCGAGGTGTCGGCGACGGCGCGGACCACCACGTCGGTCACCTTCGGCATGCCCCGGAAGTAGTTCTTGTTGGCGGTGAGGCGGACCTCCTTGCCCGGGTCGAACGACCGCACCTGGTACGGCCCGAAGGTGGCGGTGTTCTCCGCCAGCCACTTGTAGGCGTACGGGTCGTCCGCCGTGGCGTGCTTCTTCGCCTCGACCGAGTCGTAGATGGTCATGAAGAACGTGCTCAGGATGGACACGCTCACCGCGTTCGGCTTGGCGACGTTGATCGTGAAGTTCCGGGCGTCGGTGACGGTGATCGGGTTGGCGGTGTCCCAACCGCCGATGCCCATCAGGATCTTGGCGATCGGCACGCCCGTGCTGTTGACCATCCGATCGACGGACCACTTCACGTCGTCCGAGGTGAGGGGGTTGTCGAACTGGCTCTTGGCCTCGCGGAGCGTGAAGGACATCTGCTTGCGGTCCTCGCTCAGCTTCCAGGACTCGGCAAGCTCGGGCTCGATCTGGTCCGGCGTCTGGAGGGTGGTCGCGCCGGCCTCGGGCTTCTTGAAGCGCACGAGGGTGCCGGCGGTGTTCGGTAGCAGGTCGATCGAGATGAACCCCTGGTAGCGCTCGGAGTCGAGACTGGACACGACTCCCGGCGCCGCGATGGTCAACGCCTGGCCGGTGCCGGCATCAGACTCCTCCGCATCGTTCCCGCTGCAGGCCGCGAGAGTCAGGCTCGCTACGGCGAGCAGTGCCACGGCCCGCAGCCGCACGGAGCGTATTCCCATGCCAACACCTCCACATTGTGTGCAAGGTTGCTACATCTATCCCAATGGTCCCGGTGAAGCGGATCACATGAAGCGATAGTTGTATGCAAAGTTGCCGCTGTCAAGCCTCTCCGCAGGTAGAACCCGGTGCGCTCACGCCGCGCGACGGCTCAGGAACCGTCCGGCATCCTGCCGGCCGACGAACCGTCCCCGGCGGGCGACCAGCTCGCCCCGCAGGTAGACCGCGTCGATCCGACCGGGCACGTGCCACCGCTCGAACGGGGTGTAGTCACAGTTCTGCGTCATCGTCTGCGCGAGCACGACCGAGGCCGCGTCCGGGTCGAGCACGACGAGGTCGGCGTCCGACCCCCGCCGGATGACACCCTTGTCCGGGTAGAGCCCGAAGCGGCGGGCCGGTTCGGTCGACACCACCTCGACGAACCGTTCGAGGCTCAACCGCCCCGGGCGTACGCCGTGCCCGTAGAGCATCGGCACGCGGTGTTCGATGCCCGGCGCCCCGTTGGGGATCCGCCGGAAGTCGTCGACGCCCAGGGTCTTCTGCCCGTCCATGCAGAACGGGCAGTGGTCCGAGCTGACCACCCCCAGGGTGGTGTCCCGCAGGCCCCGCCACAGCGCCTCCCGGTGCTCCGGGCCGCGCAGCGGGGGGCTGACCACGTACTTCGCCGCCTCGAAACCGGGGGCGTGGTACAGGCCCTCGTCGAGCAGGAGGTAGTGGGTACAGGTCTCGCCGGAGATCGGTCGCCCCGCCAGCCGGGCCTCCGCCACCGCCTCGACAGCCCCGGCGGTCGACAGGTGCACGAAGTACAGCGGGGCGTCGGCCAGGTTCGCGAGCATGATCCCGCGCCGGACCGCCTCCACCTCGGTCTCCGGCGGCCGGGACAGCAGGTGGGCCAGCGGGCCGGTCCGCCCGGCCCGGACGAGCCGCTCGGCCAGCACGTCGATGACGTGCCCGTTCTCGGCGTGTACGCAGAGCGTGGCGCCGAGGCGCCGGCACTCGCCGAGGATCGAGAAGAGCTGGCCGTCGTCGAGCATGGCCAGACCCTTGTACGCCATGAACACCTTGAAGCTGGTCACGCCGTCGGCGACCGCCAGCGCCATGTCCGCCACGAGATCCGGGTACGGCGACGTCACCGCCAGGTGGAAGCTGAAGTCGATCGCGGACCGGCCGCCGGCCCGCCCGGCCCAGCGGGCCAGGACCTCCGGCAGGCGCTCGCCGGGGCGCTGGAAGGCGTAGTCGACGTAGGTCGTGGTGCCTCCCACCGCAGCGGCGCGACTGGCCGAGGCGTGGTCGTCGGAGGTGACCGCCCCCATGAACGGCGTATCCATATGTGTATGCACATCGACGCCACCGGGGATGACGATCTTCCCTCGGACGTCGATCCTCTCGATGTCCGCCGACGCTGGTATCCGACCGACGTTCTCGATCCGCCCCGCCTCGATAAGCAGGTCCGTGACGTGGCTGCCGTCCTCGGTGACCACCGTTCCACCGACGAGGCCGAATCTTCGCGGCATCTCTGTCCGATCCGAGCAGCTGAGGGAGCGCGGTTGGCAGGGCTACTAGGCGCTGGATCGTATACAAGACTGCTGGTCAGCCATAAGAAGTCACGGTACGGTCCACGCATCGCCACCACCAGCCCGCCTCAGGCCATCTTGCATACAGCCAGTGGCGGCGGTCCAGCGGCCGACCGGCCTCTACCAGCAGAAATCCCGCCTAACGAGACAGTGGACCTAGACGCTGTCCTGGTGATTACATACAATCCAGCCCCAACGCTAAGGAGGCCACCGTGACTCATTCCGGTAAGCGGCGGGTCGTCGTCGAGCAGGTACCGCAGCGGGTGTGGCGGGCGAGGGACCTACCGTTCGGACTCCTCTCCCGGCAGATCAACAGCGACCCGGAGACCGGCGCGGAGACGCTCGTCGTCGACGTCCCGCCCGGCTGGCAGATGCCGGAGCACTGGAACCACGCCGACCTCGAACTCCTGGTCCGCGACGGCGACCTCACCATCGCCGGCCGCCAGTGCCGGCGCGGGCACTACCTCTTCCTGCCGGCCGGCACGCCGATCGGCCCGGTCTCGTCGGAGCAGGGCGCCACGTTGATCTTCTGGACCGACGCGCCGTTCGAGGTCGGCACCGGCGAGCCCCCCGCCCCGTCGAAGCCGTTCGGCGAGACCGTCGACATCTTCGACTCCGCGAACTGGCTGCCGGTGCGGGAGGCGTTCGCGGGCGTGACCGACACGAGCAGCCACGGCGACCTGGCGGTGCCCACCCAGTGCGTCCGGCTGCGCAAGGTCGAGGAGACCGGCAAGGACACCATCCTGTTCGTGATGCCGCGTAACTTCTCCAAGACCTCGTTGGAGTTCCACCACAGCACCGAGGAGATCTTCTTCCTCGGCGGCTGGTGCGCCACCGACCCCGAGCACGTCTACCGCACCGGCGAGTACCTGTGCTGGGAGCCCGGCGTGATCCACGGTGTGGTCTCCGGCTGGGAGGCGCTCTGCCTCTCCAAGCACCACGGCCCGCTCACCAGCCCGAACATCCCGGTCGGCGCGACCGGCGTGGACGCCGAACGGTGACCGCGCTACCCCACCCACCCGGTCGCCGCATCGCCGGGCCGGCAGCCAGCGCCGACGCCGGTTCCGCCCCCGGCGTCAGGGCTCCCCTTGGCGCGGGAGCTGCGCCTGGCGCGGAGGCCGCCCCGGGCGCGGCGGTGCCGCGCCCGGCGTTCGTGCTGCACCGGGACGAGCTGGAGTACGAGCTGATCTCCGCCCTCAACCACAACCCGGACGACGAGGGCCTGGTGCACCGCCTCGTCGACCGGCAGCGGACCGACGACCCGGAGTGCGAGTTCCTCACCGGGGTCTACCGGATGGAACCCGGCATGACCCACCCGCTGCACCTGCACGCCGCCTCGGCCGAGTTCTACTACGTGCTCCACGGCACGGCGCTGTTCACCGTCGCCGACGAGGAGTTCGAGGCGGGTCCGGGCACCGCGATGTACATCCCGGCCGGGGTCGCCCACGCGATCGCGACCGGCAGCACGAACACCATGGAACTCCTGTACTCCTTCCACAACCCCGACCTCCAGGGGATCGGCACCCGGTGGCTCTGACTCCCACATCGACGACGAAGGAGAGTGCGGTGCGCAGCATCGAGCACTGGATCGGCGGGACGTCCGTCGCCGGCAGTGAGTACGCGACCGTTTACCAGCCCGCGACCGGCCAGCCGCAGGCACGGGTCGCGCTGGGCGGGCAGCCCGAGGTCGACCGGGCCGTCGCGGCGGCGGCCACGGCCTTCGAGTCGTGGTCCGAGATGTCGCTGTCCCGACGTACCAAGGTCCTCTTCCGGCTGCGTGACCTGGTGGAGCGGCACGAGGACGACCTGGCCCGGCTGGTCACCGCCGAACACGGCAAGACCGTCGAGGACGCGCGCGGCGAGGTGATCCGGGGCCGGGAGGTCATCGAGTTCGCCTGCGGGATTCCGCAGTTGCTCAAGGGTGCCTACTCCGATCAGGTCTCCACCGGCGTCGACTCGTACTCGCTGCGCGCGCCGCTGGGCGTGTGCGCCGGCATCACCCCGTTCAACTTCCCGGTGATGGTGCCGATGTGGATGCACCCGATCGCCATCGCCTGCGGCAACGCCTTCGTGCTCAAGCCGAGCGAGCGCGACCCGTCCGCGGCGAACCTCGTCGCGCAGCTCTACGCCGACGCGGGCCTGCCCGACGGGGTGTTCAACGTGGTGCACGGCGGCAAGGCGGCGGTCGACGCGCTGCTCGACCACCCCGGCGTCGCGGCGGTGTCGTTCGTCGGCTCCACCCCGATCGCCAGCTACGTGCACCAGCGCGCCGCCTCCACCGGCAAGCGGGTCCAGGCGCTGGGCGGGGCGAAGAACCACGCCGTGGTGCTGCCCGACGCCGACCTGGCCGACGCGGCACGACAGATCACCTCGGCCGCGTACGGTTCGGCGGGGCAGCGGTGCATGGCGATCTCGGCGGTCGTCGCGGTCGGCCCGGTCGGCAACCAACTCGTCGAGCTGCTGACACAGGAGGCGTCGACGATCGTGGTCGGCCCCGGCGACCAGCCCACCTCCCAGATGGGCCCGGTGGTCACCGGCGAGGCACGCACGCGGGTCATCGACTCGGTCGACGAGGCACAGAAGGCCGGTGCCACCCTGGTCGTCGACGGTCGGGAGCTGCGGGTGGACGGCCACGACGAGGGCTACTTCGTCGGCCCCTGCCTGCTCGACCGGGTGACCCCGGAGATGGCCGCCTACCAGCAGGAGATCTTCGGTCCGGTGCTGGTCGTGCTGCGCGCCGACACCCTGGACGAGGCCGTCGGCATCATCAACGCCAACCCGTACGGCAACGGCACCGCGCTGTTCACCTCGGGCGGCGCGGCGGCCCGCCGGTTCGTCCGGGGCGTCAACGTCGGCATGATCGGCGTGAACGTCCCGCTGCCGGTGCCGATGGCCTACCACTCCTTCGGCGGCTGGAAGGCGTCGCTCTTCGGCGACACCCACATCCACGGTCCGGAGGGGGTGTCGTTCTACACCCGGGGGAAGGTGGTCACGAGTCGCTGGCCGGGCGGAACCGAGACGTTCCGGTCCGACTTCCACTTCCCCACCGCCTCCTGAGCCACCTCGGTACGGGCAGTGCGGGCCGGATCGTCACCCGCACTGCCCGCCCGGACGGTCCCCGTCGAACGTGAACCGGTCACCGCTGATCGCGATGTCGCCGCCGGAAGCAGGAACGCCTGTCCGGCGTTGTCCTCCGGTGTGACCCTCGCCTTCGCCGTCCTCGGCGACTCCATCGCCTACGGACAGGGCGCAGCGAAACCGGCCGACACCATCGCCGCGCGCCTCTCCGCCGACCTGACCGATGCCGGCATCACCACCGACGTACGCGTCTACGCGGTACCCGGCGCGCGTAGTCATGACCTGGCAGGCCAGGTGCAACGCGCGACCGCCCGGCCGCCGCACCTGGCACTGATCATCATCGGCGCCAACGACCTGACCCACTTCGTTCCGCCGCAGCAGGCTTGCGCGCACCTGACCGACGCCGTCCGGCGGTTGTGCGCCGTCGGAGCCGAGGTGGTCGTCGCCCCCGCACCCGACCTCAGCGCGGTGCCCTGGGTCCCGGCGCAGCTGCGCCCGTCCGTACGGGCCGCCAGCGTCATGCTGCAACAGGCACAGATCCGCGCAGCCCGCACCGCCGGGGCGCACATCGCGGACATCGGCGGCTCCTCGGCGGCGGACTTCACCGTCGACCCGAGCCTGTTCAGCGCGGACCGGTTCCACCCGTCCAGCGCCGGATACGCGGTCATCGCCGCCGCGTTGGCGCCCACCGTGCGAACCGCCGCGTCGGTGGCGGTGAGTCAGAGCGCCCGCTGACGCGGCACCCCCGGCGACGCCCGACGGCGGGCGCGACACGGCCGGCCGGCGGTGCCGGCCCGAGAACGTAGGTCCCGGACCGGCCCTGACCGCCGGATCAGCCTGGCGGTACGACGATCACGGGCAGGTCAGGACGTCTCGGCGTCGTCCGGTGGGGACCACGGGTCGATGGGCATCTCGTAGACGAGCCGGTACCGGTCGCCGGGGAACACGATGTCGGCGGTCTCCACGGCCGTCCGTCCGGCGTAGTAGGTGCGCTCGATTGCAATCACCCACCGGCCACCACGCCGGTCGAGCGCCAGGGCGTCCGCTTCCTCGGGCATCGCCGGTCGGGTGGTGACCTCCTCCACGAATCGGTCTATGGCCACGCCGATGAAGTCCATCCGGGCGACCACGCCGATGACCGGCCCGCGCTCGGGGTACTCGACGGGCGTGCCGCCGGTGACCGTCAACGGCTCGTACGAGTCGGCGAGTTGGATCGGCACGTCGTCGGCGAGATACCGGTACGTCGTACGCATGACCGGGTCGCCGGGTTGGATGCCGAGCCGTTCGGCGATGCGCGGCGGAGCGGGGATCTTCTCACTCTCCGCCTTCCAGGTCGGTTGCCTGCCTGCGGCGTGGGTGTCTCGGGCGAACGGTGACGTGCTGCCGACGCGTTGGCGCATGTCGCGGGAATGGGCATGGCGGACGAGGCGGGTCCGGTCACGCACGTAGTTGCCGGAGCCACGCCGCCCCTCGATGAGACCTTCTCCGCGCAGCAACGTCAGGGCGTGCTTGATGATCGTGGTGGAGAAGCCCCAGCGCTGCTGAAGTTCCCGCTCGGTGGGGAGCTTGTCGCCGGGGCCAAGGTCACCGGAGAGGATCCGCGAACGCAGGTCGTCCACGACGCGCTGATAGTTCGGCGGTTCCTGGCTGGTCATCGGCGGTCCTTCCACGTTGGCACGTGCTCCGTCCCAAGTCGACCACGCTGACACAGGTGCGGCAAACACGGGGCGTCACGACGCGTGAGGATTTAGCGCACTTAATTCCTTCTGATCACGGAATGAGTGCGATAGCTTGCCATCAGTAAGCGGAGCAGCCGAGCGTTGCGCATCGGCCCATGCCCAACCTCGGCGAAAGGTGCGGTGTTCGTGGTTTCCGAAATCCTGTCGGTGGTGTTCGGTGGTCTGGTGCCGGGGTTCCTACTCGGGCTGCTGGCGTTCCGGGTGAAGGCGCGGTGGTGCCCGCGCTGCGGCGAGTACACCGAACCCATCAACCGGGCCGACCGGCGATGACCGCGCCGCGCCAGCACAACCGACGCGAGCTGCCGATCGGCCGACGGGTGGCGCAGTTGCGGGTCCGTCGGGGCATGAGCCAACAGGTCTTCGCCGACCGGATCGGCCGGTCCAAGAGCTGGGTCGACAAGGTCGAACGCGGCGTGCGCACCCTCGACCGGCTCCCCATGATCGAGACGGTGGCCGCCGCCCTCGGCGTCGCCCCCGGCGTCCTGGTAGGCCGGAAGGTCCAGCGGGCGCCCACCACCGACGCCACCGCCGCCGTGGAGCAGGTCCGCGAGGCCCTCACCTGCTACGACACCCCCGGCGCCGCCGACCGGGACTGGCCGTCGTCAGTCACCGAACTCGACCACCGGATCGGGTACGCCCAGACGGCCTACCGCCACGCCCACCACCTTCAGGTGCTCCGGATGCTGCCCGGCCTGCTCGCCGCTGCCCGCCACGCCACCCGCCCCGACGGGCCGGCCAGCGGCGGACCGGCCGCGCTCATGCTGGTACACGTCTACCGGCTCACCGCCCAGGTGCTGGTCAAGCTCGGCGAGGCGCACCTCGCCTGGCTGGTCGCGGATCGGGCGATGACCACCGCCGCAGGCGACCCGCGCCGTACCGCCCTCGCCGCCGTGCCGCTGGCTCAGGCCCTCCGGGCGCTGCACCGGGGCCGGCTGGCGATGACCGCCGCCACCACCGCCGTACGTCCCCTCGACCTGGCTCCGCACCGCGTGCTCGCACCCGACGACCTCGCCCTGGCCGGCACGCTGTTCACCGAGGCCGCCCTCGCCGCCGCCACCTGCGGCGATGTCGCTGCCGTGGACGACCTCACCGAACGTGCGGCCCACCTCGCCGCCACCCACGCCGAGCGCCACCACCACGACGGGTACGGCTTCGGGCCGGTCGTGGTCGACCTCGCCCGCGCGCTGGCCGCCGCCCGCCTCGGCGACAATCACCTGGCCGTCGCCCTGCACCACCGTGCCACCGAGGGCGACGCCTGGCAGCGGCTGCCCGCCGAACACCGCGCCGCCCACCTGATCGACATGACCCGAGTCCACCTCGACCTCGGCGACCACCATGCCGCCGGCCGCGCCCTGCTCACCGCCGACCGGATCGCCCCCGCCGAGGTACGCCTCCGACCCGCCGCCCACGCCGCACTGGCCGCCGTGCTGCGCGCCGGACCGACCCCGGCCGACGTGACCCGCCTCGCCGCCACCCTCGGCCTGGCCCGAACCTGACCGCGCCGCCTGGAAGGGAGTGGTTCGGGCCGCAGCCGACCGTGATGGTCCGGTGTCGCTGGCGGCGTCAGGCTCGACGGCAGCGGTCACGAAGCTCAGCAATGACCTCCTTTTCACGAACGGTGATGTCGCCGTCTACCGTGGCCACCCGGCTGGCAACGTCAAGGAGCTCGGTCAGGTCCCCGGGTTCAGCGTCCAGACGTTTCCACACATCGTCCGGGTCGATATCGACAACATTGGCCAGTTCATGATCGATCACCCCGTGCAGATCGCGGACGTTCCTCGCCAGGTGCTTCATCAGCAGCGTCTCATCGTCGCCGATCTTGTTGTCCGCTGTAATGACGAGCCATGCGACCCACAGCATCAACTGGGGGTACCGACTCTGCCTGCACAGTTTCATGGCGAGCTCGATCACCCGCGCCTCGTTACGGAATACGGTTCGCGCGTGCCGGCCCGCGACCAGCGTCGTGTAACGGTTCAGCACCACGGTGAGGGGAATTCCGACCAGGGGGATACCGATCTTGATTACGTTGCGCTGCAGGAGGAGCTTCCCGACGACAGGAAGCTGTTTCGCCGCAGTCAGGACGCCATGGGAGTAGAATTTTTTGATCAACGGACGCACCACGAACGGGACCGACTTGGTAGCACCCTCCCGCGCCACTTCCCCGCCCTTGATGGTCAAGGCCACACGGATGAGCTTCCACATGTCGTCCGGGTCGGACAGGTCGAGCGGGACCCGATACAACACGGAGATGTCGTAGGCCAGGCGCAGCTGAAGCCGGGTGATGTACGTGAGGTCGACCATGAGGGTCACCGCAGCGGCCGGCAGAGCAAGCGGTGAAGCACCACCAGCGCTGCCGATGGTGGCAGCGACGGCCGCCGAGTACGCTCCGGCCGAGAGTCCGCCTTGGAGCGCGGCGTACCGCGATGCCATCGTGATCCGTTGTTCGACGATGCCATCCGCCGGTACGCCCTTGTACCTCTCCTGGAAGTACAGCCAGTCGACCTTGTCGGTGTAGGAACTCAGAGCCTGCGCAACGAGTTTCGAGAACCAGTCGCCTGACCTGACGTCGTCCGCGTTCAGGCTCTTGATGAACTCCCGCAGCTCGGCCCGATCCCGCTCGACAGCCTTCCGGGCAGCGTCGTCGTCAGAGTCGCCCGCGTCAATCGGAGCTTCGGTCATGGCGATTTCTTCTCCCAGGAGGTTCAGCGGTGGCCAGCTTGGCTGGGTCGGTCGCACCCGCTGGCCTTCAACACGTTGCCGCAGCAATCAGAACATCTGTCGTTCAGATGTCGAGCTGAGGCGCCATCTTAGGCTGATCATGCGACTGGTTCCACCGCATCCTTCTGAGCGTTGATCCACCGGCGCGTTTCGTCCTGAGGACGGTTGAATAGTTTCGGTATTGGGCGGTTTCGGGGCAGGTTGAAGCCACCGGTTACGTGATCGCTCTGCTCCAGGCGTGGTCGTTCGGGGTGGGACGGGGCCTGCGGCCTGTCCTGGCCAGCACTGCCGTCCGAGTGAGGACGAAGTAGCAGGTCCCGAAACTTCCGAAACTTGACATCCGGCACGTGCCCCAGCCCTGGATGCCGAGAAGCTCATGATCTTGATCGGCCTCCCCCAGGAGAGCTTCGGCCAGCATGAACGACCCCGCCTGAACGTATCGAGACCTACAGATTGCTTCCGTAAGTTTCCGGAAGTTGTTGACTGACAACGGCGGCAGCCCATAGCGTCGCCATCGACAGCACTGAATTGTTGTCGACACCACCACCGCGACCCACCTCCGAGCGTGCGGGACGACCGGTGCCACCCCCACCACGTGGTAGTCACGCCGAGTTTCCGGCTGTCCTCACGTGGCCACCGAGCCCGCCGGGTCGCACCGCGCTGCTGGCCCCCGCCAGCCGTCCCGAGGAGGAAAGGCCCCCATGAACCTCTCCACCACACCGAGGAGGCGCAGTCGCGTCCGGCTGCTCCTCGGCGCCATGTGCGCCACCGCGCTCGCCATCAGCGGCACGGTCCTGGCCGCCCCCGATGCCGCCCAGGCCGAGGCCGACCGGACCCTCACCTCCAACACCACCGGCACGCACAACGGCTACTACTTCTCGTTCTGGAAGGACAGCGGCAACGCCAGCATGACGCTGCGCGCCGACGGCCGGTACAGCAGCAGTTGGGACCGGAGCACCAACAACTGGGTCGGCGGCAAGGGCTGGGCCACCGGCACCCGCCGGACGATCAGTTACTCGGGCACCTACAACCCGGGCAACAACAACACCTACCTCGCCCTGTACGGATGGACGCGCAACCCGCTCATCGAGTACTACGTGGTGGAGAACTTCGGCAGCTACAACCCGAGCAGCGGCGCCACCCGGTTGGGCACGGTCACCACCGACGGCGGCACCTACGACATCCTCCGCAGCCAGCGGGTCAACGCTCCCTGCATCGACGGTGACCGTTGCACCTTCTACCAGTACTGGAGCGTCCGCCAGCAGAAGCGGAGCAGCGGCACCATCACCACCGCCAACCACTTCGACGCCTGGGCGCGCGCCGGCCTGAACCTCGGCAGCCACTACTACCAGATCATGGCCACCGAGGGTTACCAGAGCCAGGGAAGCTCCGACATCACCGTCTGGGAGGGCGGCGGCGGCAACCCCGGCCCCACCCCCACCGCCGGCCCGACCGACCCGGGCGGCAACTGCACCGCGGTGCTCTCCGCCGGCCAGCAGTGGGGCGACCGGTTCAACCTGAATGTCGCGGTCAGCGGCACCAACAGCTGGGTGGTCACCCTGAACCTGAACGGTGGTCAGAGCATCCAGAACAGTTGGAACGCCTCGGTCAGCGGCACCAGCGGAGCCGTCACCGCCAGGCCGAACGGCAACGGCAACAACTTCGGAGTAACGATCATGGCGAACGGCAACTGGACCTGGCCGACGGTCACCTGCCGGACGGGCTGACCCGACCATCTCCTGACACCACCACCCCTGGCGCGGCGGCTTCGGCCGCCGCGCCTCGGCGGGATGGCGCGGGGTCCGGCCGGACGTCGGGAAGCTCCGGGCCGTTGACGCGTCCGGCACGTCGCCGATAGCCTCCCCCTGATCCAAAATCCACACATGTCAATGGGGGGCGTCCGGTGAGCTCTGTCCGACTGCGCGGGGTGCTCGTCGCCTTCGCGGCGACCGCCGTGGTCGCGACCACGGCGGCAGCGGCGCCCGCCGTCGCCGTACCCGGGGACGACCACCCGTCCACCCTGGCCAGCACGTCCACGTTCCCGCTGGCCGACCCCGACACCGTGCTGGCGAAGGACGGCTCGTACGTCACGTACGGCACCACCGTCGGCGCCGGGAAGGGTGCGCGCTGCGGCGCGACCGGCAAGCTGTACGTACCCGTCCTCGCCCACGGTTCCGGCAGCACCGTGGGCATGGCGAACTGCGCGTCGCACGACGCCCTTCCGTCCGGCCCGGGTGGCTGGGCCGAGCCCGGCGGCGCGATCTGGGCGCCCGGCGTCGCGCGCCTCGGCGACCGGTACTTCATGTTCTACACGGCCTCCCGGAAGAGTTCCGGCCAGAAGTGCATCGGCCGGGCCGTCGCCACCAGCGCCCGTGGCCCCTTCGAGGACAGGGGCGAGTGGGCCTGCCCCGGCGGAGGCCGGTGGGCGATCGACGCGAACCCCTTCGTCTCCGGCGGGACCCTGTACGTGACCTACCGGGACGATGCCATCGCGACGGGCGCGGAGACCGGCATCTCCACCGTCCGGACCGACGGTGAGGGCCGCGCGATCTGGGACACCCGGCGGGACATGCTCAAGAGCACCGACATCACCTGGGACACCGCCAAGACCAGCGGCGGCACCCACGTCGTCGAGAACCCGTCGATGTGGAAGGCCGCCGACGGGAGGTGGTACCTGATGTACTCGGGCAACAACTGGGACAGCCCCCGGTACGCGACCGGCATCGCGGACTGCGGCACGACCCCCCTGCCCGGCTCCCGCTGCACGCCCATCCGTGAGGGCGTCGCCCGCCCCTTCTTCGGCTTCACCGGCGCGACCGGGCTCAACCCGATCAGCGGCCTCCCCGGCAACCACCAGGGCCCCGGCGGAATGGACGTCTTCGCCGCCGCCGACGGCACCGAGCGCGTGGTCTGGCACTGGTGGGACGGCGCGACCCGGTTCCCCATGACCGGCGTGCTGACCCGCCCCTCCTCCGGCTTCCACGTGTCGTAGTCGGCGACACGCTCGCCCACCGCGACCGGCCGGACAAGAGAACCCGCACCACCGCCCCGCCCCGCCCGACGCCCGAAGGAGATCCCTTGAACCCCGTGAGCAGACGGCAGGCCCTCGGCATCGCCGGCGGCGCCGCCCTCGTCGGCGCCACCGGCGCCCTCACCGTCACTGCGCCGGCTGGCGCGGCGACCGCCTGGCGCAACCTCGGCGTCGTCACCGCCAACATCGGCCGGGACAACCTCGGTCAGCGCGAGGCCGCGATCGTCGCCGTCCGGAACGCGCTCAGCCTGGAGGGCCCCGAGGACCGTCCGCTCGTCGGCTGGCAGGAGATCGGCGAAGGCGACGGCGACGAGAAGGAGAAGGGCTGGATCAACGAGCACTTCGGCCCGTACTACAACAACCTGCACCTGAACGACGCCGGGCACCGCGTCCCGATCTCCGCGCCCAAGGTGTACAACGTACTCGCCCAGCGCGTCACGCCCGTCCACCCCGGTAAGGAGGGCGTCTCACCGAACCGCGTCGTCTCCGAGGCCCTGCTGTCCGCAGCCGACGACCCGGCCCTCCAGTTCGCCTTCGTCAACACGCACTTCGTGGCGGGTGCCTACAACGGCAGGGAGGATCCTCACGAGGCGTGGCGGGACAGTATGTGGACCCTCCACTTCGACGTCCTCCGGAACACCGTCATGGAGTACTGGCGCACCCGCGGCTACCCGGTGATCTGGACCGGCGACGTCAACCGCGACCCGATGCCGATGCTCTACCCGGCGAAGGAGACGCGCGCCTTCGCCTCCGGCATCGACCAGATCGGCTGGATCGAGGGCACGAACGGGGTCCAGATCCAGCTCCGCAGCACGAAGGTCGTCCCAATGAACGTCGACGGCCACGACGCCCGCGTGGCGGTGCTCCAGCTCCGCCGGGTCTGATCCACCGACGAGGATCTGGTGCCCGCTTCGTCAGTCCTGCGCCCGCCACCGGTAGAAGACGGTGGCCACCGAGTCCTCCGGGCCGCGCCAGGCCTCCGGACGGTACGGGCCGAGGTACGGGCTGAGGTCCTCCATGACCTTGGCGAAGGCCGGCTCGTCATGGTGGCCCCGACTGGCCTCGGCGACCGCCGTGTCCTGCTCCAGCAGGTGGACGTACACGTCGTCGATCGAGTACAGCCAGCGCCCGGTGACCCCCAGCTCGACCGGGAGCGGCCCGGCGTCGGAGGCCGTGAAGACCCGCGCCACGTCGGCCTCGGCGCCGGGCTTGATCCGTCCCACGATCACGGTCAGCGTGGTGTCCCCGGGGCGTTCCCGCCCCTCCGGCGCCCACTGGTAGAACTCCTTCGCCACCGAGTCCGAGGGGTTCTTCCAGTACCTCGGGTACGGCGTCACGTACGGCCCGATCTGCTCGGCGATCTGCTGGAACGCGGGCAGGCCACGAGTCTGGCCGGACACCTTCGGGTCCTGCTCGCGCTCGATGACGTGGAGGTAGAGGTCGTGGTGCGACAGCAGCATCCGCCCGATGACCCCGAGGTCCTGGGGTCGGGTGATGCTGTCGTAGTGGCCGAAGACGTCGCCGACCGTCTTGTCGCTGCCGGGAACCATGTGGCAGACGATCACGTTGCGGAAGACCATGACTGCTCCTTGGTGGGAGAAACGGTGGTTACGGGCCGGGTGGTGTGCCGAATCGGACGGGCAGCTCCAGCAGGCCGCGGAACGGCGACGCCGCCGGCAGCCGGCGCAGGTCGTCGACCGGCACGGCCAGCCGCAGGTCGGGCAGCCGGCGCAGCAGCGCCCCGATGGCGAGCTGCGCCTCCATGCGGGCCAGCGACACCCCCAGGCAGTAGTGGACGCCGTGGCCGAAACCGAGGTGCGGGGCGCGCTCGCGGGTGATGTCCAGCCGGTCCGGGTCGACGAAGTGCGTCGGGTCGTGGTTGGCCGAGTTGATCACCACGCCGACGACCGACCCGCAGGGGATGCGTACGCCCTGGTAGTCGACCTCCTCGGTGGCGATCCGCGGGCTGGCCACCGGCAGCGGCCCGTCGAACCGGAGCAGTTCCTCGACCGCCTCGGGCAGCAGCTCCGGCCGACCGCGCAACAGGGCGAGCTGGTCGGGGTTGGTCAACAGGGCCACCGTCGCGTTGCCGAGGAAGTCCGCGGTGGTCTGGTGCCCGGCGAACAGCAGCAGGAACGTCGTGGTGACCAGTTCCGCGGCGGACAGCCTGCCCTCCCGGTCGCTGGCGGCGATCAGATCACTGACGATGTCGTCGGCCGGGTCCGCGCGTTTGGCCTGCACGAACCCGACGAGGTAGTGGTGCAGCCGCAGCTGGGCCTCCTGCACGGCCGCCCGGTCCTCCTCGGGACGTTTCGACGACCCGGACGTCCTGATCACCTGGGTCCAGTCGAGGACCCGCTGGTGGTCGGCCTCCGGTATCCCGAGCAGCTCACCGATCACCATCATCGGCAGCGGGATCGCGAAGTCGTGCATCAGATCGGCGGCGCCGTGCGGGACGATCCGGTCGAGCAGGGTGTCCACGATCTCCGCCACCCGGGGCCGCAGCGCCTCGATGCGCCGCGGCGCGAACGCCTGGGACACGATCCGCCGGAGCCGGCTGTGCTCCGGTGGGTCGGAGTTGAGCATGTTCCGGTTCAGCGCCTCGGAGTTGGGCCCGAAGATCCGCAGGTAGTGCTGGTCCGGGCCGTACAGGTCCTTGGAGAAGCGGGGGTCGGTCAACGCCGTCCGCGCGTCGTCCAAGCGGGTGATCAGGTACGAGTCGAACCGTGGCCCCTTGACCAGGCAGACGGGCCCGGACTCCCGTAGCTCGGCGAAGGTGGGGTAGGGGTCGGTGGCGAAGTCGTCGGTGTAGAACTCGGACGCGGGCCGGGCCACCTCGCTCATCGGGGCACCTCGGCGTCGCTGCGCACACTGTGCAGGAGCTGGTAGGTGTGCCGCTGCGCGGACTCGCGGAGTTCCCGGATCACGCGCAGCAGGTGGTCCCGGTGTTCGCTGCGACCGAAGGCGTCGAGCCGGTCCCGATCCGCCCAGTCGCTGATGACCAGATAGCTGCGCGGGTCGTCGGCGTCGCGGACCAGGTCCTGTCGCAGGCAGCCGTCGAGCGTACGGATCTTCTCCGCCGCCACCAGCCACTCGGCCTCGAACCGCTGCTCGCAGCCCTCCCGGGTGCGCATCGCCAGCACGGTACGGATCGGCGTCACCTGGCACCCCCGAACACCAGTTGCAGGTTCTTCCGCAGCGCGTCGCCGTCGATCGGCTGGCTACGGAACCCGACGTGCCCGTCCGGGCGGACCAGGTACAGCGCGGTGCCGGCGACGCCGTAGGTGGTGCGGAACTCGCCCGCCCCGTCCCGCACGACCGGCGGGGCGAGCATCGCCGGCACCCGGGCGTCCGAACTGGCCAGCAGGTACGAGTCGATCTCCCCGCAGCTCAGCGCGTGGACGTCGGCGCAGAGCCGGGGCACCGCGGCCACCTCCGCCTCATCGGCCGAGCCGTCCACGTACACCAGCAGGGTGTGCCCGGTGCCCCGGGTCAGGTCCCGCAGCCGCAGCGGGTGCCGGACGCCCCGCCGGTGCAGGCCGCCCACGTCGGGAGCGCGGTCGCCGGGCGCCGGACCGCCGGCCAGGGCGTCCGGGGCGGACAACGACTCGCCGACGAGCGGGCTGCGGGAGTAGCTGAGCAGCATGCCCATTTCCTGAAGGAACTGTCGGTTCAGGTCACTGCGGTCCAGTTCGTCGGTGAAGGCCATCCGCACCGCCCGCCCGACGACCTCCTCGCCCTCCGGGCGCCGCTCCGCCTCGTAGCTGGCGAGCAGCCCGGGGGCGGCGATCCCGCGTACCGCGAGGGCGAGTTTCCAGGCCAGGTTCCAGGTGTCCTGGATGCCGGTGTTCATGCCCTGGCCACCGGCGGGCGGATGCAGGTGGGCCGCGTCGCCGGCCACGAACACCCGCCCCTCGGCGTAGCGGTCGACGATGCCGTGGCTGATCCGGAACACCGACGACCAGCGCAGGTTCGACGCCCGGGTGCCGGGCGGAGCGAGCCGGTCGAGCGCGGCCTGCACGTCGGCGAGGGTCGGGGCGTCCAGTTCCTCGCTGAACCCGGGCGGGGCGTCCCGCCCACCGGTCTGCGCGAAGAACCGGGGCGGCGCGAGCGTCGCGATCCGGTACCGGGACTCCCCGCGCAGCGGTACGCACACCAGCATGCCGTCCATCCGGCCGTCGGTTTCGTGCAGGAACCGCAGCAGGTGACCCGCCGGCATGTCCCAGTCCACGTCGGCGTCGCCGAGCATGAACAGTTGCGGGAAGCGGCCCAGCCCGCCGGTGAACGTCAGCCCCAGCAGCTCGCGGACCCTGCTGTGCGCGCCGTCGCAGCCGACGAGGTACTTCGCCCGTACCGTCTCGGTGCCGCCGCCGGCGAGCGTGAGCGTCGCCAGCACGCCGTCGTCGTCCTGGGTGAACGCGGTCAGCTCGGCCCCCCGGCGGGGGCGTACGCCGAGCGTGGCCAACCGCTCGGTGAGCAGGCGCTCGGTCTCGTACTGGGGCAGACCGAGATGGGCGTACGGCAACTCCGGCAGCTCCCAGCTCATCCGGTGGACCTCGGTGCCGTTGACCGACACCAGCTGCCCGGTCAGCCAGGTCCCGGCGTTCATCGCCTCCCGTACGAAGCCCTGCTCCTCCCAGATCTCCATGGTGCGGCAGTGCACGCCGATCGCCTTGTCGGCCTGTCCGGGCAGGGTGGGCAGTTTCTCGACCACCCGGCAGTCGATGCCGCGACGCGCCAGCTCGACGGCGGCGGTCAGCCCGGTGGGCCCCGCGCCGACGATGAGTACTTCCGTTGTGGAGTGCATGTCGATCTCCTTGCCGGCACCGGGAGCACGCCGGTCGTCGGGGCGGGTTGCTGCTGGCCGCTCGTCGGGGCGGATGGGTTCCGGCCGCTCGTCGGAACGGCGGGGTTCCGGACGGTCGTCGGGATCGGCTACCGGGTGGAAGAGGCTGCGTCGGAAGTCCCGGAGCAGGAAGTCCGCGATCGGCCCGGCCTCCTCCTGCGCGTGGGCGGGATTGCTGACCCAGCGGTGGAACTCCGCCTCGCTGCGCCACTCGGCGAAGATGTGGTGGACGTCCGAGCCGGGGTTACGGAGCAGGACCTCGCGCAGGTAGCCGGGCACGCCCGCCATCCGTGCGGTGACCTCGGCGTGCCCGCGTTCGAACTCCGCCCGACGGGCGGCCGGCACGAGCACCTCGACGTCAACGAAGATCATCGACGGGGTGCCGCCGTCGGGCTCGCGCAGCACCCGGCGGTCGTCCGGCGCCCACGGCTCGCACAGCGGGCGTACCGCCTCGGCGAGGCGCGCGGCGACCGGCCCGCACTCGAACTCGCGCAGCGCGGACTCGTCGGACCAGTCGGTGACGGCGACGTACGAGTCCGGGTCGGCGACGTCGTGCAGGAGTTCCCGCCGCAGGTTGCCGGCCGAACCGCCGACCTGCCCGGCGACCCACCGCCACGCGGACTCCACGGCGGACCCGCACCCCGGGCGGGCACGCATCCGGACCATCGTCCTGATCATGGGAGTCCCTCCTACGACCTGCGGCGAGCGGGGATCGAGCGGGACGGACACCGCTCGCCCTCGGTAGCGAGTCTGTGGGCCGGGCGTCAGCACGACGTCACCGGACGCGACCGCCCGGAGACGCCGGGGTGACAGGGGACCGACCTCCGCCGCAGCCCACCCCTGGCGCGGGAGCCCGGCAACGACCGCCCACGAGTCCGGTGGGGCTGGCTGCCGCTGGGCTTCCTAGTCGGCCAGCCAGGTTCGCAGTGCCCACCACCACTGGACGGTGACCAGCACCGGCCACCGGCCGTCCGGCTCGGCCGGGGTCGGGGGCATCCCGACCAGGTCCCGCAGGCGACGCATCCGGTACCGGACCGTGTTGGGGTGCAGGTGCAGGGCCGCCGCCGTGTGGTCCAGCCGCTGCCCGTGGTCCAGGTAGGACAGCGCGGTCGAGGCGAGTTGCCGGTGGAACCCGTCGGCCGGGTCGAGGCGGCCAGCAGGGTCGTGCTCAGCACGTCGGCCAGGGCCGGCTGGGCGGCCAGCGCGACCTCACCGGCCAGGTCGGCCAGCCGGTAGCGGCCGGTCAGCCCGGCATCGGCCGCGACGTGCAGCGCGGCGACGCAGAGCGCGTGCATGGCGGGCAGCCGGTCCAGCGGCCGGGTCGGCGCGGTCACCACGAGCGTCGCGGCGTCCAGCGCGTCGGCCGGCAGCGGGCGCGGGCACAGTCCGGCGAGCCGGTCGTCGACCGTACCGAACAGTCCGCCGCAGCGGGTCAGCCGACGCTCGGCCGTACGGACCCGGGTCGGTTCGGTCAGGTCGGTGACCACGCAGTGGTACCGCCCGTCCGGCCGCAACCCGAACCGGGCCAGGTCGTCCGGGCAGCCGGCGGAGGGGGCGGCGGAGAGCAGCCGGCGCAGCATCCGGTTGCGGGCGTCCTGCTCGGTACGGGCCAACTCCCGCTCGGCGGCGTGGTAGCCGTCGACCAGGGCCCGCTCCAGCGCGCCCGCGTACCGGTCGAGGTCGAGCAGTCCCTCCAGCAGCGCGCTGTCCGGGATCCCGGCCGCCCGACCCCGGTCGAGCGCGGTCTCCACCACCACCCGCCGACCGGCCTGGACCCCCCGGAGCAGGCCGGTCACCGACACGCCCTGCGCGGCGCGGGCCGCACCCAGTCGCCGGACCTCGGCGAAGTCGCGTTCGGTCGGGTCGGCCAGCAACTCGAACGAGGCCAGTCCGGCGGCGAGGAGAGCCGCCACGTGCCGGCGGTTCTCCGCCCACGGCAGTCGGGCCACCTCGGTCGAGCTGGTCCGTGCCGCCTCGACCATCTCGTCCACGATCCGCTGGTCGGCGGCGATGTCGCGCAGCAACGCCCCGAGCGACCCGAGCCGCTCCGGCAGCACCATCAGCCCCGCTCCCTCGACCGTCGCTGTGGTCGACGCACAACGGTTCGTCCGGGTCTTGGCCCTCGGCACCTACCGAGAGTCCAGGTTCGACTGATTTCCTTCTGTTACCGCAAAGTAACACCGTGTCGCGTCGAGCGGAACGCCGGCACGGGCACCCAACGGTCAGGAGCGGTCCATGACAGCAGCAGCTTCCCCGTCCCCGCGCGCCCGTGGTCACCGTCGCCGCCGGTACGGCGCGACCGCCGCCGCCCTCGCCCTCCTGGTGGCCGGCGCACCCGCCCCGGCCACCGCCGGTCCCACCGGCACGGCCGGAGTCACCCGTGCGGCCGGAGTCACCGGCACGACCGAGGTCTCCGGCCGGGCGGGCGGCAGCAGCCTCCAGGAGGTGATGTTCGTCGGCAACAACTGGGAGGGAACGGTCGACGTCATCCGCTCCCGGGGCGACTACGCCAGGCTCGGCCGGATCAACGTGATCCCGGACCGGACCGAACGGCTCCGCGAGATCTACCTGAACCCCATCAAGCTCGCCTTCTACCTCGGCGTCCGGGAGGGTCCGGGCGAGGGGCACGACCAGCTGGTCGACGACATGTACAGCACGCCGGACGGCACCGCCCTGGTCGCCTCCCGGCCCAGCTTCGCCGACGTGGTCTCGATCGACGTGGCCACCGGCGCGGTCCGCTGGCGGTTCCCGGTCTCCGGGTACCGCTCGGACCACATGGCGGTCTCCCCCGACGGCCGGCGGGTCGCGGTGTCGGCCTCCCTCTCCAACCGGGTGCACGTGCTCGACATCGTCACCGGCCGGGAACTCGGGTCGTTCAGGACCGGGGACAAGCCGCACGAGAACATCTACACCGCCGATGGCCGGTACATCTGGAACATGTCCATCGGTGACGTGACCACCTCGTTCGACGACCCGGACCAGGACTGGCTCAAGGGCGACCGGAAGATCACCATCGCCGACGCCACCACCTTCGCCACCGTACGGACCATCGACATGCGGCCCCGACTCGACGCCGCCGGCCGCACCGACTTCTCCGACGCCGTCCGCCCGGCGGTCTTCACCCCCGACGAGCGGACGTTCTACTTCCAGGTGTCGTTCTTCAACGGGGTCCTCGAGTACGACGTGGCCTCCGACGCCATCACCCGGGTCGGCACGCTGCCCAAGAACCCGAACACCAACGAGGACCGGACGACCTGGGTCAACGACTCCCGGCACCACGGCCTGTCGATGAGCCCGGACGGGTCCAAGCTCTGCGTGGCCGGCACCATGGACGACTACGCCACCGTCGTCGACCGGGCCACCCTGCAACCCGGCCCGCTGGTGACGGCGGGCAAGCCGTACTGGGCGACGGTCAGCGGGGACGGCCAGGACTGCGTGATCTCCGAGTCGGCCACCGACCGGGTCACCGCGATCAACTTCGCCACCGGTCAGAAGGTAGCCAGCGTCGCCGTCGGCGACCACCCGCAGCGGGTCCGGGTCGGGGACCTGCCCACCGGCTGGACCCCGCCGCCCGCCGGCTGACCACGCGCAGATTCGCGGTTCCCCCGCACGTCCCGCGTCGCTCCCCGCCGCCCGCGGGCTGACCCGACCACCGGCACCTCCCGCGTCGCTCCCCGCCACCTCGGCGGGGAGCGCCCGGCCGTACGGCGGTCAGCTGGTGACGGCGACCCCCCGGACCTGTCCGCCACCGGCCATCGTCAGCCAGCCGGCATACGGGCCCTGCTTGGCGAAGAAGTCGCCACCGCCGACGAAGGCGAACCAGTCCTGACCGCCGAGCGCGACGTCGCTGACCCGCCCACCCGCGGCCATCGTCACCCAGGGGGCGTACACGCCGTCCTTGGCGTAGAAGTTGCCGCCCTGCAACCAGCCGATCCAGTTGCCGCCCAGCACCACCTTCGACGCCCCACCGGCGTTGACCGCCTGCCACGGCGCGTACGCGCCGTCCTTGGCGTACAGCACCCCGGCGGAGTTCACGAACGCGAACCGGTCACCACTGACCGCGATGTCCCGCACCTGACCGCCGCCGGCCAGCGTCAGCCACTCGGCGTGGATACCGTTCTTGGCGTAGAAGTTGCCGCCCTCCACCCAGCCGATCCAGTTGCCGCCCAGCACCACCCTCGACGCCCCACCACTGTTCACCGCCCGCCACGGCGCGTACGCGCCGTCCTTCACGTACACCACCCCGGCGGAGTTCACGAACGCGAACCGGTCACCACTGACCGCGATGTCCCGCACCTGACCACCTTCGGCCAACGCCAGCCAGGGGGCGTACACGCCGTCCTTGGCGTAGAAGTTGCCGCCCTGCAACCAGCCGATCCAGTTGCCGCCCAGTACCACCTTCGACGCCCCACCGGCGTTGACCGCCTGCCACGGCGCGTACGCGCCGTCCTTGGCGTACAGCACCCCGGCCGAGTTGACGAACGCGAACCGGTCCGGGATGGCGTTGACCGGCGACAGGTCGGCGAAGGGCAGGTTGATCGGCGCGCCCTTGGTCACCGTGCCACCACAGGAATAGGCCGGCGCGATGTCGTGGACCGCCCCGTGCCGTCGGATCTCGAAGTGCAGGTGCGGGCCGGTCGAGTTGCCGGTGCTGCCCACGTACCCCAGCACCTGGCCCTGCCCGACCTGCTGCCCCACCACCACCGACGGCTGCCGCACCATGTGCAGGTACCGGGTCTGGTAACCCGCCGCATGGTTCAGGGTCACCAGGTAACCCCCACCACTGGTGAACCCCGCCACCGCGACCGTGCCCGGATAGGCCGCCCCGATCGCCATTCCGCTGTTACCCGCGATGTCCACCCCGTAGTGGTCGGCGTCGACCGCACCACACCGGTTGGACAACACCCCGGTCACCCGCCCACCCACCGGCTGGACCATCACCCCGGCCCCGGCCTGCACCGGCTGCGCCGGGACGAGCACGAGTCCGCACAGGACGGCCAGGAGGGTCATGACCGCCCGCCGCCGCCTCCCCACTGTTTTCCCGGTCACGCCACGTCCTCTTCTCGATCCTGTCGACATCGACCGACGTCACGAGGAAAATAGACGATCATGTGAACGGAAGGGAGCCCCGGACGGGACACGCCTGCCCGACGGGGGTCAGGGCGACGGGTTCACGCCCTCGACGGTCAGGGCGACCGGTTCACGCCCTCGACGGTCAGGGCGACGGGTCCGCGCCCGACGGGCGGGGCGGCGGGGTCAGCCGGTAGACGGAGAAGACGAAGTCGGGGCAGACCATCTGGCACGCGGTGCAGCCGGTGCAGCCCGGCGTCAGCTCCGGGAACCGGTAGCCCATCTCGTTGACCTCGGCGGACATCACCAGCACCTCGGGCGGACAGGCGAGTACGCAGAGGTCGCAGCCCTTGCACTTCTCGGTGTCGATGACCAGGGTGCCCCGACTGGTCCTGACGGTGTCGTCCGGTGTGGTCACGGGCGGGCTCCTCTCGTCATCGCCGCGACGATGTCGAGCATCTGGTCGCGTTCCCCGGGCGCGGGGGCCGGCGGCTCGGTCGCCGGTGGGAAGATCCCGCGCCGCCGCAGCGCCCGTACCGCGTTCTCGGCGGTCATCGACACGTGGTCGAGACTCGCCGCGGCGGCTGCCCCGGGATCACCCGCGACCAGCGCGGCGTGCTCGCGGCGCAGCGCGGCCCGCTCGTCGTCCATGGCGTCCTCGATGGCGAACCGGGCCGCGACCGGCACCAGCCCGCTGAAGGTACGCAGCAGGGCCCGCAGGTGCGGGCCGGCGGCGGCGAGGTTGACCACCTTGCGGAACTCCCGGGCCAGCCGCTCGAACTCGTCCACCCGGTCGCAGCCGGTCAGCGCCTCGATGAGCTTGTCGAGGGTTTCGCGCAGTCCCGGGTCGGCGGAGGTGGCGGCCCGACTGCTGGTCAGGGCGCTCAGCATGCCGTACAGCTCGAACGCCTCGCGGACCGTACGGGCGTCGAAGGCGGCCACGAAGGCGCCCCGGTAGTGCGGCAGGCTCACCAGGCCGTCCCGCTCCAACTGCGCGAGTCCCTCCCGGACCGGGGCCCGGCTGACCTCGAGGGCGGCGGCGACGGCGTCGAGGTCGATCCGGTCCCCGCTGCGCAGGGTGCCGTCGAAGAGCAACCCGAGGATGTGTTCGGCGACCGCCTCACCGGCCTTCGTCCGTACCAGTGGCGTCATGTGGTCAACTCCCCGAGTGGATAGCTCTGTTCCAGCGATCCGCCAAGATATCCGGGGCCCTCGTTCGCCGGCACGAACCACCCGGTCGGGCACATGGTGAGGATCTCCACCAGGCTGAAGCCGGCCCCGGCGAGCTGTGTCTCGAAGGCCCGGCGCAGCATCCGCTTGGTCTGCGCCACCCCACCGGCGGTGGAGACCGCGCCCCGGGCGACGTAGGCGCTGCCCCGCAGTCCGGCGACCAGGTCGGCGACCGGGATCGGGTACCCGTGCGTCTCCGCGTCCCGACCGGCCAGGCTGGTCTTGGTGCGCTGGCCGAGCACGGTCGTCGCGGTGAGCTGGCCGCCGGTGTCCCCGAAGACCCCGTTGTTGAGCAGGACGCAGGTGATCCGCTCGCCCCGGGCGGCGGCGTGCAGCACCTCCTGGAGTCCCTCGTTGGCCATGTCGCCGTCGCCCTGCATGGTGAAGACGGCGCACTCGGGCCGGACCCGCTTGATGCCGGTGGCGCAGGACGGCGCCCGTCCGTGCAGGCACTGGAGCACGTCCACGTCCATGATCCGTACGAAGCTGCCGTAGCAGCCGTGGCCGACCACCCCGATGGTCCGTTGCACGATGTCCAGCTCCTGCAACACCTCCAGCAGCAGTCGCAGCGCCACCGGCTCGCCGCAGCCCGGACAGAGCGAATGCTCTCCGAGCAGCAGCGAAGGGCGCGGGTCGGCCACCTTGCGGGCCGGAACCCGGGGCGGACCGGAGGTGTCGATGGTGATCCGTTCACGGCTCATGCGGCGGGACCTCCGGGAAGGACGGCGAGGATGCGGTCCCGGATCACCGGGGCGTCCATCAGGTCGCCGTAGGCGAGACCGGACTCGGCGATGCTGACGCCGCCGACGAACCGGACGGCCGAGCGGTCGGCCGCGTGGATGCGGACGTCGTCGAGCATCTGTCCGGCGTTGAGTTCGAACACGAGCACCCGACGGGCGCCGGTGGTGGCGGCGGTCAACGCCGCTCCCGGGAAGGGCCAGAGCGTCACCGGCCGGAACCAGCCGATCCGGTACCCCTCGGCGCGCAGCTCCTCGACCACGTACTCGACGAAGAGCGCCGCCGTGCCGAACGCCACCACCACCGTCTCGGCGTCCTCAGTGTGGGCCTGCTCGAAGCGGCTCTCGGTGGCGGCGATGGCGTCGAACTTGTCGGCCACCGCCCGCCAGTGCCGGTCGGGCCCGGGGCCCGGGTCGGTGGCCTTGCCCATCGCCCAGGTCCAGACCTGGCGGGACCGGCCGGTGCCCCCGCCGGTGCCGTCGAGCACCCAGTCCCGGTCCGGCAGCGGCCCGTGGTCCACCGGCTCCACCGTCACCGACACCCGGGTCTGGGCGATCAGCGGGTCGCCGTAGAGGATCACCGGCGCGCGGTGCAGTTCGGCGAGGTGGAAGAGGAGCTGGGTGTGCGCGACGGCCTCGGTGACGTCCTTCGGCGCGAGGGTGATGGTCCGGTAGTCCCCCCACCCACCGCCGCGCGTGCACTGGAAGTAGTCCTGCTGGTTGCGGGCCATGTTGAAGACCACGAACGGGGTCTGGTTGAGCGCCGCCTCGGCGATGGTCTCCTGCATCAGGGCGATCCCCTGCCCGCAGGAGCCGGTGGCGGCCCGGGTGCCGGCCGCCGCCGCGCCGAGCACCATGTTCACGCCCTCGATCTCGCTCTCCGCGTTGAGGCAGACGCCACCCACCCCGGGCAGCTCGCGCGACATGCTCTCGAGCAGTCCGGTGAACGGCGACATGGGATAGCCGGCGAAGAAGCGGCAGCCGGCGGCGATCGCCGCCGACGCGATGGCCGCGTTCCCCTCCAGCAGTTCCCGGGTCACCGGGCCACCCCCGCCGGAAGGCCGACCGGTGCGGCGGGGACGGCGGCACCGGCGGCGAGCGCTCGGGCGTTGGCTGGGGCGTGCTGCCGGCGGTACGGCGGAAGCAGCTCGGTCATCGCCTCGACCAGGGCGGCGGGATCGACCGTCCGGGTGACCGCGTTGTACGCGCCGAGCAGGACGAAGCCGATGGCCTGGGGCGCGTCGACCGACCGGGCCACGGCGGTGGCGTCCACCGGGTGCACCGTCATGTCAGGCAGGCTCGCCGGGTCGACCAGCGGGACGTTCACCACCGCCGGGCCGCCGGGGCGCAGCCGGGCCAGGGCCGGCTCACTGAACCGGTGGTGGACGACGATCGCCGACCAGGCGGAGGCGAGCACCGGCAGGCTCCGCAGCGGCGCGTCACCGATCACCACGCCGGCCCGGGACGGACCGCCCCGCATCTCGCCGCCGTACTCGGCGGTGAGCATGGCGTGCCGGCCCTCGCGGGTCGCGGCGAGGGCGAGGGTCTTGGCGAGCAGCTGGATACCCTGACCGCCCACTCCGGTGACCACGAGTTCACGCTCCATGCGCCCTCCCGACCGAGACCTTGACCTGATTTGAATATTGAATACAAAATCTAACCAGCAGGCAAGACCGGTACCGCCGGCTGTCCGAAGGGAGCACGGATGCGCGCCGCCGTTCTGCACGGCTTCGCCGACCTCCGGGTCGACGAGGTGCCCGATCCCGAGGTAGGCCCCGGTGACGTGGCGATCGACGTCTCCTGCGTGCAGCCGAGCGTCACCGAGTGCATGCTGATCGCCGGGGCGCGGATCGCCCTGCACCACCGGCTGACCGAGGCGTTGGCCGCCGGGCCGGTCCGCTTCGGCGGGCACGAGTTCTGCGGGGTGGTCCGGGCGGTCGGCGCCGGGGTGCGACGGTACCGGCCCGGGGACCGGGTCACCGCCGTCGAGACGCTCACCTGCGGGCACTGCGCGGCCTGCCGGCACGACCGGGCCGACGCGTGTGTGCGGCCCGAGTTCGTCGGGTTCACCCGACCGGGCGCACTGGCCGAACAGGTGGTCGTGCCGGAGAGCGCCGTGGTGCCGGTGCCGGCCGGGGTCAGCGCCGCCGCCGCGGCGGCCGTCCAGCCGCTCGCCGGGGCGCTGCACGCCCACGCGCTGGCCGCGGTCGCGCCCGGCGAGACGGTGCTGGTGCTCGGTGCCGGGGTGATGGGGCTGCTGGCCGTCCAGGTCGCCCGCCGGGGCAACGCCGGCCTGGTCGCGGTCAGCGGCCGGAACCCGGCCAAGCTCGCTCTGGCCCGACAGTTCGGTGCCGACCTCGTCGTCGACGCGACCTCGACCGGCCCCGACGGGGCCGACCCGGTGCTGGCGGCGATCCGGGACGCCACCGGGGGCGTCGGCGCGGACGTGGTGATCGAGACCGCGGGTGGCGCACCGCAGCTCGGCCTCTCCGGCGTGGACACTCTGGACCTGGCCGCCCGCTGCGTGCGGCGGGGCGGCCGGGTGGTCGGTGTCTCGGTGCCGCCGGACGACGTACCGGCGCCCCTGGGGCTGCTTCGCGAACGGGCGGTCTCCCTGCTGCACCCCCGCTCCGGCGCCGGCGGCTACTCCCCCTCCGGCACCGTCTTCGCCCACGCCCTGCGCCTGGTCGCCCGCGCCGACGTCGACGTCGAGTCCCTCATCACCCACCGGCTGACCGGCGTCGAGTCGATCGTCGAGGCGGTCCGGATCACCGGCGACAAGGCCGCGTACGGGGCGATCAACCCGGCGCAGGTCCGCATCGGCGTCGACTGGGGGCGGTCGTGAACCTGCTGATCGGCGAGATCGTCCGGCTGGCCGCGCGGATGGCCCCGGGCGCCGTGGCGGCCACCCTCACCGGCCGCCGGATCACCTTCGGCGAGCTGGACCGGCAGGCGAACCGGACCGCGAACGCGCTGGCCGGACTGGGAATCCGGGCCGGCGACCGGGTGGCCTGGTCGACCGCACCGACCCTGCGCACCCTCGACGCCTTTCTGGGCTGCGCCCGCCTCGGCGCGGTCTTCGTGCCGGTCAACCCGGCCCTCTCCGCCGCCGAGGCCGAGGCCGTGCTCGGCTACCTGGAGCCCCGGCTGCTGGTCGCCGACCGGGACGTCGAGCCGGTGGGCGTACCGCTGGCCCGCATCGGAGCTGCCCCGGGCGCCGGAGCCGACCTCGACGCGCTGACCGCACGGGCCTCGGCGGGCGCGCCGGCCGGCGCCGAGCGGTTGGCCGACACCGAACCGCACATCATCTACCTGACCAGCGGCAGCACCGGCCGACCGAAGGGCGCGCTGGTCAGCCACCGGGCCAGTTGGCTGCGCGCCGCGCCGGGCGGCGGCACCTTCACCACCACCATCCGGGGCACCGGCGGGGTGCTGTGCAGCTTCCCGCTCTACCACTACGGCGGCTGGCACTACGTGCTGGAGGCGTGGCAGAACCGGACCGCCGTGCACCTGGTCCCCCGGGCCGACGCGGCCCGGCTCATCGACGTGGTGCACGCCGAACGGCCGGCGGCGCTCTACTGCATCCCGGCGGTCTGGGAACGGCTGCTCGACCCCGAGCACCGCCGGGCCGACCTCTCCTCGCTGCGGCACGCCGACACCGGCACCTCGGCCCTCCCGGTCGACCTGGTGGAACGGATCAAGCGCCGGCTGCCCGACACCACCACGACCATCCTGTACGGCTCCACCGAGGCCGGCCGGATGGCCGCGCTGCCCGACGCGGACCTGGCCCGCAAGCCGGGCAGTGTCGGCCGGCCGGCCTTCCCCGGCGCGCTCTGGATCGACGCCGGGCAGACCGGCGCGACCGGGACCCCCGGACAGACCGGTGAGGTCCTGGTCACCGGGCCGGCGCTGATGTCGGGCTACCACCGGCTGCCGGCGGAGACCGCGGCGGCCCTGCCGGACGGCGTCTACCGCTCGGGCGACCTCGGACGCCTGGACGAGGAGGGTTACCTGCACCTGACCGGCCGGCTCCGGGAGGTGATCCGGACCGGGGGCGAGTCGGTCTCGCCGGTGGAGGTGGAGACGGCCCTGCGTGGGCTGGCCGGCGTCGTCGACGTGGCCGTGGTCGGCCTGCCCGACGAACGCTGGGGAGAGGTGGTCTGCGCGGTGCTGGTCCTGGCCCACGACGCGCCCCACCCGGACGTCGACGCGGTACGCGCGCACGTCGCCGGTCGGCTGGCCGGCTTCAAGCAGCCCCGCCGGGTGGTCGTCCTGCCCGCCATCCCACGTACCGCCGCCACCGGCCAGGTGCAGCGGTCCCGGATCCGCGCGGCGCTGGGCGGCGCCCCGGATCGGCGCGGCTAGCCACGCACCCCGCCCGGGGCCGGGACGTGTACCGCTCGCCCCCGCACGGGCCCGCCCGGCACCGGAGCAGCGCCGGGAACCCCGGCAGCGGGACGGTGCCGGGGCCGGGCGGGCCGGGGTCAGCCGGCGCGGAACCGGGCGCGGAGTTCCGCCTTGGCGACCTTGCCGCCGGAACCGCGGGGCAGCTCGTCGACGAGTTCCAGCCGCTCGGGCCAGTTCTCCGGGGAGACCCCCCGCTCGGCCAGGTGGGCCCGGAGGCCGTCCAGGTCGAGGGTGGCACCGGGGTGCGGCACCACCACCGCGCAGACCCGTTCGCCGTACGTCGGGTCGGGCACCGCCACCGCCGCCACCAGGGCGACCGCCGGGTGCGAACCTACCTGGTCCTCCACCGCCGCCGCGCTGACGTTTTTGCCGCCCCGGATGATGAAGTCCTGCTTGCGGTCGACCACCCGCAGGTAGCCGTCCGCGTCGACGGTGCAGATGTCCCCGGTCAGCATCCAGCCGTCCGGGGTGAAGAGGCGCTCGTTGGCCGCCGGGTCGGCGAAGTAGCCGAGGCAGGTCGCCGGACCGGCGCAGGCCGCCTGTCCGGGGCCGCCGGTGGCGGTGACGTCGGTGCCGTCCTCGGTGAGCAGCCGGACGTTCATCTCGTCGATCACCCGGCCGGCCGTCCGCAGCCGTGCGTCGGTGCCGTCGTCCGTGGTGGTCCGGGAGAGCGCCCCGGTCTCGTTGGAGCCGAAGAACTGGAGGACCCGGGCACCGGTACGGCGCTCGAAGTCGGCCGCCCGTTCGAAGGGGACCGCCTCGCCGCCGGTGAACATGCACCGCAGTGAACTGAGGTCGTACCGGCCCGGGTCGGCGTTGAGCATCATGATGAACTGCGTGCTCACGCAGCAGAGCACGGTGACCCGTTCCCGCTCGATCAGCTCCAGGGCGCCGGTGGCGCTGAACCGGGGCATCACCACGGTCGGCGCGCCGAGCAGGGTCGGCGTGAAGTTGGCCGTCCACTGGGCGAAGCCGTACGGCGCGGGGATCAGGGTGAGGAAGACGTCGTCGCCGGTGAGCGCGCCCGCCTCGACGGCGAGCCGGTGGTAGTACATCCAGCGGTTCTGGTTGTGCACCACGCACTTGGGCATACCGGTGGTACCGGAGGTGCCGTTGAGCAGGTGGATCTCGCCGAGTCCCAGGGCCCGCCCGGTGATCAGCGCCCGTTCGGCGGCGGTCGGCGCGGGCCAGCCGGCGTCCGCGACGTCCGCCGGCAGTTCCAGCCGGACGGCCAGCGGCAGCCCCTCGACCAGCGCGGCGACCGGCTCGCCCCGGTGTTCGGCATGGCTGACCAGCGCGGTGGCCCCGCTGGTGGTGAGCAGGTGCCGCACCTCCAGCCGACCGGCGCGGGGGCCGATCGCCACCACCACGACCCCGGCCTTGAGCGCGGCCAGGTAGACCACGTGCACCGGCACCCCGTCCGGCAGGAGCACCCCGACCCGCTCCCCCCGGGCGAGCCCGTGGCGCAGCAGCACGGCGGCGAGCCGGTCGGAGAGGTCGTCGAGTCCCCGCCAGCTGACCCGGTCGGTGCCGGCGACGAAGGCCGGCCGCGCCCCGATGGTGGTGGCGTGTCGGCGTACCCGGTCGACCAGGGTGTCGTCGCCCCAGCGGCCCACCTCGGCCACCCGCTGCGCCACGTAGCGCTCGTGCGCGCTGCCCGCGGCCGGGGCCGTGCCGGGCGGGAAGAGAGCCGAAACCTCGTTGAGCTGCACTGTCCCCCCTACCAAACAAGCGCTTGTTTGTGGCATTCTGGGTCGATCGGCGACACGTGTCAAGGAGAAGGTATGCGGATCTGGCGGACCTCGGACCACACCGACCTGTTGACCGTCGCCGTCGGCCCCGGCGACCGGACGCACCGTTCGTTCGACGTGGGCGGGGAGATGCTCACCGGGCACGTGCCCGGCGCACCGGCGGTGCTCTCCACCCCTGCCCTGATCGGCCTCCTGGAGGACACCGCCGCCGACATCCTGCGTCCCCGCTTCACGCCGGGAGCCGCCTCGGTGGGCACCTGGATCGGCGTGCACCACCGCGCCCCGGCACTGGCCGGGGACCGGGTGGACGTCGTGGCGACGGTCGCCACCGTGACCGGCCGGCACATCACCTTCGACGTGACCGCCTCGGTCGACGGCCGCACCATCGGCGACGGCCAGGTCACCCAGACCCTGATCCGGGCCACCGGGGCCTGACCCCGACCCACCGGCCACCCGAGCCGGCCCACCGGCCCGCTCCCCGCCGGTACGCACCGGCCCGCCGCCGGTCAGAGCAGCGCCCGCAGGGCCGCCTTGTCCACCTTGCCGCCCGTGCCCAACGGGAGCATCGCCAGCTCGACCAGCCGCTCCGGCCAGTTGACCTTCGACACTCCGGTGGTGTCCAGATGGACCCGCAACTCGTCCAGGGTCAGACCGGCCCCCTCGCGGGTCACCACGAAGGCGCAGACCCGCTCCCCCAGCACCTCGTCGGGCATGCCGACCACCGCGACCTGGGCCACCCGGGGATGCCCGCCGACCGCCTCCTCCACCACCGGCGCGCTGACGTTGTGCCCGCCCCGGATGATGAAGTCCGCCGTCCGGCCGGTGACCGAGAGGTAGCCGTCGTCGTCCAGCCGCCCCAGGTCCCCCGTCCGTAGCCAGCCGTCCGGACGGAACAGCAGCTGGTTGGCGGGCTCGTCCCGGAAGTACCCGGAGGTGCAGCCGGGACCGTTCACCGCCACCTGCCCCGGCCCTCCGGGCACCGGTTCGCCGTCCGGGCCGAGCAGGCGTACCCGCATCTCCGGCACCGGCCGTCCGGCCGTGCCCAGCCGCGCCGGGCGGGGATCGTCCACCCGGGTCACCGAGATCGGGCCGGCCTCGTTGGAACCGTAGAACTGGAGCACCGCGGAGCCGGTGCGCTCCTCGAACTCCGCCGCCCGGTGCGGTGGCACCCGCTCGCCCCCGGTGAAGAGCACCCGCAGCGAACCGAGATCACGCCGGGCGAACGACTCGTGGTTCAACAGCATGATGAACTGGCTGGTCACCGCAGCCAGGACGGTCACCCGGTGCCGCTCGATGAGGTCGAGGGTGCCGGCCGGGTCGAACTCGGCGGCCAGGACGGCGGGGAACCGGTAGCGGGCCGGTACGACGTGCGCGCTCCACAGCCCGAAGCCGTAGGGCGCGGGCAGCGCGCTGAGCACCACCTCGTCCGGGCCGAACGCGCCGGCCCCGGCGGCGAGCGCGGCGAAGTACTTGCGGACGTTCATGGTCTGCCGCACGCACTTGGGCCGCCCGGTCGTGCCCGACGTGGAGTTGAGGAAGAACAGGTCGTCCGGGCCGAGGCCCCGACCGGCGAGCAGGTCGACGGCGTCCGGCAGCGACGGCACCGGCAGGGCCGCGCCGCCCCGGCACAGCACCGGCGCCCCGTCCACCAGGTCCAGTTCCAGGTGGTCGCGCGCGCCGGTGACCCGGGCGATCTCCGCGGCCGGCCGGCCCCGGTGGACGGCCCGGCTGAGCAGCGCGACCGCGTCGGTGTGCCGCAGCAGGTGACCGATCTCGGCGTCGCCGGCCCGGGGACCGAGTCCCACCGTCACCAGACCGGCCTTCTGTGCGGCCAGGTACGCGACGTGGGTGAGCGCGCCCCCGGTGAGCAGCACGGCCACCGGTTGCCCCGGCGTCCAGCCGGCCAGCACGTACGCCCCGGCCAGGCGGGTCGCCGCCGCGTCGTACTCCCGCCAGGTCAGCGTCCCCTCGGGGGCGTGGAAAGCCACCGCGTCCGGGGCGGCGGCCGCGTTGCGGGCCACCAGGTCGGCGATCGTGTCGGCGTCCCAGGAACCGTCGGCGTAGTACCGCTCGATCGTCGTCGCGGAGAACTCAGACACCTGCCCCACCGTCCATTCGCAGCACCGCGCCGGTGGCGAACCTCGCCTCCGGTGATCCGAGATAGGCGATCGCTCCGGCGATCTCCTCGGGTTGGGACACCGGCGGGTCCACCAGCGCCCGGCCGTGCGCCAGCAGTCCCGGGTCCGCCGCCGGCACCGGCGTCAGGTTCCGGGTCATCCCGGTGTCGATCGATCCGGGGCAGACACAGGTGACCCGGACCCCGAGGGGGGCGTACTCGACCGCGAGCGCCCGGGTCAGCCCGACCACCCCGGCCTTGGCCGCCGAGTACGCGGCGCTGTATCGGTAGCCCCGCACGCCGGCCAGCGAGGAGACCGTGACCAGCGCGCCACGCGCCGCGACCAGGTGCGGCAGTGCCGCCCGCGCGGTCAGGAAGGTGCCGGTCAGGTTCACCGCGAGCAGCCGCTCCCACTCGCCGAGCGGAACCTCGGTGGTGTGCGCGAAGGAGGCCACCCCGGCGGCGGTCACCACCAGGTCCAGACCACCGCCCCAGGCCACCGTCCGGTCGACCGCCGCGCCGAGGGCCGTCTCGTCCCGGACGTCGACCGCGAGCGCCAGGCCGGCCGGACCCAGCCCGGCGTCGTCGGCCCGCAGGTCCAGGCAGGCCACCCGGGCGCCCTCGCCGGCCAGGCGACGGGCGGTGGCCCGGCCGAGCCCACCGGCGGCCCCGGTGACCAGCGCGACCCGCCCCTCGTACCGGCCGCTCATCGGTCCGCCGCGCCGCCGCCCGGCGTTGCGTCCCCCGGCGACCCACCGTCCACCGGCCGTCCGCCCGCAGCTCCGCCACGACCTCGTCCCCGGTCCGTCCGCTCGTCTGCCATCGCCGCCTTCTCACCGCCGGTGCGCCCGGTCCTCGCGGTCGGCCCGCCAGCGGTTCGGCGGCATCAGCTCGACTCGATACGCCAGGGCCGTGTGCAGCAAATTTACCAAGCGCTTGATTGGTTGCGCTACCCTGTTCGCGGAGCGGCACCATCCGCCGAGGCCGCCGGTACACTCCGGAGGCCGTTCGGCGGCACGTCCTGCGGGACGGCCGGCGACCAAACCCCTGTTCCGTCGACCTGTCTGTGAGAAAACATGGCGCGAGAGCCTGGAGTCCGGCGCGAGGCGATCCTCGACAGCGCCGCCGCCCTGTTCGCGAGCAAGGGTGTGGCGGCGACCACCGTCCGGCAGATCGCCGACGACGTCGGCATCCTCTCCGGGAGCCTCTACCACCACTTCGAGTCCAAGGAGGCGATGGTCGACGAGATCATCTCGTCCTTCCTCGAGGACCTCCAGCGCCGGTACGAGCAGGTCCTGGCGCAGCAGATCGACGCCCGGCGACGCCTGCACGACCTGGTCGTGGCCTCGCTCGAAGTGGTCGAGCAGCACCCGCACGCCACCGAGATCTACCAGAACGACGTCAACTACCTGCTCCAGTTCGACCGGTTCGACTACCTGCGCAACGCCGGCCGACAGGTGCAGAACACCTGGCTGGCGGTGATCGAGGCGGGTATCGCCGAGGGCACCTTCCGGGCCGACGTCGATCCGAAGATCCTCTACCGGCTGATGCGGGACGCGGTGTGGCTCTCGGTGCGCTGGTTCAAGCCCAGCGCCGACCACCCGATCGCCCGGCTGGCGGAGGACTGCACCTCGCTCTTCCTGGACGGCCTGACCAACCGGCCCAAGGAGGGCTGAACCGCACCGCTACCGGGTGACGCCGAGTTCCCCGGCGAACGCCCCGGCCACCGCCGCCACCGTCCACTCCGGAATCCGCACCGGGCGGGTCGGCCGGGGCGGGGGGACCAGCGACAGCTCGTCGCCGTCGATCCGCACGATCTGACCGGTGATCCCGGCCGCCGCGTCGGAGAGCAGGTGGACCACGGCCGGTGCGTTGCTCGACGGTGACTTGCCCACGTTCTGACCCCGGGCCCGGCTGCCCAGGTGGCGCTCGAAGGCGTCCGCCATCCGGGTGTGCGCGTTCGGTGAGACCGCGTTGACCCGCACCCCGGTACCGGCCAGGTCCGCCGCCCAGCACCAGGTCAGCGAGGCCACCCCGCCCTTGCTGGCACCGTACGCGGCGAGCGCGGCCGTGCCGGACTGGGCACCCGACGTCACGTTCACCACCGAACCGCCGCCCTGCGCCAGCATCGCCCGGATGGCGTGCAGTCCGCAGTAGGCGGTGCCGAGCAGGTTCACCTCCAGCACCCGACGGAACTCCTCGGGGTCCTGCTCACCGGGATCGGCCAGCCGGAACAGGCCGGCGTTGTTGACCAGTCCGTCCACCCGCCCGTGGGCCCGGCGACAGGCGTCCACCAGCCGGCCGGCGCCGGCCCAGGTGGCGATGTCCGAGTCGTCGGCCAGCGCCCCGATCGAGTCGGCCACCGCCGAGGCGGCGGCCCCGTCGACGTCGTTGACCACCACCGAGGCGCCCTCGGCGGCCGCCAGCCGGGCGTACGCCTCGCCGAGCCCCCGGCCGGCCCCGGTGACGATGACGGCCCGGCCGGCCAGCACCCCGGGCATCAGGAGAGCCGCTCGACGATCAGGGCCATCCCCTGTCCACCGGCGGTGCACATGGTGACCAGGCCGAACTGTCGGTCCCGGAACCGCAGCGCGTTGATCAGGGTGGTGGTCATCCGGGCACCGGTCATGCCGAAGGGGTGTCCCACCGCGATGGCCCCGCCGTGCACGTTGAGCCGGTCGAGGTCGATGCCGAGCATCCGGTAGCTCGGGATCACCTGGGCCGCGAACGCCTCGTTCATCTCCACCAGGTCGATGTCGCCGATGGCGAGGCCGGCGTTGGCCAGCGCCCGCCGGCTCGCCACCACCGGACCGAGTCCCATGATCTCCGGGCTGAGCGCGGAGACGCCGGTGGAGACCACCCGGGCCAGCGGGGTCAGGCCCAGGTCACGGGCGCGGGTGTCGCTGAGCACCACCAGCGCGGCGGCACCGTCGTTGAGCGGACAGCAGTTGGCCGCGGTGACGGTGCCGTCCGGCCGGAAGACCGGCTTCAGGGCGGCGACCCGGTCCAGGGTGACCCCGGCACGCGGGCCGTCGTCGCGGTCGACCACGGAGCCGTCGGGGAGGGTCACCGGGGTGATGTCGGTGGCCCAGAACCCGTCGAGGAGCGCCCGCTCGGCGAGGTTCTGGCTACGGACGGCGTACTCGTCCTGCTCCCGGCGGCTGACCCCGCAGTGCCGGGCCACGTTCTCGGCGGTGTGACCCATGGCGATGTAGACGTCCGGCTCCGCCCCGACGGACCGGGGATCCGACCAGCCGCCGCCCTCGGTGACCCGGGCGGCGGTCCGTGCCTCGGCGGCGGCGTACCGGGGATGGTGGGTGTCCGGCATCCCGTCCGCCTTGCCCCGGTCGTACCGGGAGACCATCTCCACCCCGGCCGAGACGAAGGCGTGCCCCTCCCCCGCCCTGATCGCGTGCAACGCCATCCGGGTGGTCTGCACCGACGAGGCGCAGTAGCGCTGCACGACGGTGCCGGGCACCTCGTCCAGACCGAGCCGCAGGGCGAGGATCCGGGCCAGGTTGTACCCCTGTTCGCCGGCCGGCTGGGCGCACCCGAGCAGCACGTCGTCCAGGGTGTGCGGGTCCAGCGCGGGCACCTGCGCCAGGGCCGCGCCGGTGATCTCGGTGATCAGGTCGTCGGCCCGCATCCCGGCCAGGGAGCCCTTGCCGGCCCGACCGATCGGGGAACGGGCCGCGGCGACGATGACGGCTTCTGGCATCGGTTGTCCCCTTACTGAGTGACCGTCCAGCCACCGTCGACCGGCAGCAGGACGCCGTTGAGGTAGCCGGCGAGCGGAGAGAGCAGGAAGAGCACCGCGCCGGCGACCTCCTCCGGGCGGCCGGCGCGTCGCATCGGGTTGCGTGCGACGAGGTCCCGGCCCAGCGCGGTGGCGGCGAAGCCGGCCGTACGCGGGGTGTCGATCAGTCCCGGGGCGACGGCGTTGGCCCGGACCGTCGGCGCGAGCCGGGTGGCCAGGTGCCGGGTGTAGCCGGCGATGGCCGCCTTGCCGGCGCAGTACCAGGCGGAGTCGGTGCCGACCAGGTTGCCGGCGACCGAGGCGACGTTGACCACCGCCGACCCGGCGTCCGGCTCGTCGGCGAGCCAGGCGTCGGTGACCGTCCGCACGCTACCCACGGTGAGCGCGAGCGCGCGGTCGAAGCCCAGGTCGGCGCTGCTGGCCGGACCGGCGTTGTTGACCAGGTAACGGGTCGGGCCCCCGGCGTCCAGGGCGGTCCGCACCGCCGCCGGGTCGGCGACGTCGACGGTGAGCGCGACGGCGGTCCCGCCATCGGCGACGATCGCGTCGACCGTACCGGCGACGGCGTCGGCGGCCAGGTCCCAGGCGACCACCCGCAGGCCGACCCGGGCGGCCAGCAACGCGGTCGCCCGGCCGATCCCGCTGCCGGCGCCGGTGACGACGACGGTCGCGCCGGTCGGGAAGGTGAAGTCCACCGAGACAACCTAACAAGCGCTTGCTCAGAGAACAATGGTCGACCGGCGTCCGCCCCCGTCACCTCACTCCCCGAGGATCTCGCGCCGGTACCGGTCGACGGTGGTCGCGACCCGCTCCGGGTCACGGGGGTCGGCCCGGACGACCACTCTCGACACGCCCAGCTCCCGCAGCGCGTCCGCCTCGGCCCGGGTGCCCGGGGCCCGCGCGGTGACCGCCACCTCGGCCGGGTCCCGGCCGAGCGCCGAGCACTCGGCCCGGAGCCGGGCCAGCAGCCGCGCCAGGCCCTCGGCGTCCACCCCCAGGGGGTAGAAGTCGGTGCCGAACCGGGCGGCCCGGCGCACCGCCGCCGGACTGTGCCCGCCGATCATGACGGGCACCCCGGCCGGCCGGGTGGGGCGGGGCGCGCTGTGCACCGCGTCGAAGCGGACGGTGCGGCCGTGGTGGCTGGCCGGTGCACCGGTCCAGAGGGCACGCAGCGCCTCCAGGTACTCGTCGGCGAGCCGCCCCCGCTCGGCGAAGGGCACCCCGACCGCGTCGTACTCCTCGCGCAGCCAGCCCACGCCGACCCCCGCGATCAGCCGGCCGCCGCTGAGCACGTCCAGGGTGGCCAGCCGTTTGGCCAGGTCGACCGGGTGGTGCAGGGGCAGGATCAGCATCGCCGTACCGAGCACCAGCCGGCTCGTGTGCGCCGCCGCGAAGGTCAGCCACTGCAACGGGTCGGGGATGTCGTCCTCCGGGCCCAGGCCCATCCGGCCGCTCCGGTCGTACGGGTAGGCGGACCGGTAGGCGTCCGGCACGACCAGGTGCTCGACCGCCCAGACCGACTCGCAGCCCAGTTCCTCCAGGTGCCGGACGAAGGCGGCGGTGACCCCGGGCTCGGCGGCACCCCGCCCACCGAGCACCGGCAGCACCCCGAGCTTGAACCCCATGAGCGGTAGCCTACCAAATGCTTGCTTGGTAAGCTGGTCCGATGATCGACGATTTCCGGGCCCGCCCCGGCGCCGCCCTGGTCACCGGCTCCACCGGCGGTATCGGTACCGCGATCAGCCGGATGCTGGCCAGCCGGGGCAGCGCGCTCGCGCTGACCTACCGGCGGGACGCCGAAGCCGCGGCCACCCTCGCCGCCTCCTGCGGCGACGCCGCCACCTGGCAGCTCGACCTGACCGACGCCGCGCGCTGCGCCGAGGTGCTCGCCGAGGCGGCAGAGCACTTCGGGGGGCTGCACACCGTGGTCCACGCCGCCGGTCCACACGTGCCGATGGTGCACCTGAGCCGGGTCGAGCCGGCGGCCTTCGGCAACCAGCTCACCCAGGACGCCCTCGGCTTCTTCAGCCTGGTCCGGGCCGCGCTGCCCTGGCTGCGCCGCAGCCGGGGCAGCCTCGTCGCGGTCACCACCGCCGCCACCCGGCGGTTCCCGGTCCGTGACGGGCTCTCCGCCGCGCCGAAGGCCGCGGTGGAGGCGCTGGTCCGGGGCATCGCCGCCGAGGAGGGCCGGTACGGCGTACGGGCCAACTGCGTGGGGCCGGGGATGCTGACCGACGGCATGGCCGCCCGGCTGATCGCCTCCGGTGACCTCGACGACCGCGCACTGGCCGCCGCCCGCGCCGCCATCCCGCTGCGCGCCTTCGGCAGCGCCGAGGACGTGGCGGAGGCGGTGTGCTTCCTGGCCAGCGACCGGGCCCGGTTCGTCACCGGCCAACTGCTCGACGTCGACGGCGGCTACACGGTGTGACCCGTGTCGACAGCGGCTACCCGGTGTGACCCCGGCCGGCGGCGGCTCACCCGGTGTGACCCGGCCGGCGGCGCGTCCGCACCGACCGAGGCCAGCCAGCGCGCCGGACCGGCCGGGGTCAGCCCGCCGGGCGCAGCTCCCGGGGACGCTCCACACCCATCGCGGCGCGGTACGCCCCGTCCAGCGCCCGGCCGCCGCCCTCCTCGCAGACCAGCACCTCACCCCGGACGAGGACGTAGCCCCGGGAGACCACCCGGCGCAGCACCCCCAACGCCGGCTCGGCGATCAGCACCGCCACGCCCTCGGCGGCCAGCGTGGTCACCGTACGGGCGAGTTCCTGCACCACCAGTGGCGCGAGGCCGGTGGTCATCTCGTCCAGCAGCAGGACCCGGGGCGAGCCCATCAGGGCCCGCGCCACCACCAGCATCTGCTGCTCCCCGCCGGAGAGCACCCCGACCAGGCTGCGACGGCGGGTCCGCAGGATCGGGAACCGGTCCAGGGCTTCCTGCACCGCGCTGCGCGGCAGGTGCAGCAGCTCCGCCATCACCTGAAGGTTGTCGACCACGTCGAGGTGCGGGAAGAGCTGCCGCCCCTGGGGCACGATCGCGATCCCGGCCCGCGCCCGGGCCGCCGGCTTCATCCGGCTGACGTCCGTCCCGTCCAGCAGGACCCGTCCGGTGGACGGCACCGAGCCGTACGCCGCGAGCAGCAGGCTGCTCTTGCCCGCGCCGTTCGGCCCGACCAGGGCGGTGACCGTGCCCCCGGGCACCGTCACCGTGGCGGCGGCGAGGGCGCTGGCCTGCCCGTACCGGACGCTCAGCTCCTCCACCCGCAACTCATGACCGGACATCCTCCACCCTCCCCTGCCGTGGTACGTCACCGGCGGAGGCGGTCACCGCGCCGGAGGTCTCCCCGTCGGCGGCGGAGCCCTCCGCCCCGCCGGGGGCGGTTCCGCTCGCCGGCCCGTCCGCCGCGTCGCCGTCCTCGTCGTCGTCCGCGTCGGTCACGCCGAAGTAGACCTGCTGCATCTCCGGGCTCGCCAGGCACTCCCGAGGGTCGCCGTCGAAGGCGACCCGGCCCCGGTCGAGCAGCAGCACCCGGTCGACCAGGCGAGCGACGAGATCCACGTTGTGGTCGACCAGGATCACCGCGTGTCCGCGTCGTTGGACGGTCCGGATCACCTCGGCGATGCCGGCGACGCCCTGGGCGTCCGAGCCGGCGAAGGGCTCGTCGAGCAGCAGCACCAGCGGGTCCTGCCCCAGGGCCCGCCCGACCTCGACGAGTCGCTGCTCGCCCAGGGTCAGGTCACCCGCCAGCCGGTCGAGCCCCTCGATCCCCAGCTCGTGCGCCAGGTGCCGGACGGCCTCCCGGTCGGCGGTGCGTTCCGGCCGTACCGCGCCGGCGAACGCGCCGACGATCATGCGGCCGAGGGTGCTGTGCCGTTGCGCGTACCGACCGAGCAGCAGGTTGTCCCGCACGCTCAGGTGCAGCGCCAGTTGCGGGTACTGGAAGGTGCGCCCCAGGCCGACCCGGGCCCGCCGGGAAGCCGGGCCGGTGAGTTTCCGGCCGCGCAGCAACAGCTCACCCGCCGTGGCCGCCTGCGCGCCGGAGATCAGGTCCACCAGCGTGGTCTTACCCGCGCCGTTCGGCCCGACCAGCCCGAGGATCTCCCCCGCGCGCAGGTCGAACGAGACGTCCGCCAGTGCGGTCACCCCGCCGTACCGTTTGGTCAGGCCCCGACCGACCAGCAGGTCCGTCTCACCCATGGGTACGCCCCTTCCGCGGCAGCGCGATCGCCCGCCGCCTCAACTCGTCGGCGTATCCGATCACGCCCTTCGGCGCGACCAGCATGATGAACAGCACGCCCAACGCGAGCAGCAGCGTCCCGCTGGCCTGGATCGCCGGGAAGTTCAACGTCAGCTGGACGGCGAGCACGGCACCCGCCACCGCACCCCAGGGCGTGCCCGAGCCCCCGATCAGCGGCATGAAGATGGCCAGGAACACGATGTTGAGCGTGAAGGTGTCGGGGGTGATGCTGCCGGCGGAGTAGGTGAACAACGCCCCGCCGATCGCGGCGACGGCCGCGCCGAGCGCCAGCGCGACCAGGTTCATCATCGGCACGCGGACCCCGGCCGCCTCCACCGCGCGTGGCGCGTCCCGCATGGTGCGGACCACCACGCCCCAGGGCGACAGCCGCAACCGGTCCAGCAGGAAGGCGATCACGCAGACCACCACCACCGAGCCGATCACCACCTGGTAGTGGCTGGGCGTCCAGCCGAACAGGTGCAGCGGACGCAGGTTGCCCAGGCCGCCGGAACCACCGGTGATCCGCTCCCCGTCGATGAGGAATGCGGTGAAGGCCATCCCGAACAGCAGGGTGACTGCGGCGAGGAAGAACCCGGACAGCCGCCGGGTGGCCAGTCCCAGCAGCACCGCGATGACCGCCGCCACGATCGGCCCGGCGATCCAGGCGAGCAGGAGCGGCAGCCCGGTACGGGTCGAGATCAGCCCGACGGCGTAGCCTCCGATGCCGGCATACGCCCCGTAGGCCATCGACAGCGAGCCTGCCATCAGATAGGGCACGTACATGCCGAGCGCGATGAGCGCGTAGGTGACGGTGGCGGTGACGAGGGTCTGCCGGTAGCCGTTGGAGCCCACCCAGGCCAGGATGAGCACGGCCGCGGCGACCCCGAGGGCCAGCCCGCCGATGCCGGGGACCTGCCGGATGTCCCGCCGGTCACGTCCGTCGTCCCGGCCCGACAGGGCCGTGCGGCGCAGGCCCGACGCGCTCCTGCCGGTCACGTCCGACGCGCCCCGGGCGGTCATGCCCGCACCGTCCGGACGAAGAGCCCCTGCGGGCGGAAGGCGAAGAAGAGCAGGGCGATCAGGAGCATCCCGTACACGTGTGACTGACCACCGAAGTAGTAGGGCAGGAAGACCTCGGCCAGACCGAGCATCATGCCGCCGAAGAGCGGCGCCCAGACCGAACCGGTACCGCCGATGACGACGGCGAGGAAGCCGGACAGCGACCAGTGCAACCCGGAGAGCGAGTGCACCCCCGCCTTGGGGGCGAAGAGCAGGCCGGCGACCGCGGCGAGGAAGCCGGCCGCCAGGAAGGCCACCAGCCGGATCCGGTTGACCGGCAGGCCGAGCAGCGCCGCGGCCTGCTTGCTGTCCCCGACCGCCCGGAGCAGCCGGCCGGTCCGGGTGGTTCGGATCCAGACGGCGGTCAGGCCGAACGCCAGCAGCGCGACGCCGATGAGCAGCAGCGAGCTGGGTTGGACGACGATCTCCCCGACGGGCACCGGGTCGAAGGTGGCCAGGCTCTGTCCCGGCAGGGTCGGGTGGCCGAAGAGATAGCCGGCCAGTTGCTGGATGGCGAAGAGCACGGCGGCCACCGCGACCAGGGCGGGCAGCTCACCGCCACTGCTGCGGCGCTGCACCGGCCGGACCACGCCGAGCTCGGTGGCCGCCGCCAGCAGCATGGTGACCACCACCGCGATCCCGGCGGCGGGCCAGACGCCGACGTCGTACTCGATGACGAGCCAGCTCGTGCAGAGCCCACCCATCATCGCGTACGGGCCGATGGCGAAGTTGAAAAAGCCGGCGCCCACCTGGACCAGGTAGTAGGCCAGGGCCAGCATGCCGAAGAAACAGCCCATCTCCACCGCGGAGAGCCAGAGCTGGAGGTCTGTCATCGTCACTCCCTCGGGAACTGCCGGAGGGGACCGGCCGCCCGGCCGGTCCCCTCCCCGGTCAACCGGAACAGGGCGGCTGGAAGGTGTCCCAGGGCCCCTTCGGCTTGTTGTCGGCACCGAACTCGATCAGGGAGAGACCGCACAGCCCGTCCGCTCCGAGGTGCTTGGTCGCCGAGAACGACAGGGTGAAGTTCGCCTGCCCGAAGGTGGCCGGGTACTTGGTGAGGCTCTGGATCGCCGTGTTGAGCTTGGCCGGGTCGTCCGGCCCACCGGCCTTCTCGATGGCCAGCTTGAGCAGCTGCACCGAGTCCCACGCCTGCGCGTCGTACGCGGTCACCTCGTAGTCGTCGCCGTTCTTCTTCTTCAGCAGCTCGGTCAACGCCTTGGTACGGGGGTTCTCCTGGTTGATCGAGCCCATGAAGATCAGGCCCTTCAGCGCTCCGGCGTTGGCGAGCTTCCAGGAGGACGGCTGGTTACCGATCGACGCCAGCGAGAAGCGCGGCTTGCCGGACAACTGCGCGGCCAGGGTGTTCTGGGCGAGCACCTCGAAGGCGCCGCCGACACTGGTCACCAGCACGGCGTCCGGGTTCGCCTTCTTCAGCCGGGCCACCTGGGCGGAGAGGTCGGAGGCGTTGGCCGCGCCCTTCTCGGTGGCCACCGTCTGCACGCAGTCGAGTCCGCCCAGCAGCGACTTGTTGAGCGCGGCGATGGTGGTGGTGTCGTCGGTCAGTACGCCCAGCCGGCTGATGTTCGCCGCCTTGAAGGCGCCGCAGTAGACGTCGGCCCAGTCGGAGGTGGTGTTCGCGAGCATGTAGATGAGTTCGTTGTTGGGCGGTTCGACCAGCGTCGCGGTGACCCCGGTCGGGGCGATCGCCGGCAGCCCGAGCTGGGTCAACGTCGACTTGGCCTGCATGATCGCCGCGCTGCCGCTCTGGAGCAGCAGCGCCTTGGCGCCCTGACCGGCAAGCTTCTGCAATGTCGCGGGAACCTTGGTCGGGTCGCTCTCGTCGTTCTCGACGACCAGGCGGAGCGGACGGCCGAGGACGCCACCCTTGTCGTTGATGTCCTGCACGGCGAGCCTGATCGTGCCGCCGGCGATGGTGCTGTAGGACGCTCCGGGGCCGGTGCTGTCCTCGTCCATCCCGATGATGATGGGGGTGCCGGAGGCGGTCCCGTCGGTGGGTTGGTCGTTGTCGTCGCCGCCCCCGCCACAGCCGGTGACGGCCAGCAACAGGGCCGCCAGGCCCGTCGCCAGACCGGTGCTACCTCTTCTTGATACGGCCACTGCTATCCCTGCCTCGCCGGTTTGTCAGTGATAGGTAGTTGTGAGCTTGCTCTGCCGGAGTAGGTTGACCAGCTCGGTCGTCCGTCGCTCCCGCGCTGCTGCCCCGGTAACGGTCCGGACGACACCTGCGAAGAAAACCTAGCAAGCGCTTGGTTGTTCCTCATCATGGTGTCGGTGCAGTGCTGTGTCAAGCACCACAATGTGACCCGCGGGTTACGAACGAATCAAGAAGAGCCCCGATCATGACGACCGACCACCTGCTGAGACAACACGCGATTTCCCAGGTCGCACCGGCCGGGCCGGACCCACCATCGGCCCTGCCGCCGAACGGACGTCGAAGGGGGAGCTACGGAGAGTGAGGGAGCGGGCTGCGGTCGGGAGTACGAGTCCGGAGTGACCAAGCCGCGCCCACCGCGCTCCACCCGTCGGAGCGGGAGCCGGCGTGGCCGGTACGCGGCCCTCGCCCGGGGACTGGCCCCGTCACCCCGCTCGGTGCCGCCCGCAGGTCTCTGGCACCGTGGCCCGGTGCGGCGAGATCCGAGCGGACCACCAACCAGCGTGCTGGCGGGGGCCGACGTGGTGCTCGTCGGCCTGTTCTCGGCGAAGGACCGGGAGTTCGCCGCCCGGCTCGACCTGCTGGCGGCCACGGTGGCGACGTACGGTGGCCGGATGGTGGGCCGGCACGTCCAACGACGGGGTGTCTCCCACGGCGGTGCGGCCAGGATGAGCGCGCCGTTCTCGCGGCGGACGCTGCTCAGCCCCGGCAGAGCGGGCGAGATCGCGCAGGCGTGCCGGGCTGCGGGGGTCGACGTCGCGGTCTTCGCGAACCCCCTGACGGAACACCAACGTGCCGTCCTGGGCGACCTGTTCGGATGCTTGGTGATCAGTAGCGAGGATCTTCCCCGCGCCGGCCGTTGAGGTCCCGAGGTCGTGCCGGGGACAGCGCCCTCGTCGGCCGATCTCCCGCGCCCGGGACGTCACCCCTGCGCTGCGACCGCCGCGATGGCGGCATGCGGCCGGTGGTTGCCGTCGCCGGGGCGCTGGAGGCGTTCGACCTCCGTGAAGCCGGCTCGGCCGAGCCGCTCGGAGATGTCGTCGACGGGCCAGCGGTAGGCGGTCACGACCTTGTGGTCGAAGGCGGCGACCTCGTCGGCGTCGAAGAGGCCCAGCACCACCGTTCCGGCCGGGGCTATCGCTCGCCGGAACTCCGCGAGCACGCCGTCGAGGTCCTGCGGCGGTAGGTGGATCAACGAGTACCAGGCCAGGATGCCGTCGACGGAGTGGTCGGCGACGTCGAGGCGCTCCAACGACCCGAGGCGGAAGGGAACGCCCGGGTGGGCCGCCTGCGCGTGGGCGATGAACTCGGGGACCATGTCGATCCCCGTCGCGTCGACGCCCAGCGCACGAAGGTGACCGGTGATCTGGCCGGGTCCGCAGCCCAGGTCGAGCACCGTACCGGGCCGGATCGTCAGATGCCGCCCGATGAAGGCGAGGTCGTCGGGGTGTACCTGCTGGCTGGTGCCGAACAGCTCGATGTAGAGCCCCGCGACCGACGTGTACGCCTGCCGGACCTTCTCCGTGTTCACCGTCGCGACTATAGGGGGCGCGACCCGGCCGACGGTGGTCCACGTCCGGTGATCCGGGCACGAGTTCCGACGTGCGCTGTCGTCCCGGACGAAGCGCGGCGCCGACTATACGAGCCCGTACGTACCGAGGACGACCTCGCAATTCCTTCGACGCTGCGTCGAAGGAGGGAAAGCGGGCGGTTTGCTGTCGCCGCCTACCCTGATGTCCCGCATCGCTTCACCGTCGAGACGCTGGAGTCGGCATGTCCTTCACCGCTGCTGTTCGCTCGGTGCTTTCCCAGTATGTCGGGTTCGGCGGGCGGGCTCGTCGCGCCGAGTACTGGTGGTTCGCCCTCTTCTCGATCCTGGTCGGCATCGTGGCCGCGATCCTCGACATGGTGTTGGGCACCGACTTCGAAGGAGCGAGTTCGTCCGGTGGCCTCGTCGGCCTGATCGTCAGCCTGGCGATCCTGCTGCCGTCGCTGGCGGTCGCGGTTCGACGCCTGCACGACACCGACCGTTCCGGGTGGTGGATGCTGCTCGGACTGGTCCCGATCATCGGTGCGATCGTCCTGCTGGTGTTCTTCGTACAGGACGGCACGCCCGGTCCCAACCGCTTCGGTCCCAGCCCGAAGCACCACACCGCTTCCGGCTGGGCCGCCTGACCGAGACGTCCGGGCACCGGTGGTAGCGCCGTCACCCGGCCGCGCGATCCGCCCGGACCGCAGGGCGAGTTCGCCGCCCCGCCATCGTTCCCGCAGCATCCGGTCGTGGGAGACCACGACGATCGCGCCGGGGTAGACCTCGAGCGCGGCCTCGAATTCCTCGACCAGCGTCAGGGACAGGTGGTTCGTCGGCTCGTCGAGTAGCAGGAGGTCCGCGTCCCGGTCCAGCAGACGGGCCAGCGCGAGCCGACGCCGTTGTCCGACCGACAGCGCACCGACCGGCGTACGGAAATCGGCGGGGCGGAACAGCCCCAGCGACCGCAGACGTTCCCGGTGTTCCTCCGTGTCGCCCACCCGCCCCTCGCCGAACGCGCGGCGTCGACGGCATCGCCGACGGTCGCGTCGTCCGGGAGGTCGACCACCTGTCCCAGGTGCCCCACCCCGCCGTCCGCCAGCACGGTGATCTCGCCGTCGTCCGGATCCTCCCGGCCGGCGATCAACCTCAGGAGAGTGGACTTGCCGGCGCCGTTCTCCCCCACGATGCCGACCCGCTCGCCGGGCTGGATGGTGAAGGCGACGGCGTCGAACACGCGGCGGCCGGGGAAGGCCTTGCTGACGGACCGGAACGCGAGCTGAGCTGACATGGAAGCCTCCGATCGCCGAGCGCAACTCCCTCGCCCCGGAGCGGGCAGGGGCGTGATCTGCGCGCGGGTTGCGGGTTCAGACGATCTTGCCGCTGACCAGGGAAAGCTCCGGGCCTTCCCAGCCGCGCCGCAGCCAGCGGTCGTGCGAGGCGACCACGACCGCACCGGGTGCCGCCCGCAGCGCGTCCTCCAGCTCCTCGACCAGGCTGAGCGAGAGGTGGTTGGTCGGCTCGTCGAGCAGGAGCACGTCCGGTGGATCGGCCACCAGCAGGGCGAGCCCGAGCCGCCGCCGCTGCCCGACGGAGAGGTGACCGAGCGGGCGGTCCACGTCGCGCGGGGCCAGCAGACCGAGTTGCGCCAGCGACACCGAACTGCTCCCGGTCACCGCGCTGAACACCTGTCGCGGAGTCTGCTCGTCGTCGGGGAAGGCCACCTCCTGCTCCAGCAGGTCGACCCGGACCCCGCCGGCCCGGAGCACCTCCCCGGCGTCCGGGGTGAGACGGCCGGCGATCACCTGTAACAGGGTGGACTTGCCGGCGCCGTTCGGGCCGGTGACCATCAATCGCGCCGTGGTGGACACGTCGAGCCGGTCGACGCTCAGCCGTCCGGCCACCGTAATCCCGGACAACGACACCGCGACCCGGTCGGCTACGGGGCTGCCGGTGAGTTCCGCCGCGAAGACCAACGGTGCCGGGGGTTTGCGTACCTGGTCACGGGTCAACTCGTCCAGTCGGTGCTGGGCGTTGCGCACCCGCCGGGAGATCTGCTTCTGCACCCGGCCGCCGTGCCGGTCGTACCCGACCTTGTTGTTGTCCCTGATCGGCCGGGCATGGTTGACCGCCCGCGCCGTGGTCTCCACCGCCTCGCGGAGCTCCTTGAGCTCTTCCTGCTCGGCCGCGTACTGCTCTTCCCAGCGGATCCGCTCCCGGCGCTTGGCATCCAGGTATTCGGTGTACGCGCCCCCGTAGCGGCTCACCGTGCCGCGGGTCGGGTCCAGGTCGATGATGTCGGTGCAGACCTCGTCCAGGAACATCCGGTCGTGCGAGGCGACGACGACCACACCGGGCAGCCCCCGTAACCGCTGCTCCAGGAAGCCGACCGCTTCGTCGTCGAGGTGGTTCGTCGGCTCGTCGAGCAGCATCGCCTGCGGCTGCCGGATCAGCAGGGCGGCCAGTCCCAGCCGGGAGCGCTGACCACCGGAGAGCGTGGCGAGCGGTCGCGTCCGCTCCGCGTCGGCCAGTCCGAGCCCGGCCAGCACGAGTTCGGCGCGCCGGTCGGCGTCCCACAGGTCGTGGTCTTGCGCCCACTCGAGGACGTCGCCGTAGGCCGTGAGCACGTCGCGGTCGTCAGGCTGCCGCGCCAACTCCCCGGTGAGCTGCTCCAGCCGGGTCCGGGCGGCCCGCAGCTCGGCGAGCGAGTCGTCGACGACGTCCTGCACCGTCGCATCCGACGCGAACGGCGACTCCTGCCACAGGAACCCACAGTCGGCCGGTCGCCGCACCTCACCGGCGTCGGGTTCTTCGACTCCCGCCAGCAGTCGCAACAACGTCGACTTGCCGACGCCGTTCTCCCCCACCAGACCGATGCGCTGGCCCGGGGACGCGGAGAACGACGTCCCGTCGAACACCTGCCGGTCACCATAGGATTTCGCCACGTCACGGGCGCACAGAAAGACATTTTCTGACACTGGACACCTGCCACCAGAAGCGATCGAACCTGAAAGGCGATGCTCATCCGGATGCCCGCGTGTGCGCCCCCGATCAGAACAAGGGGTCGCACTGGATACGAGCGGGCGCAGGGTCAGTAGATCACGATACGGATCGTACCGTCGCTTGCACGCACGATCAAACCGAAGACCGCCCTCCCGAGGCCGCACCGGCCCTCTGGTCTCGGATGTTCCGCCGGACCGGGGTCAGGCCCGGCCCTGTCGGTTACGCGTTAACCTGCCGGCATGGGGAGCGCCGAACTGGATGAGTTGATCGTCGCGGACGCTGACGCGCTGCGCGTGTGGTTGTCGGCCAACCACACCACGTCGCCCGGTGTCTGGCTCGCCCTGACCAAGAAGGGCGGCACGGTCACGACGCTGACCTGGCAGCAGGCGGTCGACGAGGCCCTGTGCTTCGGCTGGATCGACGGGCAGGCCCGTAAACGGGATCAGGAAACCTCCTGGATCCGGTTCACCCCTCGCCGGTCCCGCAGTTCCTGGTCACAACGGAACGTCACGCACGTGGCCCGGCTCGAGGCACAGGGGCGAATGCAGCCCTCGGGCCGCGCCGCAGTGGAAGCCGCGAAGGCGGACGGGCGATGGGCAGCCGCCTACGCCCCGCCGTCGGAAGCCGAGGTGCCGGCCGACCTCCTCGCCGCCATCACCGCCGACCCCGCCGCCCAGGCCATGTTCGACGTACTCACCAAGACCAACCGGTTCGCCCTCATCCACCGCCTCAACGCCGTCAAACGGGCCCAGACCCGTGAGCGGAAGATCGGCGAGTTCGTCGCCATGCTGGCCCGCCACGAGACGATCTACCCGCAGAAGGCCAAGCCGCCGACCTCGCCGTCGTCGACATCTTCCTGATCCGGAACGTGCCAACCGGCGGTCGCGCCCTCTCCAGGAGGCGGGCCGCCTGCGGTGGTGGTCAGGTGCAGATCGGTTCTACGGCGCCGGACCGCGTCTCGTTGGTGACCACGGCTCCCGTCGCACAGAGCCGGTCCGTCGGGTCGGCGCGCACGATCAAGGTAGTGAAGGCCGACTTCACGTCGGGCTCCACGGCTTCCTGACGGGTGCTCCCGTCAGGGTCAGACCTGCGGTAGATGACGACCTCGACGTGGTTGCCCAGCGCGCTGTCGTCTGCTCGGGTGATACGAGCCCACGCGGCGCGGCATGTGACCGAGAACAGGATCTCCAACAGGAACTGCTGGTTCGCGTTAGTGCTTGTCGCGACTTTCGCGTCCTCCAGGCATGGCGTGTCCAGTGGGTTGTCACCGGTCGCTGCCAATACGGGGTTCGGGTCAGGCGTGGAGTTGCGGTGCACGACGAATCCGGTCAGGACGTTGGTGATCAGCAGCGTAGCCGCGACCGCTGCCCACCACCGCCGTCGAGTCCGACTCGCTGATCGCGTCGTGAACTCCGCGGTGTCATGCTCGTCGGGCAGCGCGACCAGCGCCGTACGTCGAGCCACCCACCGGTCGACCTGGGCGGGATCCTTGCTCAGGGCGGTCAGGTAGCCGCGCACCGCCAACTCGGAGGGCAGCCCTTCGAGTTTCGTGACCTTGTGAAGGGTGCTCTTGCTGACTCGTACACCGCGAGTCTTCGCGCGGTGGACCATCGCGTCCCACGTCGGCGGCACCTCGAGGTCGTCGCGCAGCCTGCGTAGATCACCCACAAAACGCTCAACCGAGTCGCCTTGGTCCTGCCGAGCCGACTCGTGTTGCACGACGCCCTCCTCGCCGCCGGGCGGATCCCCCACAGCCCCACCAGTGTGCCGTACCCGCTATTCACTTCTCCATCCATCTGGTGAATGAACAGCTGAACAGCTTCAGTTCAGGATGTCCGGGATGCGCCGCCCACAGCGAATCACTCGCGTGGCGGTCGCCGCCTTGGACGTTCCACACCCGGCACGGCGGCGCGCGCAGACGCGGCGCCGCGCATCCCATCCGGTTAGGAGAACGTCAATGAAGAACAAGTCCATCTCGGATCGACGTCGTCCCTCCATTAGGTTCCTGACTGCGGCTGCCACCGCGATCGTGGTTGGCAGCGCCGTCACCGTCATCGGCGCGGCTCCGGCACAGGCGTCGAGCTTCGGGGGTGACGGCGACCCCTCAGGTTGCTCAAGCCCCAGCACTGTCGCTACCGCGCCTATCTACGGATCTCGTGGCCACCTCGCGGGCATGAAGATCGGTGAACTCCAGCTCCGGTGGTCGTGGTCCTGTCACGGCAACTGGTCGCGGGTCCTCATGTACGGCGGGATGTACTCCAGCCCGGTGACCGTGGAGCAGATCGTCGAGTCGGAGGGCCGTCGAGCAGGCTCGCTCGACCACGAGGTACGCACGGGCAGCGGCGGAACAAGCGCCTGGTCGCCTTACCTGCGCCTGGTGAACTCGCAGAGCACGGCGTGCGTGCAGGCGTGGTTGTCGTCGGACTTCGGCACGCTCAACTTCCACACCAACGGAGCACGCGTCTGCGCCTAGCGGTTCGCGCCTTCGTCCCGACGTCGTCGCTCCGCTCGGGACGTTCACCCTGTCAGTTTCGAAACGACGATGCAGACGAGGGGGGTCGTGGCACGGGCGGTGTCGCCGCTTCGCTGGACAGCTCGCGTCGTCGGCTGAGCAACGGTCGCGGGCGGTAGGGGCGCCGCCGCCCGGTGACGGCGGCGCCTCCCCGTACCGGATTCAGCAGCTGCCCAGGTCGCGCCACTGTGCGGTGAGCCCCGGCTCGGAGCCGAGCGTCCACCAGTTCGCCTGCCAGAGCCGGCCGTTGTGCCGCACCCGCTGCCCGCCGAGGTACACCGTGTTGCGGTCCCAGGCCGGGACGCCGGCACAGTTTGCCGGCGGGGTCGTCGGGGGCGGTGTCGTCGGCGGCGCGGTGGTCGGGGGCGGTGTCGTCGGCGCAGTGGTCGGCGGCGGGGTCGGGCAGGTACCGCCCGTGCCGACCGTGTCGGTGTGCGTTCTGCCGGCCGATCGCTGCCCGGCCACCCGCGTCGCCACCTCGGCCGGCGTCAGCACCTGCCGGTCGGCGTAGTACAGCCAGTCGACCTGCTGGTGGTAGGTGCTCAGCCCGCCGGTGTGGGTGACCAGGTCGATGAACCAGAGGTTGAAGTTGATCGACATCGGCGTTTCCGGGTAGTACTTGTCGCCGTGGTCGGCCACCAGCCGACCGTCCACGTAGTACTTGACCCGACCCGCCGAGACGGTGAAGACCAGGTCGTGCCAGCCGTCGAAGCTGGTGCGCTGCGCGGTGTGGATGTTGTCGGCCACCCAGGGCTCGTTCTGGTACGTCTCCCAGGTGGTCTGGTAGAAGATCGGGCCCTGTTCGCCCCACCCCCCGTTGGGCAGGTACTCGAAGTCGATCTCACCGTAGTTCGGGTCCATCGGACGGTCGAGCGGGGTGATCGTGAAGAACGTCTCGACGAGCCGGTCGCCGTCGTTGCCGGCGACCGGCGCGTCGGTGAAGCGCACCCGGGCGGCGTAGGTGCCCTCGAAGAAGGCCCGGCGCTGGAACAGCTCGGCGTGGCTGGTACCGGCGGCGGTTCCGTTGGTGGAGGCGGCGAGCTGGAGCACCTTCTGGCCGCCGGAGGTCGGAAACGAGATGTTGGACGCCGGCCACGAGGCGCCCGGCACGCCGGGGCCACCGGCGTTGGTGCGTACCGTCCAGCTACGGGCCGGCAGCGCGGGATCGGCCGACGACGCGTACGCGAAGTCGTCGAACAGCACGCCGCAGGTCTCGGCCGCGGCGGTGGCGCTGCCACCCGGGCCGACTGCGGCGAACGCGGCGACGGCGGTGAGCGCCGCCGCCGAGATGGCGGCGAAACCCACGCGGGGTCTCCGTGACATGGGGGTCTCCTCACGGTGGGAGGGAAAGGGATACGCGCGGCCGGGCGACGACGACCGCCCGCGCGGTGGAACCCATCGGAAGGGCCTACCTGATCGCCCCCGCGGTGAGGCCCGTGCGGATCTGCCGTTGGAAGAGCACGTACGCGGCGAGCACCGGCAGCATCGCGATGGTGAGGCCGGCGAACAGGCCGCTCCAGTCGCTGCGGTAACCCTGGCTGACCGACAGCGCGGCCAACCCCTGGGCGAGCACGTACCGGTCGGGGTCGGGATTGAGCACCAGCGGGAGCAGGTACTGGTTCCACAGCCCCAGGAAGTTGAAGATGGTGATGCTGATCAGGCCGGGTCGGGCCAGCGGCAGCATCACCCGGACGAGAACGCCCCAGTGCGAACAGCCGTCGAGGAACGCCGCCTCGGCGAGCGCGGTCGGCAGCGACCGGAAGAACGCGTGCAGGAAGAAGACGGTGAACGGTAACGCGTACGCGGTGTAGACCAGGATCAGACCGGGGTACGTGCCGAGCAGGCCGAGCTGCTCGACCACGAAGAAGAGCGGCACCAGGGCCAGGAAGACCGGGAAGAGCAGTCCGGAGACGAACGTGTAGTAGACGATCCGGTTGCCCCGGAACGGGTAGCGGGCGAGGGCGTAGGCGACGGTCGAGCCCAGCACCATGGTGAGCAGGAGCGCGGCGCCCACCACGATCGCGCTGTTGCCGACGTACCGGCCGATGGAGGCCTGTTCCCAGGCGCGCGACCAGTTGTCGAAGCGCGGCTGCTCCGGCAGCGTCCACGGGCTGGTGAGGATCTCGCGGTCGGTCTTGAGCGAGCTGACCACCGCCCAGAGCAGGGGTACCGTGACGATCGCCGCCCAGGTCACCAGGAAGACGTGCGGGCCCCAGGTGCCGCTCCGGCGGCGACGCCGGGCGGGCGGCGCGGGTCGCGCCCCGACGGGTCGTTCGACGACGGTCGTCATGTGTACTCCACCTGCTCCCGGCGTCCGGCCCGCAGCGCCACCACGGCGACGGCGAGCGTGAGGAAGAACAGCGCGACACCCATGGCCGCGGCGTAACCGAACCGCCCGTACGTGAAGGCGTTGCGGTACAGCCCGAGGCCCATCACCTCGGTCGCTCCGTCCGGCCCGCCCGGACCGACGGTCATGATCTGCACCACCGCGAAGCCGTCCAGGGCGAGCACGCCGAGGTAGACGAACGCGACCTGGACGTTGTCCCACAGCAGCGGCACGACGACCCGCCACAGGACGGCGAGGCGCCCGGCGCCGTCCAGTACCGCCGCCTCCAGCACCTCGCGCGGGATCGACTCCATCGCGGCGCCGAAGAGGACCATGTAGAAGCCGACCGACGACCAGATCAGCACCGCCATCACCGCCCACAGCGCGACGGCCGGGTCGCCGAGCCAGCTCCGGGCCAGCGCGTCGAGCCCGACCCCGCGCAGGAACCCGTTGAGCAGCCCGTCGGTCGGGTTGTAGACGAACTGCCAGAGCACCGCGACGATCGGCAGCGCGAGCACCTGCGGCAGGAAGTACGCCACCCGGTACACCTCGCCGCCCCGGACGGCGGACGGTCCGGCGGCTCCGCCGCGTCCGCCGAACGAGACCAGCGCGGCCAGCAGCAGCCCGAGGCCGATGGTGACCGCCGGCACGACGAGGAGCATCAGCGCGTTGTTGCGCAACGACGCACGGAACAGCGGGTCGTCGACCAGCCGGCGGAAGTTGTCCAGCCCGACGAAGCTCGCCTCGCCGGACACCCCGGTCCAGTCGGTGAGGGCCAGGTAGAACGCCTGCGCGTACGGCGAGAGCACGAAGACCGCGTACAGGGCGAGGGCGGGCAGGATCGCGGCGGCGAGGAACCGGCTCCGGCCGGACCGGACGGTGGTCATCGCTACCGCTCGTATCTGGTGACGGAGCTGTCGGCCGCGACGCGGTCCGCCGCCCGCTGGATCCGGTCGGCCCACTGGGCCGGCGTGACGCGTCGGGTGGCCAGCTCGCCGGTGGCGTCGTCGACCGCCTTGGCCAGGGGCGCGTACCAGGTGCGGAAGCGGTAGGCGAAGGTGTTCGCGGCGGCGGCGTCGACGGCGCCCCGCACCGAGCCGAGCCCGCTGGACAGGGTGAGGCCGTCGGTCGCGCCGGCCACCGTGGGCAGGGCGGAGTTCAGTTCGGCGAACCGCCGGGCGGCCGGCTTCGAGAAGAGGATGCGGAGGAAATCGAGACCACCCCGTCGGTTCTTCGCCCTGGCCGGCACGACGAACGACTCGCTGCTGGTCGCCTGCAGGCTGTTCGCCGGCATCCGGTCGCCGCCACCGAGGGCCGGCACCGGGGCCATCACCATGTCGAATCCGTCCGGGGCCACGCCCTTCTGCTCGGCTTCCAGCCACGATCCACAGGGGATGATCGCGGCGCGTCCCTGGCACCACGCCGCCTGCGACTCGGTGTGCGACAGCGCCTCCGAGCCGGGCAGGAGGTAGCCGCGCCCGGCCAGCTCGGCGATCGCGGCGGCCGCGTCGAGCAACGCCGGCTGCTTCCAGGCCCGGGGTTCGAGGTTGTCGACCGCCTTGACGAGGTCCATCCCGCCGGCCTTGGCGGCCATGGCCAACAGCGGGTCGTTGAGGTACTCCGGGTACTTGCCCTGGTACGTCCACGGCGCCGCGCCGGTCTTCTTGATCTCGGCGCAGAGGGTCAGCATGGCGTCCCAGGTCGTCGGGAACGTCCAGCCGTTTCGGGCGAACAGCGGCCGGGAGTACCACAGCCCCCAGACGGTGTAGGTGAAGTTGAGGGCGCGCGGTACGCGGTCGAAGGTGCCGTCCTCGACCACCCCCGGCAGCAGGGTGTCGCGTACCTTCGCGCCGCCGCCGTCGAGCGCCGGGGCGTCGAGCAGCTCGTTCAGGTCGGTGAGCTTGTCGGCGGCGACCAGGGTGGCCAGGTCGAGCCGTCCGGCGCCGGTGTTGTCGACGACGTCCGGCGGGGTGTCGGCGACGAACCGCGGTTGGAGCGCCTCGCCCACCTTCTGGATGCCCTTGTGGTCGACCGTCGCGCCCGGGTGCCGGTCCCGGTAGAGCTGCTCGGCGTGCCGGGCGTACTCGTCGCCGTAGCCGCCCTTGAAGATGACGACCTCGAGCGGTGCCGCGTCGGGCACACCGAGCGGGTTGTCGGCGCTCCTCGCGCCCTCGGCGGCCGGCGCGTCGTCGTCACCCCCGCCGGCGGTCACGCAGCCGGCCAGGGGCACGGTCGCGGCGACGGCCGCGGTCGTCCGCAGGACGGTGCGCCGGGTGGTCGAGTGTCGTCGGTGGGAGGAAGAAGAGAGGTTCATGACTGAGCTCGCCTTCTCTAGGCGGTACGTCGGATGCGCCCCGCGTACCGGGCCTCCAGCTCCTGGTTGTGCCGGTCGCCGCCGGGGATGTTCGCCGACAGGTAGACCGGGGGCGTCTCGCCGGCGGCGACCAGCCGGGCCACCACCTCGCACACGACCTGCTGGGCCAGCAGGGCACCGGTGATGGACGAGATCGCGCCGACCGCTCCCCCACCGTCGATCGGCAGGGCGGCGTCACCGAACGGGGCGCCGTTGTCGAGCACCACGTCGGCGAGGTCGCCCAGTCGCCGGCCGCTCGGGTGACGCGACTCGACGGCGTTGGTGTGGGCGAGCGACGTGATCGCGACCAGTCGGTGACCGTGGTCCCGGACGACGCTCGCCAACTCCACCACGACGCCGTTGACGCCCGAACTCGACGCGATCACGAACACGTCGTCCGGCTTGACCGGAGCCAGCTCGTAGAGGCGGTGGGCGACGGCCGGGTCGCGCTCGAGGAACGGGTCGTCGAGGGCGGCCCGCTCGGCCCCGCCGTAGAGGACGATGTCACGTAGCGCGATCTTGTTGGTCGGCACGAGGCCGCCGGCCCGTCCGGCGATCTCCATGGCCAGCGCCTCGGAGTGGCCGCTGCCGAACGCCTGCACCACGCCACCGGCCCGCAGCGCCGCGGTGATCAGGTCGGCGGCGCGCCGTACGGCGTCGGACTGGGTGGCGGCCACCTGCGCGATCGCGGCGTTGACCGCGGCGAGGTACTCCTGGGCGCCGATCATCGTTCCTCCGGTCGGTGACGCCGCCGGGGCCGGCGGCTCTCGTCGGGCAGGCGGTGGGCGGCGACCGCTCGGGCGGTCACCTCGAAGGCCTCGGTGGTACGGCGGTACGTGCGCTGCGCGACCGCGACGTAGATCAGGTCGAGCACGAGCAACTGGGAGTGCAGCGCCGACAGCGCGGCGAGGCGGAACGTCGTCTCCTGCACCGCGGTCGTCAGCACCACGTCGGCCATCTCGGCCAGCGGCGAGCGCGGGAACGAGGTGACCGCGACGGTCAGCGCGCCGTGGTCGGCCGCCTCGGCGAGCACCTCGATGACCTCGCGGGTACGGCCGCTGTGCGACAGCCCGATCGCCACGTCACCCACTTCCAGCAGCGCGGCGTTGGTGAGCGCGGTGTGCGGGTCGGGACGGTGCCAGCACGGCACCCGGATCCGTTCGAGGCGGAACGCCATCTCCCGGGCCGCGTTGCCGGAGCTGCCCAGACCGAACAGCTCGACCCGGCGCGCCTCGGCGACGGCGGCGGCCACCCGGTCGACGGCGGCGAGGTCGACCTGGCCGGCGGTGTCCTGGATCGCCCGCCCGTCGGCCGACGCGACGACGTCCAGCAGGTGACTGAGCGGATCGTCGGGGCCGATCTCGCGGTCGATGTCGGTGTCCCACCGGGCCTGCGCCGCCCGGCCGGTTTCGGTGGCCACGGCGACCCGCAGCTCGGCGTAGCCCCGGTAGCCGAAGGTGCGGCAGAAGCGGGTGACCGTGGCGGTCGAGGTACCCGCCCGCTCGGCGAGGTCGACGATCGTGGACCGGGCGGTCTCCTCGGGGTCGCCGAGGAGCCGCTCACCGACCCGCTGGAGGGCTTCGGGCAGGGTCGGCAGCTCGGTGCGGACACGACCCAGCAACCCGGTCCCGGCCATCAGCATTCCTTTCGGCTCACCCTTGTGATGAGCAAAATTATGATTGAACATTCGAATGTGTCAATACTTTGCACATCGACACCTCTCGTTGCCGGCGCCGACTGCGGCGGCTCGGCGACCCGGGTGGTGGTGGCGACGCCCGACGGGCGGATCGTCGGGCGCGGTCGGGCCGGCGCCGGCAACCCGGTCGCCCGACCACCGGCCGACGCCGCAGCCGCGCTGGTCGCGGCGGTCCGGGAGGCTCTCGCCGGGCGCGATCCCGCGCGGGTGGCGGGGGCCGTGGTGGCGCTGGCCGGACGGTCGGCCCTGGACCGTCCGGCGGCGGCGGCGTGCTACGCGGACGCCTGGCGGGCGACCGGGCTGCACTGCCCGCTACGCACGGTGGGCGACGCGGTGGCGGCGTTCGCCGCCGGCACACCGGCGCGGTCGGGCACGGTGCTGATCGCCGGGACCGGAGCAGTCGCGGTACGGATCGTCGAACACTCGGTGGGCCACACCGTCGACGGGCTGGGCTGGCTGCTGGGCGACGAGGGCGGCGGCTTCTGGCTCGGCCTCGAAGCGGCCCGGCTGACCGCACGGGCGCTGACCGCCGGCCGTGACGTGAGCGGGCCGCTGGTCGATGCCGTGTCCACCGCCGTACGCGGCGCCGCCGCTCCGACGGGAGACCCGACGGGCGACGGATTCGTCACCGCGTTCTACACGTTGCCCCGGCACCGGGTGGCGGGGCTGGCCCCGCTCGTCCTCGACGCGGTCCGGGCCGGCGACCCCGACGCCCACCGGCTGATCGGGACGGCCGCCGACCGGCTCGCCGCCACCGTGCGCGCCGTCGCGCCCGGCGCCGGACCGCTCGTCCTGGCCGGCGGTCTGCTCACCGGCCCGCCGGAGATCCGCACCGCGCTGCTGGCCCGGCTGAACCGCCCGGCGACCATCGCCGGCGACCCCGCCGAGGCAGCGGCCTGGCTCGCCGCCCGCGACCTCACCCCCACCGCCGCCGAGCACCGCGCGTTCGTCACGCCCCACCGGGCGGACCCGGTGACGGCACCGTCGGCACCGTGAACGCCCCGCCAGCGACAGCAGGGGCGGACCGTCGGCGGACCCGGCACGCCCGTCCTCCTGCGGTAACGGCATACGTGCTGGGGGCGTGCCCCGTAGGGTCGGTCGCGTGGGCGAGACGCAGACCGAACCGGACCTCTCCTACATCGCCAGCGTGACGCGGGTCCGCGCCGCCGGCGTGATCCTCCTACCTCCTCGGCACCGTGGCCCCTTGCCGGAGGCGTCTCCGTAAGATGCGGTGGATGGGGTGGGAGGCACTCGGGCAGTGGGGTGAAGACGTCGCTCGCATCGAGCCGCTCGCCGGCGGCCGGCGGCAAACCAGCGCCCGCGGCTGCGTCCCACGCTGCATCGTCGCGCATCTCAGCTGCCGAGTAGCGCCTTGACGCGCATCTATCCGTAACGACATTGTCGACGCATGGTGGACCCTAGTCCCAGGTTGTCGTTCCGTCGCGTGTGGCCGGCCGTCGTGGCCGCCGCCGCCCTGCCGGTCGCGGTGCTGGGTGCGGGTCTGGTCACCACACCCGCGGCCGGCGCCGGGTCGACGCTGGCGAGCACCGTCCCGCCATCGACCCCGCCCGTCACACCGGCGCCGCCGACCCCGCCCGCGCTGCTCAGAGCCACCATGGTGACCTCGACGTCGGTCACCCTGAGCTGGACCGCCTCCACCCCCGGCTGCTGCGCCATCACCAACTACACCATCATGTACCCGGAGCCGTTCACCGACGCGATCCCGACCGTGACGGTCGGAAACGTCACCACGGCCACGATCAACATCTCGCCGACCCGCCAGTACAACATCAGGGTCGCGGCCAAGGACTCGACGGGACACACCTCCCCCTGGTCGAACCAGATCATCGTGGTGGCTCCGGCCACCGACAGCGGCCCGGACACCGTGCCACCGGGCTCGCCGACGAGCCTGACCAACCGGAATGGCACGCTGTACTGGTCGGCTGCGCCGGACAACGTCGGTGTGACCGGTTACCACGTCTACCGGTTCGACGGCTGGTACACCACCACGCTGCTCGGCACCGCCACGTCGACGACGTACCAGCTGCCGCCCTCGGGCACGACGGGACCCGGCCCGCACATCCAGTTCTACGTACGCGCCAAGGACGCCGCGGGTAACCTGTCGGCCGCGTCCAACACGGTCGACGCGACCAACCCGACGCCCCCGGCCGACCTTCCGCCGACCGCGCCGAGGAACGTGGCGGTCAGCCGGATCACCTCGACGTCGGTCACCCTGACCTGGACGGCGGCCGAGCCCGGCTGCTGCGACATCACCGGACACACGATCGGATACTTCCAGGCGTTCCGCGACCTGGGGGATTCCGTCCGGGTCGGCAACGTCACCACAGCCACGATCACACTCAGGCCGGCCACGCAGTATCGCTTCATCGTGCAGGCCAGCGACTCGGGCGGGCACAATTCACAGTGGTCGGATCCGCTCACCATCGTCACCCCGGCGACCGACGCCGGCCCTGACACCGTACCCCCGAGCGCCCCGGGGCCGTTGACCGTCAGCGACGTGACCACCATGTCGGCCAAGCTGAACTGGACGCCTTCGACGGACGACGTCGGAGTGACCGGCTACGACGTCTACCGCTGGGACGGGGCCTTCACCTCGACGCTGGTGGCCACCGTGCCGGGCACCAGCCACACGGTGTCACTCGCGCCGTCCGTGCCCAACCACTACTACGTGAGGGCCCGGGACGCGGCGGGCAACGTGTCGATCGCGACCAACGAGGTCCGGGTCGACCCGCCGACCGGTCCGACCACTCCGCCACCCAGCCCCACCTGCGCGGTGACCTACCAGAAGCAGTCGGAATGGTCCGGCGGGCTCATCGCCAACGTCACGATCAAGAACACTGCCACGACCGCCGTCAACGGCTGGACCCTGGCCTTCGCGTTCCCGGGTGACCAGCGGATCACCACGCTCTGGAGCGCCACCTACGCCCAGTCCGGCTCCGCCGTCACGATCCGCAACGCCAGTTGGAACGGCACGATCGCGGCCGGCGCGAGCGTCTCGTTCGGCTTCCAGGGTACGTGGAGCGGCAGCAACCCGACCCCCACGAGCTTCTCCCTCAACGGCGCTCCCTGCCGGTGAGGAAGGGCCCCTCGCGTCGCTTCTCGAGTAGGGGCCCTTCCGGGGATGCGCCAACCAGACTGCCCGTTCGTGGCTGCGTGACGCGGCTCTAGCGTGCCGGGTCCACGGGGCGCCGCTCACGCAGGACGACGACGGCGAGGACCGGCAGCCAGAGATAGCCCGGCCACAGCGCCAGCCGCTCGAACAAGCCACCGAGTTCGGCGCTGCCGGTGCGCGCGAGGAACGCGACGAGACCCACGAGCGAAACCACGCCCGCGAGCAGGGCCGCTCGCGACGGGCCTCGACGGTGCCTCACAACGTAGGCGGTGACGAGCAGTGCCAGGAACTGCGTGACAAAGGCGGGCAGGGCCACAAGTACGTGCAGTTCCAGGTCCCGGTCCAGCGGCACCAATCCGGTTGCGATCGAGCTGAGCCCCGTGACGACCCACAGCACCACGGCGGTCGTCGCTGCGGCGCCTCGGGGAAGCCACCCTCGGAGCAGCACCGCTCCGAGCGCCATCAGCAGGCCGAAACCCACGAACGCGCCGTTGACGAGCAGATTCAGGGGTGAGCAGACCGGGATGTCTCCATACGGGTACGCGATGGTGGTGCACGTGGTTGCCCCGAGGTCACTGATCGTGTTGTCCATCAGGCTGTACGGCGCGGTGGCGGCCGCCGCCGCGACCAGCTCGCAGGCGATGTAGAGGGGCTGAACCAGCCACATCAGGGCCCCGACACGAGGCATCGAGCGGGGTGGCGCTGTGGCGTACGAGGGCATGGTGGTCCTCCTCCTGACGGTCGGCGACGCGGGGGAGAACGCCACGGACGGATCATGCGCCGGATCTTGATCTTGATCATCGTAACCGGCAATGACGGTTTCGCCCACCTCGTAGCGGTCGCATTTCTGCAGGTGGACGCGGTGACGGCGGACGAGCCACCGGTGCCGCTCGGGTCCGTGTCGGCTAGACGCTGCCGAAGCCGTGCCACCCCCGGCGGCGGAGTTGCGGGCCGAGTTCGAACAGATCAAGGGCTTCAGCGTGGTCACTTCACCGCCGGACGCCGCAGGAGGGCGAGGCTTCATACGGGGACCTGTCGGTACGCCTGATGGTTACGGGACAGCAGAGCCTGCGGGGTGCCCCGTTCCAGGGCACGTGATCATCGACGGAGGGCTTGCGTCCCTGGGTCATCGTCGCTGCACCGTGAGGTTGAGCTCGGTGACGGCCAGGTGGGTGATGTCGGGGAGCTGGTCCTCGTCGACGGTGACCCCGTGCAGGTTGCCGAGACTGGTCTTCAGATCGTGCAGCGAATTGCCCCGGAGGTCGGCGCCGTGGAGCTGGCAGGCTTCGAGTTCGAGACGGGCCAGTTGGCAGGACCGGAGGACGGTGTCGGGGAGTCGGCAGGACGACCAGGTGGCGTCGGTGAGGATGCAGTCGACGAAGGCCACGGCGCCGGCGGCGGTGACCCGGATGAAGGTGGCGTAGTCGAAGCGGCATCCCTCGAACAGGACGTCCTTCAGCCGGATGTCGGTGAGTCCGGTGCCGGTGAACCGGCAGCCGGTGACGGCGCAGCGCTCGATGGCGACGCCGGACAGGGTGGCGCCGGAGAAGTCGGTGCCGGTGATCTCGCAACCGAAGAGGGTTCCTGTCTCCCAGGCGCTCTCGCTGAGGTCCACGCCGGTGATCCGGCTGCTGCGGACCCGGATACCGTCGAGCGCAGCGCCGCGCCGGGAAGCGCCGGCCACGGCGGCGTCGCTGAGGTCGTCGCTCAGGTCGCTGGTGCTGTCGAGGTCGTCGGGGTCGAGATCCGGGAGCAGGATCCGCAGGTTGCCAACTGTGGTGGTCCGCATGTGTCCTCTACCCTCGGTAGTCCTGCGGCGTCGCCTGCCCACCCGGCAGCGGGTCATGGTCGGCCAGCAGGTCGAGCCGGCCACGGTGAACGCAGGTCAGGGCCGGCACCAGCCGGTAGCAGGTGATGTCCTGTCAGGCTGCCACGTCGACTTGGTATGCGTGCTGGGTCACGACGATGTCAGCCTCGGGACTCGCGTAGGACCTGCCACTGCCTCCAGACCAGCTCCGGCTCAAGGTCCGCATAACCTCGGCTGCGTTCGAGCTTCTGAGCATCGGCGTGGGTCATCATCATGCAGACACCTTCGCCAGTGAGGCGTTCCACCTCCTCGCGGCGGAGGCGCCGACCGGCCCTCTCCTCGGCGGCGGTGAGGACGGCCACCAGCGCGGGAACGAACACGGGCCGGCGCCCGCTCCGCGAGTCCGCCTCACCTCCCTCGTTGCCCAGACGCCAGACGCCGAAGGGGTTGTGGCACGCGTGGCCCGGCGGGTACCCGTCATCGGGCCAGCGCTCGAGGCGGCGGCGAGGGGTCTCCAGGTCGGGCCGGAAGGCATCGCCGCTGACCAACACGGGGTTCTCTGCCAGTTGGTACACGTTGAACGAGCCAAGGATCTGGTTGGCTTCGGATGAGAGGGCCTCGACCTGCGCATCCGGCAACCCGAACGCGTGCATGCCGCAGGATCGCGACACACCGCGTTCCTGTAGCACCACGACGGCGCAGCGGTAGAGCGACCACGGGTCGCCACTCTCGAGAACCTGAACCCACCGGGTGACGGGCCAGCCCAGCTTCGACTGCTCCAGTCGCACTCCGAGCGCTCCTGCGTCGCCCAGCGCGGCGATCAGCATCGCTACCTTGCCTGCCGCCTCACCGAGGTACACCGGCAGATCCAGGACCAGGGCGCTTCCGGCCCCTCCGACGGCACGCTGCTCCTCCACCGACATCGTGCCGTGACCGAATGCCTGTCCGAACGAGCCGTCGTTACCTACCCACTCCACCATCCCGCGGAAGCCGAAGCTCTGCGACGTGAGCGACTGGCCCTCCAGCGTCAGCCCGGAACGTCCGAGCGGGGCCTGCCACTGGGCCATCGTGGTCGCGGTCCCCGGGACGAAGAGCCGCACACCGTACGCATGATCTTCAGGCATGCAACGGAGCGTAGTACCGCTCCGTGGGGCCGCCGGGGCCACGTGCAGTTGCGGCCGCCCGGAGGACGGCGCCTGCGCAACCGGCCCGCGAAACGCGAAGCTCCCCGAGGCCCAGACAGACACCGGGCGGGTGACCGGACGGGGTTGCCTGAGTCGGCTGCCCAGCCGTCAACGCGGCGTTGCACCGACGCCGGTCAGCGGCGGTGACGGCGGAAGCCTGCGGTGACAGCACGTGCTGCCGCGCCTGGTCCGGCCGAAGCCCCGCTCGGACGTCCACCGCCACGCCCCTGTCCACCGGCAGCCGTGACGGTCCAACCGCTCCCGAGGACCCACCGAGCACCCCGCGAGACGCCGCACGGATGATCACCCGCCAGCCGGTCATCGGTCGGCCCCGGGCCATGGTGGCGCAGCACCATCACATAGACAGAGCCCACTCTGGCTCACCGATCGTCTCTCAGGCTCCGTGGGCGGAGTGAATGCCGAGATCGGTACGCCCTGGCAGTAGATCCTCGCGGAGGGCCCGGGTCCCGTGGTAGTCGCCATCGCGCAGGCGTCGGAACGGCAGGGTGGGCTCGGTGTCGACGGTGCGCAGCCGCTCTCGTAGTCGCGTGGTCTCGCGTTCGACAGCGGCGGTGTCCAGACTGTCGGCATCGTGGACGACGTGCAGGTCGACCACGTCGATGCCGACGTACCAGAGCACGCCGTGGGTGACGGGGAACAGCAGGGAATCGATGTCGCCGCTGATACCGCGCGGGCCGATCGATGCGGCGTCTTCGCCGGCGGTCACCACGATCAACGCCCGGCGCCCGGCGAGGCCGCCGTCGCCGTAGCGGCGCGGCAGCCCATCGTCATCGAGGTCACCGTACGCGAATCCACTGGTGAGTACTCGGTCGAACCAACCTTTGAGGATCGCGGGCGGCCCGTACCACCACAACGGGAACTGGATGACCAACAGCTCGGCCGCGGCCAGTTTCGCCTGCTCGTCGCGCACGTCGGCGGGCAGTTCGCCGCGGGTGTACGCCTCGCCGGCCAGTTCGGCGATGTTGCCGGGATTCGCGGCCAGCTCACCGAGGTCGCGGTCGCTGAGAACAGGGTCGAAGCCCTGCGCGTACAAATCGGACGTCTGCACCCGGTAGCGAGCGGCCAGAGCCTCGGTGCCCGCCTGGAGGAGGTGAGCGTTGAAGGATCCCCGGCGGGGATGCGCGTACACCCAGAGGGCGTTGCCTGTCTCGGGGGTATGGGTGATCGTCATGGGGTCTCCTCGCTCGTGGGGTGTCGGTTCTCGGTGGCGACCGCCGTGACGACGCGGGCAAGCGCGTCGCGGGCGCGCTCGGGGCTGATCCGGTTGTCGAGGGCGCTGCGGGCGAGGGCGTCGCCGGCGCCGACGATGGCCTGCAATCCTGCCGTGTCGATGGGGCCGGCCAGGGGCGTGAGTGCCTCGCGGCACATGTCGAGGTAGGCCTCTTCGGCCTCCTGGCGTAGCCGGCTGAGGGTGGCTGAGCCGGTCAGCGCGGCGACGACGTCGGCCAGCTCTCGGCCTTCGGCAAGGCAGCAGTCGATGTATGCCCCCGCAACCAGGTCCGCCACCCTCGGCAGGTCGGGCTCGGCTTCCTCGAGCGCGGCGCGCAGCGTCTCGCGCTGGCGGGCCTCGAACTCGCGGTACAGCTCGGCGAGGATGCCGCCTCGGTCACCGAAGTGGTCGTAGACCAGGGGTTTGGTCACTCCGGCGCGGTCGGCGAGCCGGGCGAGGGTGAACTCGCCGGTGCCGGCGTCGCGGATGAGCTCGCGGGCGACCTGCAGTAGTTGGGTGTGCCGCTGCTGCTTGGACATCCTGCGGCGCGGGCCGGCCGCGGGCAGCTCACTCACCCGAACTCCTTCCACACCAAGATCACCACAAGTTACTTCTAGTAAGTTACCACAAGTAACTTCGATCGGATGTGGCTCTTCGCTCCGGTGGACACGACGTCGGCAGCGGGCCGCGCGGTATACATCCATGCCTTGCCCGGTCAGCGTGGTTGTCTCCGCTGCTCATGGCAGCAGACGTCGTTACCATCGGAACCACTGCATCCTCGACATCGCAGGCAGCGTGGCAATGCTGGATCCTCGACATCGCGGGCAGCGTGGCAATGCTGGCCATTTCCATCATCGCCGCCTCGATGCGGGCCGCCTCGTGGCCGCCGGAGCCACGCCACATCCCGCGACGGCGTACCAGTCCGCGCCGCCGTTGACGCCTGCCTCGGCCCGTTGGTCCCCCGCTCGACGGCAGCACGCCCGAACGGGGTGCCGCTCGAAACGGCTCAGCTCTGCGTGAGCCGCAGAACGCGAACGTCCCAGGGGCGTTGCCAACCGGTCTGATCACCGGATTAACGGTCGTCTCAGATTCGCTCGGTACGAAGTTGGCCTCAGACAAGCGATGCAACCCGTCAGGAGGCTATTGATGTCAGTCAACGCAGCGCCGCCCAGGGAAGCGCCGTCCGGTCGGTTGGCAGGCCGGTGGGTGCCGTGGCTGGTGATCGGCTTGTGGCTGGCGCTGGCGGCGGTCATGGTGCCGTTGAGCGGAAAGTTGAGCTCGGTCACCACCGACAAAGCCGTGGACACCCTGCCGGCCAGCGCCGAGTCCACCAAGGTGGCGCTGCTGGAGGACAGTCTCCCCGGCGGCGAGGACAACACGTTCGTCTTCGTGTACCACCGCGCCGGCGGCATGACCGACGCCGACCGCGCGACGGTCGAGCGCCACTACAACACCCTTGCCGAGCGGTACCCGCCGAAGGCGGCGGCCGGCGAGGACGACGAGGGCCCGGCGACAAGACTCTCCACCGACGGCAAGGCGATGATGTTCACCCTCGACGTGAGCACGACCCACGGCGCACCGGAGGCCATCGTCGGCCCGTTGCGTGACGCCGCGAAGGACCGCCCCGCCGGCCTGGAACTCGACGTGACCGGCCCGGCCGCGATCGACGGCGACATGGACGCTGCCTTCGACGGCATCGACCTGCAAGTCTTCCTCACCACGGTCGTCGTCGTCACGGTCCTGCTTATCCTCACCTACCGCAGCCCGGTGTTGTGGTTCATCCCGCTCGTGGTCGTCGGCGCGGCCGCACTGACTGCGATGGCGACCGTCTACCTGCTCGTCAAGGGCTTCGGCATCGTGGTCAACGACCAGAACTCGGCGCTGCTGACGATCCTGGTGTTCGGCGTCGGCACGGACTACGCGCTGTTGCTCATCGCTCGATATCGGGAGACACTGCACCATCACGAGAACGTCCGGGTCGCGATGGTCCACGCTCTACGCGGCGCGGCGCCAGCCATCGTCGCGTCCGCGGCCACCGTGGTCGCCGGCCTGCTCTGCCTGCTCGTCGCGGACCTGAACAGCACCAGCGGGTTGGGCCCGATCGGCGCCGCCGGCATCCTGTGCGCGCTGGTGGCCATGCTGACGCTGTTCCCGGCGGTGCTCGTGGTGCTCGGCAGGCGAATCTTCTGGCCGGCCATCCCGCGGTTCAGCACGGCCGTGCAGGACAAGCCGGGGCTGTGGGGACGGCTCGGCACCGGCATCAGCCGCCGACGGTGGGTGGCCACGCTCGGCTCGCTCGGAGTCCTCGGCGTGCTCGCCATCGGTCTGACGGGTAACACCGGCGCCCTGCGGGAGCAGGACCAGTTCCTGTCCGCGCCGGAGTCCGTCACCGGCTTCACCGTTCTCCGCCAGCACTTCCCGGAGCTCGGCGGCCAGCCGATGACGATCTATACGCGGCCGGCGTACCAGGAGCGGGTGGTCGACATCGTCAAGCGCACTCCCGGCGTGGCAGAGGCCGTCCCGGGCCAGACCGTCGGAGGCTGGGCCGACATCTCCGTGTTCCCGACCGACGCGCCGGACACCGCCGCGGAGTACGACACGATCAAGCGGGTGCGCACCGCCGTGCACGCGGTGAACGGGGCGGAGGCGATCGTCGGCGGGCCGAGCGCGGAGAACCTCGACACCGAGGTGACCACCAGCCGCGACGAGAAGCGGGTGATCCCGCTGGTGCTCGCCGTCGTGCTGATCGTCCTCGGGCTGCTGCTGCGCGCGATCGTGGCCCCGCTGATCCTGATGGCGACTGTGATCGTCTCGTTCGCGGCGGCCTTCGGCGGCAGCGTGTTCGTCTTCGACACGATCCTCGGGTTCAAGGGCGTCGACTATTCGGTGCCGCTGCTGGCATTCCTGTTCCTGGTGGCGCTCGGCGTCGACTACAACATCTTCCTGGCCAGCCGGGCCCGGGAGGAGACCGTGCGTCTCGGCACCCGAGAGGGCATGCTAAAGGCCCTGTCGGCCACCGGTGGTGTCATCACCTCGGCAGGGCTGGTCCTGGCGGCCACGTTCGCGGTCCTCGCCACACTTCCGCTGGTGATGCTGATCGAGGTCGGGTTCCTGGTCGCCTTCGGCGTGCTGCTCGACGCCCTGCTGGTGCGGTCGGTCCTGGTGCCCGCCCTCACCCTCCTGATCGGCCGGCGGATCTGGTGGCCGAGCCGGCTGTCCCGTCCAGCGGCAGGGCCGCCGATCGGTCGACACACGCTCGCCGACGAGGAGGAGCCCGCGCTGCAACGGTGAGCGCGGCGGCACGGACGAGATCCGGGACGGGCATCCAGCCCGTCCCGTGTCCTTTCGTGGGCCCGACGGCCGCCGCCCTCCGGTCCTGCGCGACGCGCCGGGCCTGGGGTCGACGCGCCGGGCCTGGGGTCGGCGCACCGCAGTGTCCGGCCCCGAAGGTGAACGGCGCGGGGTCATGCCCGAAGGCGGCCCTCTCTTGTCCTGCGCCGCACCACCGGGACGGGGTCAGCGCGCCGCGGTGTCCTCCCCGGCGGCGCGGCGCGCGATCGGGGCGGGCGGGGCCGCGGCCGGAAGGTCGACCCGAAGCAGCGCGCCACCGCGTGTGGAACGGGCGACAGCGGCCCGGCCGCCGTGGGCGTCGACGACCCGCTGCACGATCGACAGCCCCAGACCGGATCCCGGCAACCCCCGGGCGCTGTCGGCACGGTAGAACCGGTCGAACACCCGCGGTACGTCGACTGCGTCGATGCCCGGCCCGGCGTCGTCGACCTCGAGCACCGCCGATGCGCCCTCGGCACGCAGCCGGACCTGGACCGGCTGGTCCGCGGGGGACCACTTGCCGGCGTTGTCGATGAGGTTGAGCACCGCCCGCTGGAGCGCAGCGGGACGCCCGCTCACCCACATGGAGGTCACGTCGAGCGCGACCTCGGTGTCAGGCGCGCGGGAACGCGCCCGGGTCGCGGCGGCCACCACCACGTCGGCGAGGTCGAGCAGCTCGGTGCTCTCGTCGCTGACGTCACCGCGCGCCACCTCGGTCAGCTCGGCGGCAAGGGTGCTCAACTCGGCCACCTGGGCGCCGAGATCGTTGAGCAACCGGGTCCGGCTCTCCGCCGACAGTGCGCTGTCCAGGGTGCCGCGCCGATCGAGCCGGATCAGCAGCTCGACGTTGAGGCGCAGGCTGGTGAGCGGGGTCTTGAGCTCGTGGGCGGCGTCCTCGGCGAGCAGCCGCTGGGCCCGCCGGGAGTCCCGGAGCGCGGCGAGCATCTCGTTGATCGACTGGATCAGCCTCCGGATCTCCCCACCGCCCTCATCCGGGATGTCGGCGTCGAGAACCCGGGTGTGCGCGACACGTACCGCTGCGGCAGTCAGCCGGTCGATCGGTGCCAGCCCGGCCCGCGCCACGGTCCGCCCGACAAGGGCGCCGCCAACCACGCAGAGCAGCCCGATCAGCAACATCCCGAACCCGAACCGGTTGATCGGGCTGTCGTCGGCGACGCGGGCCACCTGGACCGCGCCGTCGCCCGCCCGCAGCGTGTAGATGCGGTAGCCGTCCTCGTCGCTGTCGTTCGACTCCATCAGGTCGGCCGACGCGCCCTGCGCCACGCGCCCGGCGCGCCCGCTGACCGGAGGCAGCGCAGGTTGGCCGACCGGCGTCCGGGTCGAGCCGTCGGGCAGGATGACCCGTACCAGCCGACCGGACCCGGGATACGGCGGTAGCTGGACCTGCGCCACACCGGCGTGCTCCGCGTCCGTCGCCAGGACGCGGGAGTCGGCGCGCAGCTGATCCTCGGCGGCGTCCTGCAGCTCCCAGTCCATTAGCTCGCTGGCCACCTGGAAGGCCACGAACACGCTGACCGCGATGGCCGTCGCCGCGATCACCGTCAGCCTGGTCCGCAGGGACCGCCGGCGCCACCATCGGGTCAGCCGGCGCGGTTCCCGGCCGGCGGGCCTGCTCACGGAGGAGTCTCCCGCAACGTGTATCCCAGGCCGCGCAGCGTGTAGATCAATCGCGGCTCACCCTCGGCCTCCATCTTGCGGCGCAGGTAGCTCACGTATACCTGGAGGTTGTTGGCGGTGGCGCTCATGTCGAAGCCCCAGATCGCCTCGAACAGCGCGTCGCGGGTCAAGACCCGGGTCGCGTTGCGCACGAGAACCTCCAGCAGGGAGAACTCGGTCCGGGTCAAGCGCAGCGGCCGCCCGCCACGCCACGCCTCGAACCTGTCGGGATCGACCCGGACGTCGGCGAACGACAGGATCTGCGACTCCCCGTCGCCCGGCGTGCGCCGGCGCAGCAGGGCCCGCACCCGGGCCAGCAACTCCTCGGTGGCGAACGGCTTGGGCAGGTAGTCGTCAGCGCCCGCGTCCAGCCCCGCGACCCGGTCGGAGACCTGGTCACGGGCGGTCAGCATAAGCACCGGCAGATCCCGACCCGCGGCCCGCAACCGCCGGCAGGTCTCCAACCCGCCGAGGCGAGGCATCATCACGTCGAGGATCAGCAGATCCAGCGCGTCACCGCCCGCCCCACCGACCCCGTCGAGCACGGCGAGACCGTTGGCGACGGTGCTGGTGTCGTAACCCTCGACCTGGAGCACCCGCTCCAGCGACTCACGGATGGCCCCGTCATCATCCGCGATCAGGATCCGCACGCCGGCCCGCCCCCTTCCAGTCGATGCTTTGCCGCTCATCCTCCCCGATCACCCTGAAGCCAGGATTAGAACCGTCGCCTCGGTGGTGCCCGCGGGCCGTGCGCTTACGGATGCCTGAGCTCAGACTTGACCACTGACGGGACGGCAACGAACCGTGGGACCGCCGGCACGGATATTTGCGAGAACGGAGTGCCGGCGCGCCAGGCGCACTACCAGGCCCGCAGGCCGGCGGCGAACTCCGCGCATTGTCATGCCGCTCCAGGTCGACTGGCGTTCATCACCGGTGGTGACGCACGGTGATGAATGGCTATCTCTCCTGTTTCGGCTTCCAGTGTCGTACCTGCCCCTCAACTCGTTGTGCGCGCCGCAGTGTCGGCCTTCCTGGGTCGCTACCGTGGCCAGACCCGCGTCCACACTGAGTCCGACCTGCGGATCTTCCTACGCTGGTGCACCACCCAAGACCTCGACCCGCTCGCTGCGGCGCGGGTGGACATCGAGCGGTACGTACGCTGGCTGCAAGACGTGCGTCGCTACCAGCCCTCGACGGTCTCGCGGCGACTGTCGGTGGTGGTCGGGTTCTATCGGGTCTGCGTCATCGACGCCATCCTGGAGCACTCGCCGGCCGACTACGTCCGTCGGCCCACGGTGCCGGCCGAGTCGCCGACCCTCGGGCTGGGGCACCTGCAGTTCGAAGCCCTGATCACCACCGCCCGGAAGTCCCCGAACCTGAACGACTTCGCACTGGTCGCGCTCTTGGGTCTGCTCGGGTCGCGGATCTTCGAAGCCTGCGGGTCGAACATCGCCGACCTGGGCGAGGAACACGGCCACCGGGTCCTGCGCGTGCGCGGCAAGGGAGGCAAGGTCGCGCTCGTCCCGCTGCCACCCGCGGTCGCCAGGGCCATTGACCGGGCTGTCGATGAGCGCCCCAGCGGGCCGATCCTGCGAAACACCCACGGACGGCGGATGGACCGGCACACCGCCACCCGCCGACTCAAGCACCTCGCCGTTGCCGCGGGGGTCCGTATGCCGAGGATGCACCCACACATGCTGCGCCACACCTTCGTGACCACCATGCTCGACGCCGGCGTCAGCCTCCGCGACGTACAGATCGCCGCCCGTCACGCCGACCCGCGGACCACCATGCGCTACGACCGGGCCCGCAAGAACCTCGACCGTCGCCCCAACTACGTCCTCGCCGCGTACATGGCCTCCGGGACATAGCCAGCGCTCACGGTTCTGCCGATGTGCGGATGCCTTCATCTTGCATCATCCGAGTGGCGGGTTGGCTCGCCCCCGCCACGACGAATGTGTGTAGCGGGCCCAAGTCTCGTCCAGGTCGTCGGGGGTGACGGCTCTTTGCGGACTCAGCCGGCCGATACCTGCCGAAACAGGCGTTGCAGCGGATGGCCGAAACGCGGCTCACGGCCGGTCGAACCACCGAGCTCAGGGAAGCGTTCACACGACGCCTGGCGATCGATATTAGAGTTTTGAACCGTGTCCGAAAACCGGGTGACCGTACGCGACAGCCGTACCGAGTTGACGATCGTGTTTCCGCCGTTCCCTCCGGCCGGTGAGACCGTCGTGGCCTCCATGCTGCCGCCGCACGACCCGGCGCACGCCCGGCGAGTGGTGGAGAGCCTCAGCACCGTCGCGGCTGTGGTGAGCGAGCAGGGCGAGCTCCCCCGGCGGGACGTGTTCGCGCCGCAGACCCGGGCCGACCTTGACATCGTCGCGGTCGGCTGCTGGGGCGGCGTCGTGCATGTCATCGAGCCGGCCCTGGCCACCGACGCCATCCATGACGCGCTGGAGGACGAGGTGCGGCATCAGGCCAAGCTGCACCCGCAGGCCAGGTTGACCGGCTCCGTGTTCCTGGACATGGTCGCCGACTGGTCGCAGTACGTGCTCACCGCCCCGGGTGCCGACGTGGTGACCGTCGAGGGCTGGGACGGCGTGGAGGTGGACGGTGACCTGGCGACGCTGCTGACCGCCATCGGGGCCGATCTTCAGGCCCACCTGCCGGAGGACGTCGACCTCGACGACCCGGACACGCTCGACGACTTTGCGCTTTCCGACCTGGCGACGCTGGTGCGCGGCGGCCTGAAGCTCTGCTACCCGCACGACCAGGACCTCATCGTGTCCGTCTTCCAGGTACGCCGTCCGGAAACGATTGCCAGCGAGATGACCGAGGTATGGATCCGGGACTGACTCCGCCCGGCTTTCCAGCGAGATCGGCCCACCGGTAACGCCTGCGAGCATCGCCACCACCCCACCAGAGCCCTACCCAACACAGCTACGACTGGTGGCAGGCGCGGCTGAGCCGCCGGCTGGCCAACAGGCTCTTCGGCGAGAACCTGACGACCGAGGGAGTGGACGTCAACGGCGCGGTCATCGGCGAGCGGTGGCGCATAGGTCCACGGTTGGTGCTCCAGCCGACGTTCGGCCGTATCCCGTGCGTCACGTTCCAGCGCAAGATGGGCGAGCCGCGCCGGCATCCGGATCTGCCGCGAGTCGAGCGGTCTGGCCGACTGACCGGGTAGCGATGAGTGACCAACGGGCTGCTGAGGCGATCCAGGTGTGGGCCTGACGTCACGCCCCCGCGATCGGGTATCCAATCGCGGCGATGCCCTCGTGCAGCCTGGCAATGGTTCCTTCCGGGTGCACAGCCTGCACAACGACGTCAGTGAGCGGGCGGTGCGCAACGACGTGCTCGATCACCGTCGGGTCCACCTCGATCTCGTAGTAGTCCTCGGCGAACGTGATGTACCGGTCGACGATGTCGTCGAGCAGGATTCCGAGCCGGCCAGAGCCGTCCGGGTCGGTGTCGTACGGTCCGCGGGGCGGGGGAAACGTGATGCCTTCGCCGGCGTGCCAGCGGTCGTCATCGAAGAGTCGCCACATTACAGCGGTGGCGAGGAACTGTCCCACCTCGTCGCCGAACGCTGGTTCCTCTATCTGCGGACGGAACACCGCCGGGAGGTCGTCGAGCAGTCCGGGCCACAGCTCATGGTCCGGACCGCGGTACGGCGTCATCGCCGACTCGTGGTCGAGCGCGCGAATGAACGCGCCGGCCGAGGTGAACACGACCGCCCACTCGTCGCCGCTGCCGTTGCTCATCAGTGCCGCCTCGTCGTCACCCCAGGCACGGGTGTAGGCGTAGTACGGTTCCCCACCGTCGACGATGCACTCCAGCACAGCGAGTGCCTTACAGCGGTCCCGCAGCACGGCGATGGACGGCAGCTTGGCGGCGATGTCGTACACGGTCACCCGGTGAACCTACGCCGGAACAGCACAGACATCGTCACGCACCTTCAGGGCATCCACGAGACGTCGGTGGAGATGCACGCTCATGCCACGAGGCGCGCGGTGCAGGGCGCCGTGGCCGCCCAGGATGTGCTTACCTTCTGATATGCCGCATCCCATCATGTTTGACGAGGCAGACCCACTCCTGGGCCGGTTGCGGACTCTCGCCCTGGCCTTCCCCGACGCGGCCGAGAAGATCTCCCACGGGCGTCCCGCCTTCTACACCACCAAAGTCTTCGCCTACTACGGGGGATCCATGAAGGTTGACGGCGTCTATCAACAGCACGGACAGTCGGTGATCGTGCTGGTGGACCCCGAAGAGCGCGCAGCGCTGCTGGCGGAAGACCGTTGCTTCGTACCGGCCTACCTGGGTGCCTCTGGGTGGGTCGGGGTGAACCTGACCGATGACAGCGGCTGGGATGAGGTCGGCGAGCTACTCGACGCCAGCTACCGACGTACGGCCGGGGCACGCAGGATCACGCTGCTCGACTCCCGACGGCCCTGAGCACCCCGTAGCAGCTCGGCAGCTCAGTCGAAGGCACCGACGACAGCCTCAACCCACGCCATGCTCCGCATGGTGGGACCCGGTTCTGTCAACCTGATCGCCCTTGATCCGGTGCCCACATGCCGCGAGGTGCGCGTTGGACGCTCGCCGATGTCCGCTAATCCTCAAAGTCGAACGCGAAAGTGCCCGCCTCGATGCGGTCGATGAGCTCGCCGACATCGTCGGCTTGCTGGATGGCGTTGTCCCATCCGCTGCTGGTGATGTCGACCAGCAGCACCGGTGCGGGGTCTCTGCGCAGGTCGAGCACGAGCTGTTCACGGGATCCGTCTCCGCCGATGATCGCGATGCCGGGGTGGGCGTCGGTGCTCTCGTCCCATGCGTGGTGCAGCTCAAGCATCTCGCGTGGCGTGTTGAGCCAAACATAGGCTCCACCTGGCATCCACCCTCGCCGGAACCACGACGCGCCTTGCAGGTAGGCCCGCCACGCGGCCGGTAGCGCTCTGCCCAGCGCGTGGTGGGCGTCCGTGAAATCCTGGTCGCCCACGGGACCGCGGTAGTCGGCTTCCTCGATGATCGCGCCGACGATGTGGGCGTTGAGGTCGGCAAGCTCCTCTGCGGGGATCCAGTACTCCAGCACGTCGCGGCCACCGACCTGATGAACTTCGTAACGGTCCAGGTACGCACGCTGGACCTCGAACCGGGTCACGTAGCCGATGCCACCGGCAGGGACATTCCACTCGCGGGCGATCTTTGTGGCGTACCAGCGGTTGAGTACCGGGTAGAAGATCGGCTGGTCCGGCAGGCGTGGTGGCCATGCCCGCCATCCGGACGCCGCGACAAGGTCGAGTTCGGCCTGCCCGGTAGGCCGCCACAGGGTGATCGTGTCGGAGGCGTCGATGGGTCTGCTCCCTGCAACGATGGTTATCGCGTGATGGTGGCGAGCCACGACTACAACGATCTGATGCCGTCGGCCCGGACGTTACCGCAGCCAGTTCGTCAGGTCGATGACACATGGAATCCAGGTGCACGGATCTGCCGCAGACAAGGCACGCTACACAGTGCCGCCACAACCCGATCGAGCCCGCCCTCGGTCGTGCCAGTGTCAGCGCGCATTCGACGCCTCGATGATGATGGCCTTTCCTACCGTGGGCCGGCCCTCGTGCATAGTGATCGTCATACCCGGCTTCAGGGCCTCCAGAGGGCTGGGGACAGCGGGCCAAGGCGGACCGACCCGGTGGCGCCTTCGACCGAGCTACCCGCCTGGCGTCGACCGACGCGGTCGCCGTGTACGGCGCCCTCGTCCTTCGGGGTGCCGTCGCCGCAGCCCGTCGAGACGACAGAGACACCGCACACGCCATGCTCGACGAGGCGACCCGCGCCGCATCCCGACTCGGCTACGACGGCAACGACCGGTGGACCGGCTTCGGTGCCACCAACGTCCTACTGCACCAGGTCAACATCGCCCTGACCCTCGGCGACGCCGGAACCGCCATCACGATCGCCCGCACCGTGGCCCTGAACAAGGTGGCGCTCGCCGGACGCAGAGCCACCCTGTACGTCGACGTCGCCCGCGCCTACACCCAGTGGGGCCGCCACGAGCACGGCCTCAACGCGCTCCGCACCGCCTACGACGTAGCGCCCGAGGAGATCCGCTGCCGTCCAGCGGTCCAACGCATCGCCGGCGACCTCGCCCTCCTCGCCAAGGGCTCGGTCCGCACGGCCGTCGTCGACTTCGCCCAGACCGCCGGCATCCCGCTATGACCAGCGGCCACCTGCAGATCGTCGTCTGCGGTGCCGGCCCCGCCGCCGACGCAGCCAAGCTGGTCACTGCCGCACAGGAGCAGAATTGGACTGCGGCGGTCACCGCCACACCCAACGCGACGAGCTTCATCGACCTGGCGGCCATCGAGGACCTGACCGGTACCTCCGTGCGATCCACCTACCAGGCATCCCCGGGCGCGCCCCGCGCGCTTCCCGCCGCCGACGCTCTTGTCATCGCACCCGCCACCTACAACTCGATCAACAAGATCGCCCTCGGCCTGGCCGACAACTACGCCATGACCTCGGTCGCCGAACTCATCGGACGACAGGTACCAACCGTCGTCGTCCCGTTCGTCGACGCCGCCCTCGCCACCCGGCTCCCCTTCCGCCGCGCCGTGGCCACCCTCCGCGACGAGGGAGTGCACGTCCTACTCGGCCCCGAAGATGAATGGGAACCGCACCCGCCGGGCAGCGGAAACGACCGGCAACGGGTCTTTCCCTGGGGGACGGCATTCGGGATAGCAGCCGGGCGCGCTCACGACGCACGGACTTGAAGCATCGCGTCGTCGACCGCGGTGCCGGGTTCAGAGGATTCGCCACCGGCGCGGTCGCGTCCCGTCGTCGGTGAGGCCCGCGATGCGGTGGTGCACCTCGTCGGCGGCGTCGGTGTCGGGTCGGGACTTGCGGGCGTTGGTCGCGATCATCTGCAGCTCGCGGAGTTGGCACAGCTCGTCGAAGCCGGACCAGGAGGTGGCGTCCCAGCCGTAGGCGGCGGTGAAGTCAGCGAAAACCTGCGGGCCGGGAGGGTCGAACCGGCGGCAGTGCACAGCGACCGTGGCGACGTCCCACTCCCGGGGCCCGAGTACGGCGCCGTCCCAGTCCGCCAGCACGGGGGTGCCGTCGAAACGCCGCAGCGCGTTGCGGATCTGCGGGTCGGACTGAATCAGGCTCAGATGGTGCGGGAACCGCATCGCCTCCCAGCCTGCGGTCAGAACCTTCAGGCGGCCCATGAGCAGGTCTCGCTCGTGGGCGTTGAGGATCTCCGAGCGGGCGATGGACCGCTCGATACCGTGGATCGGTCGCAGGACCGGTAGCGGCATCGGCGGGGCAGGTAGCGCGTGCAGCTCACGCAGGAGTGTGCCGAGTTCGGCGACGGTGACCGGATGGTGATGCGCCAGGTCCAGACGTTGCCAGACGGTGACAGCATGGCCGCCCACCCGCAACGGCTGCGACAGGCCCGGATGCAGTTCGACCGTGGGGAACCGTCGGGCCGTCAGCCAGTCCACCACGGCCACCACCGCGCGCACCCGCTCCACGCCGAGGTCACCGGGAGCGATCTTGACGACCACGTCCTCGACGGCGTAGACGGCGTTGGTGTGGTGCCGGAGCAGGACCGCGTCAGCCTCGCGGTAGCCCAGACGGCGACACACCTCGGCGAGCACCGGTCGGGTGCGCGCCTCGACGAACATGGGGCTCCTAGGGACCGAGCGCGACGGTGGTGATCCCCAGCCTACGAGCGCGCTCGCGGCAGGCGCGAACGTAGTCCGTCAACGCCGTCACCTCACCGCGCCGGTTGCCCCCGGGAATCGCGGCCCCCACATCGACCTACTCAAGGCGATGAGCACCACCACCACGATGGACAACGGCCAACGTCCACCACCACGTCACCCGTCCACCGGCAGCCGGAACGGTCCAACCGCTCCCGAGCACCCACCGAGCACCGGACCACCGGCGGGGAAACGAGAAAGGCTCCGACCCAGGGTGAAACCCCAGGTCAGAGCCTTTATTGCTGGTGCGCCGCCAGGGACTCGAACCCCGAACCCGCGGATTAAGAGCCAACATCGATTCGATGCCTCGAGTACCTGTGCGTCCCACCAGTCCACGCATCGGCAGTTCTCGGCTGATCCCACCGGGCGCACGTACCACACAATCCATGCGCCGCCGACCCTATCCACGGCGACCGAGCACCCGCCGAGCACCCGGATCTGCGACCATCCGGCTGCTGGGGGTGTCAGCCATGAGCGGTCGATCAGCCGCTACTTGCACTACGGGTACTTCGCGTTGGCCCAGGAAGCTAAAACTTCACCCGTTGCACTTGGAGGAGCGTGCGGTCCTTCCGATGGGGCATCCCCGTCGTCAGCCGGAGCATAGCGGAAAGTTGCCTCGCTTAGGTCCCTGCCTCGACCTCCGAGAAGGCCGTCAAAGTGGAAGAACCGCAAGTCTTCTGAATTAGAGTCCTTAGCCGACACCATCCAAGGCCCGAGCGCCACTTCGTCGCCGCCCTTAGGTAGGTAAATCACATCCCCGGTAACCATCGGGCGATGAGTTTGCGATCGCGATGGGATCGGCCTTCCCGCACCCTTAAGAACAACCAAATCAACGTTGTACCACAATCCATCGAAGGTCATGGAGGTAGGCACGACAAGCTCGGCCCGCAAGAGCGAAGAGGCTCTGTGCGCAAATCGGCGCAGTAAGGCTCCGAGCCTCTCACGTTGCGCAGAAGAAGATGAACCTCGCCCGTGAGCAACTTGGTTTCGTACATTAATAAGCTCTTGAACCGTGGAGCGATCAGTTCGATCAGGAACAAGCCACGAAATCAGGCGAGCGAGGTCCTTGTGGCTATCGGGGATGGCTTCGAGCGCGAGGCAGAGCTGAAACCAAGTACCCATACTGGGCGCCGCCAACGAACTCATTTTCACGGCGGACAACGGCCGTGGCGGGCTAGACGCCAAGCCCAGAATTGCAGCAAATCGGAAAACTGCCTCCAGTGCATGAAGGCCCGCCATGAACCTCTTATCCGGATCGGTCGTCCGTGCGTATCTGGCCAACCTAAGAGCGAGAGGCAAGGGAAGGACGGCACCCCCAACATCTAGCGCCTTCGCAAGACGTTCTTCCAGAACCTGAACGCACCTGTCAAGAAGTTCCTCGCTTGCAGCATCCTTGTTGATCCAGTCGACCGCCCCGAGCCTAATCGCCTGGATCACCTGCTGTTTCGCTCCTTCACCGGAAAGCGAGATAGCCGGAATACCCAGTCCCGCCGCCCGCAGCTCTTCAAGAAGCCAGAGTCCACCCCATTCCCCCGGCGGCATCTTCATATCGACCAAAGCCAAGTCAAAGGGCCGCCGCGAAATCTCCCTAAAGGCGGCCCGTCCATCCTCAACATACAGAAGGCGAGCACCTGCGGCATGCAATGGCCGGCATAGCGTACGAGCAACATCCGCCTGATCATCGGCAACGATAATCCGAATGTCAGCAAGCGAGCCTTTCACAACACCTCTCCATTCAGCAATGGAAGCGTAATCAGCCAGGAGGTCCCCGCCGGACTGGACGACACCGACAATTGCCCGCCGATACGGTGCAAGAGCGCGTGGACTCCCAACAGACCAAGTCCGTTTCCGCCCAGCTTGCTAGTCCGTATACGCGACCCTGTGGCTAGCGCCTGAGAAACTTCGGCGGGGAGCCCAGGTCCGTCATCCCTCACCTCGACCACTGCCTCAGAGCTGTCTGCAAGCCAATCGAGCCTGATCGACCCGCTCCCACGCATCGCCTCGACCGCGTTCTGGACTAAGTTATCAAAAATGGCCGTTAGTGCCCGCTCGCTGATGGCCACATACGCGACTGACCTTGCATCCGGAATTGACATCGAGATCGCTCTCGGAAGTCGCGCGAAGACAGTGGCGCCGTACTGCCTCAAAAAGGCACCCAGCTCCGTATTCTCCGTCTCAGAATAATCTCCCATTGACGTCGCCGCCCTAAGCCGTAGAGCAATCGCTTGGGCATGCTCGAGGTGACGGCTCGCCGCCAACTGCCGCTCAAGCCGAGCAGTACGACTCCCCCCGACCTGAGACAAGGCAGTCCGAACAGCGACGACCTGGTTCTTTAGATCATGCACAAGGTCCGCCACTGCGCCCCGAAATGGATCTGGCTCCGGCCGCATGGATTCCAGGACCGCCTGGGCGATGGGGCCTGGGTTGAGGGGAGACTCCAGACTCTCAATGGTAGCTTCAACCCCGTTTTCTATAACCTCAAGGCCTGCGCTTCGGGACACGCCAGACCATAAAGAGCAGAACTGTTTAACACGTGCCTGATCTACCCCAGAGTCGGATATCAGGCGAACGCTCAGGGGGTATGACAAGCCTATTTCGACAGTGGCAATGCCACGGGCAGGAAGCACAGCCGAGATTGCGGCCTCAAGGACCGAACGGTCACGGCCCGTGACCAACATGGAGTGCATGGGAACGGTTGGCGGGATATCTAAGCGCCGACCGTGCAGGACGCGCCAGTCATCAATAACCAACCCGAGGCTGCTGTCCGGCTCATCCGCCCCTAAGCACCTATAGAGATCGCCTAACTGCACTAGACGCCAGACATACTCGACGCCTACCTCCTCGGGCGTTTCCACGCTTTCTAGCGAACTGAGGACGTTCGCCAATTCCCGATCAACAACATATCGGACCGAGGTGGACGAGTTTTCGACTGCGACACGGAAGGCCTCAGCGAGACGTCCGGTTCCGAAGCCAATGCTGTTGCCGCTGTCAAGTAGCTCGTCAATCTCGGCTGCCCAGTTCACCAACTGATTTGGCGAGGAAGCGAGATGCAGCCCGAATAATTGAGCTTTCGCCCATCGTTGCACTGGGACGGTAGAGGTCGCAAGTAAAATTGCCTGATGTGCAAGCAAAAAGCGTGCGAGGGACAGCTCTGCGTCGCCAAAATCGGCCAGAGCGTTAAGCGGCGAGCTGGTTCCGATTCGGTCTAGGATGTCCAATACCTTGTAGCACGCGCGGTGCTTTGCACTCGCCTTGGCCTGGTGGTCAGCCGTTCCTAGTATCTCCTTCCGGATCTCGAGCGGCTTGCTTTCGAGGGTCAAGATAGCAGCCTGCATCGCTAAGTGATCTGGTCCGGATCTTACGAACTCAAAGGATGGTTCCAAGCCGATGGGACTAAGTGCTTTGATAAGAAGGGTTGTGGCGTCAGCTGCTCTCGGCTGTGGAGGCGCGATCGTCCGAAGGATGTCGCCCCATTCTTGGGGCCAATCGGCTGATAGTTTTTTCGGAAAGCTTTTCGCTACATATACTGCAGCTAGGACCGCCTGGAAGGCATTCGCGCCCATTTCCGTCGAGATCCCTGAACTTTTTTGGCCGGCGCCCAACAGCAGACCAGGAGCGAGGCCCGCTTGCCGGAAGGTGGAGGCATAATCATTGTTCGTCATAGTAAGGCCAACGAACTCGTCGGGCGGTGAGGCCATCGCGTTTCGAACTACGTTGAATGCGTATTCATAGTCCAGCACGCAGGAGCCAACAAAACCAAGCATCTTGTTGTCCTGCTGATAACATCTTTGCATCTCAGCGCGGTTCTCATAGGCCCAAGATGAGTGAATGAGTGCCTGTGAGATCAATGGAGCTGCAGTGGCAGGAAGCGAGAAGAGGCACTGCACTCGGCGCACTACCTTTTCATGCGCTGCATAACGCGGAATCTCTAGTAGTTTGCCAGAGAGAGCCGCGCTTGAACGGTCATTTTCCCGTACCGCCGGATGATACTTCCTCAGGAAGTCCAAGGCTGCTTGCTGTGCGGCGGTCTTTTTGCTTTGCCCGCCACCGACGCCAACTCGACCGCGAGCGTCTGTCACAGTGCTTTGGAAATACGCTTCATGGTCCGGTCCGGATCGTTCATATTTATACACGGGACAATCCGGCGAGATTGCCTCCTGAAGGAGGGTCTTAGCATCGACAACGTTATCACCAGCCTTGGTAAGTGTTTGCAGAACCATCTCACTTACCAAGCGATCGGCTACCGATTCTTCGCCCGCAAGACACATGGCGCCGAGGATCTGCCGAAAGAGCCCCGAGTATAGGTACTTCGGCTTAGGCCCCTTCTCGAATGAGCGTCCCAGTAGTGCCGACTCGGCCAACCAGTCCTGACGGTTCGCCCACGAATGCAGTCCGTTATTGACCGAGGCTACCTGTTTGCTGATATCCCCGACGGTTCGCGCCATGTCTCGCTTATAGAATTCCACTGCCGCATGCCTCATAAAGAAGGCACGACCGAGTCGATCGAGCGCCTCCAGCACTCCTTTAGTTACATGGGGAAAGTCGACCTGGTTCTCGTGAAGATAGGAGGCATGCATCGCGGCAACAGTCAAGCTCATCCGCGTAGATCGGCTGGGTCGAGTTAGCCCCGCATCAGCCAACTTGGATAGAATTGGGCCCACATTTCCGCAGCCTTCGTCACCATCCCCAAGCACACCGAGATCTCCACATGCAAGGGACGGATCTTGATCTCGGACCATCCGCTCCACTAGCGGCCGGCCTTTATCATCCAATGACGCGGCGTCGTCGTTCACCCGATCGCGGTAGGGGTTGTTCATATCTTCCTCACCGGTCGCCACGTCGAACTGGCCCGAACTGGCATGGCGGCCCCCTATTTCGAGGTGGAGGTCGGGAAGAGCCACCGTCCAAAGTGGTGTCCCTCGATCGTACCGCCTTCCTGAGCCGCCACAACGCCGCCCTCATCTGCCTCGCCCGACGCCGCTGCGACGTCCTATTCGCCATGCTTCGCGACAAAATCCCCTACACCCGCCCGACCACGCCGATCGCTGCCTGACGAATCCCATAGGGATACCTCCCAAGCCGTACCCCGACAGCAGCCTGACCCTTACCTTGGACACTGGGCACCGGATCAAGTACCTGCCAGCGGCGCAGGGGTGAGGTCGGCCAGCAGGTCCGGTAGCCTCGATTCCTCGTAGACGCCGTCAGCTGCGCCCAGCCATTCGACCGCGCCGGGCAGGCGCAGGAGTTCGGTGAGGAACTGCTGCCCGGCGGTGTCGCGGTCACAGGTCATCAGCAGACGGACCCCGGCAGCGGCCAGACCCTCCAGTAGCAGCCATGCCGCGATCGACGGGCGCCCGTACACGCAGATCAGCGGCAGAGCGTGGGAGCCTAGCCGTGCCGCCGCGGTTTCGACCACGACCGGGTTCTCGCACACCCGAACAGTGTGAAGGCCGGGTCCGGGTTCCCACACGCGGCGCAGCGACCGGGCGGTCAGCCAGACTGGTTCACCGGTCTCGGCGGCTGCGGCGGCGATCGCCGCTGCGGCACCGGAGCCGGCCAGAGGGAGGTTGAGGACGAGGACGGTCGCCGAGACTTCGTCGCAGCTGACGCCGACGCTCGCCCACAACTGCCGCCATGCGTCGGCGCTCAACGCGGTGCCGGCCGCGGCCGCGGCGGCGCCGAGGTCCGTGGTGTGTGCGGCGGCGAGCAGGCGGGCGGCGAGCCGGCCGATGTCGGCGTCGCGGTCGAGATGGTGCGGATTGCCGAACAGCGAGTTCGCGAGCTCTGGCAGCGGGCGATTCGCAGCGGGCAGGTGCTGCCAGAGCATGGCTAGAGCCTGGGCGCGGTTGTCGGCCAGATCGGGGTTGGTGTGCTCGAGCCAGCGCCGGGTGCGCGCGAGTGCGACCACATGCTCCGGGATGCCCGCACTGGTCAGGACGGCGTAGGCGTTGTCGAGATGGTCCTGGGCGGCTTGCCGATCTAGTGCGCGCTTGGCGACCAGGTCGTCTAGTGGACCGCCGAGCCGGACGAGAAGGCCTTCCAGGGTGTCGTCCAGGCCGTGCAGGGCTTTGCGTAGCCGGCCGAGGGTGACCGGAGCTGTGGAGGCTTCCCAGGACATACCGAGGATCCGTCCGACCTGGTCTCGTTCAACCGCATCGAGGGTGACCCGGAGGGTGACGCCGGGTCCGGTCTTACCGTTCTCCAGCAGTTCTCGGGCGGCTGCGAGGATTTTCGTCGGGCCGGGGAGAGCGGCCCAACGGTCCAAGGCCGCGCTCACCGCATCTCCTGGCTGCTGGTGGCCGCAGCATCGGCGGTGAGCGTGGATAGTAGGTCCGGGCCGTCCTGTTCGGCTGGTCGCGGGGTGGCCAGCAGCGGCGCGGCGGTGTCGGCGACCGGCACGATCTGCAGCGTGTTCCCGGCCCACAGCATTAGGGACAGGTCGACACCGGGCAGCGGCGCCGGCGCCCGCGTGATGGTCCAGATCGCGGCGGCGGGGACCTGGGCCGCGGCGACGAGAGCGCCGGGACCGGCGAGCAGGAAGTCGAGGTCGAAGTCGCACAGCATCCGCAGCATGATCGCCCGGTTGTTGGGGTCAACGCCTTCGAACGCTTCGTCGAGCCACAGTGGGCGGGGTCCGGCCGGGTTGTCGGAGTACAGGGCGACGAGGGTGGCCAGCAACGGTTGCATCAGGGTGACGACTTTGCCGCCGCCGGAGTCGACGGCGTGGACCTGTTTCGTCAGCGGTTTCCATTTAGGGTCGGGGGCGCTCCCGACCCGGAATTCGCAAACAACGTCGAACCAGTCACGGTAGTCGAGCAGGGTGGCGAGCCGGTCGGTCCAGTCGTCGACGCCGGGCAGGCCGGCTTCCTGGACCTGCTGGAGCCGTTCGATGAGGAAGGCCTGCAGTTGCTCCTGCGCGGCGTCGGATTCGAAGCTGCCGGACTCTAGAGCGCGCAAGATCTTGTAGCCGGCCTGCTGTTCGTTGCGGGGGTGCCGGCGCAGCCGCAGCGTGGTTCGGTTCGCTCCGGTCGGGTGCCGTTCGAGGACGTCGTTGACGGTGTTCAGCAGGCTCAGGACACGCTTGAGACGGTCGCGCAGGTGGTTGATGAATGTCGATGACAGAATCTGCGCGTACATCTGGTGCAGTTTCTCGTCGTGGGTGGCGGACAGCTTCGCGATTTGGTCGTCGAGGTGTGTGATCGCCGCGGCCGGGGTGAGTTGCTTGCCGGAGGCTTCCACCACCATGGTGATCTCCGGTAGCGGCCGGGCGTCGTCGGCTTCGGCGGCGTGCACGGCGCGGCCGCCTTTGGCTTCGAGGCTGGTCTGCAGCTCGGTGTAGGGGCCGGCGAACAGCCGGGCGGTCACCTGCCGGATTCGGTCCTCGCATCCGGTGCGCGTCGCCGGCCAGTTCGCCGGCCGCAGGTTGGCGATTGCGGTGCGGGCCTGCTGTAACGCGTCGTCGACTGTGCGCCCGCTCGGCTCGGGTAGGTTGCGGGCCGCGGCGAGCCCCGCGTCGACTGGAATCCACCAGCTGACGACGGCGGCGGCGCGATTCTGTTCGGCGGTGGTCTGCTCCCGGCGGCGTTGTTCCCAGTCACTCTGCGCGGTGGCGGCGGCCCCGGCCAGGGCGAGACCGTCACGGTGGGAGGCGGCGATCGCCGATCTGAGCGCGTCGGCCTCACGATCGAGTTCGGCGGCCCGGTCGAACAACTCTTGGTCGCCGCGCCCGACAGCCTTCTCCGCCTCGGTGGCCCGCTCGTCGAGCAGTGCCGCCTCGGCCGCTGCGGTCCGTTCCGCCTCGACGCCGGCGTCAAGTTGGGCTTTGGACTCGATGGTCATCGATTCCGCTGCGGCGCTGGCCTGCTCGGCGGTGTCGCGGCCCTGGACGGCGAGCCGGAGCCGGCCGGTCGCGGCTGCGGCGTCGTCGAGCGCTTCGGTGACGGCGTCGAGGTGCTCGTCGGAGTTCGGCAGCCGGTGTTCGAGCGCATGGGTGGTCGCGTCCGCAGTTGCGGTCTCCCACAGCTGGCGGGCGGCGTCGGCTTTGCCGGCCAGGGCCATGTGCTTGCGCTGGGCGGTGTCACGTTCGCGGTTGGCGGCCGTCAACGCCAATGCGGCGGCGACCGTGTCGCCGTCCGACGGCGCCTGCTCCGCCGCGGCCCGCAGCGCGGCGATCTCATCAATCAGGGTGTCCGCAGCCTGGTTCGCGTCATCGGCTTGGGCGCGGTGCTGCTCGGCCAGCTCGTGCAACTCTGTGATCCGGCGTTGCCGGGCGGCAGCGCGGGCGGCGGCGCCGATCAGCTCGGCGCCGTGTTCGGCCGGACCTGCTTGTCCGGCGGCGGTCGGGGTCTGCCAGCGGCCGTCGACGGCAACCGCGACAGCGCTGGCGTGCGGCTGCCCGGCCGGGGTGAACCCGATCCCGTCGAGGATCACCGTGATCGTCGCGGTCAGCGGGCCGCTGTCGCCGGCCGGGACGAGCACCGTCGACAGTGCCGGACCAGTCGCCGCGGGCAGGCTCGTGGCGACCACGTCCGTGCCGTCGCGGCCGGCGGTGTACACCCCGTCGATGGTGACCCACGCGTCGAGCAGGCCCGCGGCGGTCAGAGCGGCCTCAACCTGGTCCAGCACGTCCCGCTCGACCCCGTCGGCCGGGTCGACCAGCCGCCACAGCGGCGCCCCGTCCGCGGACGGGAACGGTGGCCGCGGGCGGCGGGTCCAGCCGGCCGGAGCCGGCGGGACCGGGTCACCGTGCATCGCCAGCTCGTCGGCTTCCCGGTCAGCGGCCGCCGCCGCGGACTGCTGTTGTTCGGCTTCGGTGCGCAGCTGCGCGACTCGGGTGGTCCGTGGGTCGACGGCCAGGGTGAGCCAGTCCCGCATGAGCAGCTGCTGCAGCACCTGACGCGGGCTCGCGGCGATCGACTCCGTCGTAACCTGCTCGAGCCACCGCTGCCGAAGGGCCGGCTCCGGTGCGGGTCCGGTCAGGGCGGCGGCCCACCGTTCCATGTCGTCGGACAGCTGCTGTACCGCGTCGCTGAGCCTGCCGGCGGCGGACTCGGCATCGGCGTTACGGGTGTTGAGGTCCGCTTTTGCGGCGCTCGCCAGGTCGTCGGCTGTGCGGTACTTCGCAGCCAGCTTGGTCGTCTCCCGCAGCAGGTTCCGCAGGGTGGCTACTGCGGTCCTGCGAGCGGCAACGGCCGCGTCCAGCCGGGCAGTATCCGCGTCGGCGGCCCATTGGGCCGCGAGGTCCCCGAGCATCGCCTTGCCGGCGGCGGTGACGGTGGCGGTCACCGCCGCCTGGTAGCCGGTGCGGGCGGTCTCCAGGTCTGCTTGCGCCTCGGTCTGCTTGGCCAACGCCCGCTCGTGCAGGCTGCGTAGCGTGACCAGCGCCGCCTTGGCGTCATCGGCGCGGGTGGCGGCTTGGTTGGCGGCGCGGCGGGCGAACGTCGCGGCTTCGGCCCGGCCGGTCGCGCTCTTGTACGCCGCGGACTCCAGCAGCTGCTGATGCGCTGCGCGATTACGCTCGGCGGCGTTATTGAGCTGCTGGGTCTTGGTCGACTCGGCGTTGAGAGCCTGCCGGGCCTGATCCAGCGTCGCGGCGGCGGCGTCCACGGCCGCCGACGCCGCGCTGAGCGCGGCGTCGGCTTCGGCGAGGGCGTCGGCGTGCTGGCGCAGCACGGCGTCCGCCCACGGCCGCCACGCCTTGGCGACGTAGTCCACGATCGCGGACCGGGCCTCCTCTGCGTCGGTGCGGTCGGCGCTGACCTGCTCGACCTGCTGCCAGCCAGAGGCGAGCCCCTCGATCTCGTCTCGGGCCAGCGGCGGCAATGCCGAGCGGATCTGGTTGGTGAACCAGTCAGGGTTCAGCTTCTGCCCCAGATGCGGGGTCCGCAGCGTCTTGAGCAGCTCGAGCACGGTCGCGTACCGGTCTTCATCGGTGAACCCGAACAGTGCGGTGGTCAGCTTGCGCCGATAGTGCGTACCGGTGGGAAAGACCTGGACTCCGTCGATGCCGTCGAGGTGTTTCGGTTCGGTGACCGCCTGCCCGCTCACCAGGTCGAGGCCGGCGCGGACCCGGGCGGTGCCGTGGCAGATCATCCAGGTGCGGGTCAGCTGCGACACGCCCCGTTTGGCTTGCGCGTACAGCAGCGTGGTGAAGAACTCCGAGGTGCCTTCGTCACGGATCCGGCCGTACTCGACCCACGCCCAGCCGCGATGCGCGGTCGCGGAGTCGTCGCGGCGGTCCTGGTCATTGCCGGACGGCTCGACGTAGTACCGGAAGTCTTTGCCGGAGTCACCGAAGGTGTCGATGTTCTGCCGTTCGAGGTTGCCGGCGAGCATGATCAGCGTCGTCAACGTCATCAGCGTCGACTTGCCGGACTGGTTCGCGCCGACGAACTGGGCGCGGCCGTCAGCGAACACGTACTCGGCGACGTCGAACTCCCACAAACCGATGACCCCGGCCCGCAGGATCTGCCACCGGCTGCGGACCGGATCCGGCAGCCGGCCGTGCGCGACGGCGTCGCGCCATCCGGCGAGCTGGGCGTCGGACAGGTGCGGGCCCGGTGACGGTACGGTCGGGCCGGCGAGGGCGCTCATTAGGCAATCTCCACAACAGTCAGGTCAGCGGCGGACGAGGTGCGGCTGGTGGTTTCGGGATAGAGCACGTCCGGGTCGCGGTAGCGGGCGGCGGGCGGCAGCAGCACCCAGCCTCCGTCACCGGTGACTCGCAGTAGGCCGAGCTCGGTCAGGACCCGCTGCGCGTCGTCGAGGACGACCTGTGGGTCGGCTTTCTGCCGGTCGTTCATGTACGCACCCCGTGACCGGATCAGGTCGTCGATCAGCTCGTTGACCAGGACCCGGGTCAGGTGGACGGTGCCGTCGTCGTGGCGGAGGCCGTCGCGGCCGGCCTGGTCGGCGGCGAGCAGCGCGACCCAGTCCGCGGCTTTCGCCCGCGGCCAATCGGCGACCGTCGGCGGACGGCCGTCGCCGTCGTAGAGGACCAGCAGGATCCCTTCCTGCCGGGCCTCGATCGCACCGCCGGTCATCTGGGCCAGATAGCCGGCGTATCGGGACCGGTGTCGGCGCAGCGTGTCCGCGTCGGAGGGGTCGAGGTCGGCGTAAAGCACTGCCGGGGTTTCGACCAGGGCCCGCAGTAGCCGGATCGTGCGAGTTGCGTCCGCGTCCGCCGGCTCCGGCTGCAACGCGGCGGCGAGCACGTCCGGGCTGGTCATCAGCAGGAGCGCGTCCCGGTCGACTTCGTAGCCGGCGCCGGGGCCGGACCCGTCCTCAGTCCATTCCTCCAACATCTTCTCGTCGCTGGTCCGCCGGTTCAGCACACCCCAGCGGGCCAGCAGCGCCGCCGCGTCCCGCAATTGCCGGCGCTCGGACTTGATGTCCGGGTCGTAGGGCGACACCTGCACGCCGGGGGCGGCGCACACGTCACGGACCATGTCGGACAACCGTTGCAGGGTGACCGTCCCGGAAACCTCCTCGCAGCACGCCGCGATCAGGCACATCAGCGCCAGCAGCCGCCGAGACGGGGCATCCGACGGCCGGGGCGGAACGTTCGCCGTTTCGCCGACCGGTACCCGGATCAGTCGGGCCGCCTGACCGACCCGCTGGATCCGGTACCCGAGCCGGCGCGCGGCCTCCGACAGCGGCTGCTGATGGCGAACCACCAGCCGGAACAACTCCCGGTTCGTAGCCGGGGTGATCATCGGCTGGGCGAGCAGGCCGACGAACGCATGCTGCGCAGCGACCTGCTGCGCCGACGTTCTGGCGCTCATCCGATGCTCCCGGTCGTGGTGGCGGAGATGTGCAAGATCAGATCCGGGTGCACGAGCCGGCCCGCCGGTGTGTGGATCACCGCGTCCACGCCGCCCGGAACCGGTTCGGTCCGCAACGACCAGCGGCCGTCCCCGGTTGTCGCGGTCCGCGTCCCGGACGCCGCTGATCTGCCCCGCAGCATCGCGGTCAGGAACTGCAGCAGCAGCGTGGTCTCCGCCTCCGAGATCGGCGGCCAGTCCGACAACCGCATCCCCGAACGGGCCATGACCGCCGCCTCGGTCTGCGCCGCCAAGGACTGCTGCGCCACCGCGTTCGCCCGCGCGATCTTCCGGTTGCCGGTGTTGTCGGCCAGCCGCGCCGGCGCCCCAGTCGTGCCGCGCGGGCCCTGCTTACGCAGCCGAGCTTCGACCGGCACCGTGTCGGATTCCCACCATGACGACGCGGACGGGTTACCAGCCGGCGCCGGCGCCACCCCCGGCAGGTGCCGGGCCGCATACAGGCCGGTCGCGTTGCACCACACCTGCCAGCCCGCCTCGTCATCGCCAGCGGCCTCGATCCGGGCCGCCAAAGCGAGCAGCTCGGCACGCCGCGACATGTGCCCACCGATTGCGGCCAGAGTCCGCTGCCCCCGCAACAGCGGACCGATCGTGTCGCGCATCTGCCGCCGCAGCCGCCGGGCCTGACAGTCCGGGCCATCGAACCAGGAGCGCAGCGTCTCCAACGTCTGCCGGTACGTCCCGACCAGGTCCACGATCGCCGGGTCGTCCGCGTTCGGCCCGAGCATGCGGGCCGCGACCGCCCGCCACACCCCGTCCGAGACCGCACCCAGTTCGTTCACCCGACTTGTGATCGTCTCCGAATGCACGTCGACGCCGGCACCCCACATGTCGACGTAGCGGCGCAGGGTCTCCTGCACGACCGTGATCTTGTGGAGGGAAGGGGTGCCGGCCAGCGCGGACGCCAGCCGAGCCTGCCACCCGGCCGCGGCCCGCGCCATCGACTGGTGGGTATTCAAGATGATCGACCAAGCGTTCGCCGCCTCGCCTGGATCCGGTTCGGCGAGATCACGCAGCTGCGTCAGGTTCGCGGTCAACACGCCAGGTGCCAGCGTGGCCGCAGCCGCGGTCGCGGCGTCCTGCCCGAGACTCGTGACCGCCTGATGCAGCTGCGCGGCGATTTCGGTCAGCTGGTACCGGTCCAAGTTCCGGATGAAGTCCGCGTCCCGCAGCGCTCGGTCCTGGAACCGGTCGACGACACCCCACCGCTCCAGGCTTGACATCCGCGCCGGCAGGTCGAACCCGGCCTCGTCGACCAGGGCGGGGTCCGCACCCGAGGCGGCCAGATGTGCCCGGATGAGGTCGGGCAGATCCGCGGCGGCGACACCGGTCAGAGTGTGCTGCTGCTGCGCAAGCAACACGTCGACAATCGCCCGGTACTGGGCGGCGTACCTGCCCGGCGTCAGATAGCTGGCCTGCAGTAGGCCGCCGGGCATCCCGCCCAGCTGCCAGGCATCCGCGCCGAAGACATCCTCCTCCGGACCCGTTCGCCGCACCCGCGAACTCCTCTCAGCGCTGGACCATTCCCGTCTGCCCGAGCGCTTCACACGACAGCGCCGTCCCGCCCGGGCCACGCAGCATATGCGGACCGTCCGACACCTTGACCAGGCGGCATACCCCCGCGTGACCGGGCCGTCACCGACGCTGCCGCAGCGTTGACCGTGCCGGGGCCGACACCACGGCACACGGTTGGGCTACAGGCCAAGGTGATACCGCAGGAACAACTCAGTGATGAAGGCGCGGACGGGTCTGCTGCAGCGATAGGTGACAGTTTCAGTCACGCGGCCTGACTAGCCGGTGACACGCCTTGACGCAGTCCACTGTCCGACAGGCACAAGAATGTGTGCCAATCTCGTGTCCACTATGGTCTCCGCATGGCTCCCTCGATCGCCAATGCGGCTCTCTCGCCAGCAGCTGACATCCGTCTGGTTCCTGGGCCGGGACAAGTGGTCGAGGTTCGCGGGTCGACCTGGGCGGTGGCGCAGGTCAAGCCGCAAGGACTGCCGCGCAGCCCGGCGGACGAAGCCGTGGCCTCGCTGAACCACGCGGTGACCCTTCAGGCGCTCGACGAAGACCGGCTGGGTGAGGAGCTGACGGTCGTATGGGAGCTGGAGGTTGGCCACACCGTCACGCCCGCTCAGGGACTACCGACGCAGGTCAAGCCGGATACTTTCGATGACCCGAACACCCTCGCCGGGTTCGTCGACGCGATGCGCTGGGGCGCGGTGACCTCGGCGGACGACCGTAGCGTGCAGGCACCGTTCCACAGCGGTGTGGCGGTGGAGGCTTACCAGCTGGAACCGCTGCGCCGGGCGCTGTCCTCGCCCCGGACTAACCTCCTGCTGGCCGACGATGTGGGTCTGGGCAAGACCATTGAGGCCGGCCTGGTGGTGCAGGAGCTGCTGCTGCGGCACCGGGCGCGGACCGCGATCGTGGTGTGCCCGCCAAGCCTCGCCTTGAAGTGGCAGGACGAGATGCGCGACAAGTTCGGTCTCGACTTCACGATCATCAACAGCGAGAGGATGCGGGACGTACGGCGGCGCTACGGGTTGCACGCGAATCCGTTCCAGCTGTATCCACGGGTGATCGTGAGCATGGCGTGGCTGCCGCAGGTGCGCGCCCAGCGGATGTTGCGTGACGTGTATGCGCAGGCGTCGAGCACGAAGACCGCCCGGCGGTACGCGTTTGACATCCTGATCGTGGACGAGGCGCATCACGTGGCGCCGGCCAGCCCGTCGGCGATCGGGGGTGGGCGGGGGTACGCCGTCGACACGCAGCGGACGATCGCGGTGCGGGAGCTGGCGGACAAGTGTGAGCACCGCTTGTTCCTCAGCGCCACCCCGCACAACGGGTATCCGGAGTCGTTCACGGCGCTGTTGGAGATGATCGATTCGCGCCGGTTCAGCCGGGGTGCGCTGCTCGACGAGCGGGCGTTGCGCGAAGTGACGGTTCGGCGGTTGAAGTCGGACCTACCGGAGAAGGGTTTCCGCCCTCGGGAGCTGCGTATCATCCCGTTCACACCGCGCGCCGACGAGCAGGAGATGTTCGCTCTGCTGGATCGGATTCTCACCGAGAGTGCGAAGGCGAACGGGACCGGCGAGTCCGGTGACATCACCGCGATGCTGTTCAAGAAGCGGTTCTTGTCGAGCCCGTGGGCGTTCGGCATGACTTTGCAGTCGTACCTCGCCGCGCGGTCGGTGGGCCAGGCGCCGACGGACTGGGACTACGACGACATCCTTGGCGAGGGACAGGCCGACGAGGAGGAAGGCCTGTGGGAGCAGGACGAGGCGACGGCCCTGCGGCGAAGCAAGGCCACCGATCCGCTGGTCGCCGCCGCGCCAGGCGAGTTGCAGCGGCTTGCCGAGTGGGGGCTGAGCTTCGAAAGCCGACCCGATTCCCGCCTCGATGAGCTGATCACGACCCTGGACGCGATCTGCCGGCCGGGCGGGTTCTGGTCCAACGAGCGGGTCGTGGTGTTCACCGAGTACGCCCACACTCTGGAGTGGGTGCACCGGGTGCTGGTGCAGCAGGGCTACGGCGACGTGCTGGAGGTCATCCAGGGGCAGACGCCGACCGACGAGCGGGAGCTGGTCCGCGAGCACTTCACCACCGAGCCGTCGGCGAAGAATCGGGTGCGGGTGCTGCTGGCCACCGACGCGGCCGGTGAGGGCATCGACCTGCAGGACCACTGTTACCGGCTGATCAACCTGGACATCCCGTTTAACCCGTCGCGGCTGGAGCAGCGCATCGGCCGGATCGACCGGTACGGGCAGCAGCAGACCCCGCTGGTGTTTCAGTTCTCCCCGGACCGCTCGGCGACCCTGTACGCCGCCGACATGGAGTTCATGGGCCGGATCGCCCGCAAGGTGGTGACGGTCGCGCGTGACCTCGGGTCGGTCAACCAGGTCATCGCCGACGAGATCCAGGACCACTTCACCCGTTCCTCAGCGGGACGGCGCAAGAAGGCTGCGCTCGACGGCAACTCCGTGATCAACAAGGCGTTGGCCGGCGGGTTGGACCTGAACAGCCGGTTGACCCAGTTGGAGAAGGGCTACGCCGACAGTCGGGCGGAGCTGCACCTGGAGCCGGAGAACCTGCGGCGGGTGGTCGACACCGCGCTGCGGATCAGCCACCAGCCGCCCTTGGTGGTGGCCGGCGACGACCGGACCGACGCAGCCGTGTTCACCGTGCCGCCGCTCGGTCCGGCCTGGCAGTCGACGTTGAAGGGCCTGGACACCCGCTCCGAGCCGGGCGTATTGCGGCCGATCACGTTCGACGACAAGGCCGCGGCCGGTCGCAAGGACCTGGTCTACGTCCACCTGGGTCATCCCCTGGTGAAAAAGGCTCAGCGGCTGCTACGCCGGTCGCTGTGGAGCGCGGACGCGCCGTTGCACCGAGTCACGGCAGTCGTGGTAGATGGGCTGGAGGAGTCCTTCGTCGCGGCCGTCACCCGGATGGTGCTGGTCGGCCGGGGCGGGCTACGCCTGCACGAGGAGATATTCCTCGCCGGCGTACGCCTGCGGGGCCGCCGTGCCATCGCCGAGGAACGCGCCGAGCAACTGCTCGACCAGGCCCTCGACGCCGGCAGGCTGACGCTGGCCGCTGCGGACGTCCGCGCAGACCTGGCCAGGGAGTGGAACGAGCCGGAGTCCCCGCTGCGGGTCCGCCTGCTCGACTCGATGACGCGCCGCGCCGAGTCCCGCCACCAACGGGTCAGCGACCAGCTCGCCAAACGCGAGGAGGCCGACGTCACCCGGGCGCGGGAGATCTTTGCCGCGTTCCGCCGGAACCTGAACGAGTCGCTGGTTCAGCTCAACAGCGCCGAGATGCAGGACCAACTGGCTCTATTCCCCGATGATCAGCAGCGGCAGCGGCGCCGCGACATTGAAACGATGCGCCGTCGGCTAGACGAGCTCGGTGACGAGGAGCAGCGAGAGATCGCGGCGATCACCGAGCGGTACCGCGACGTCAAGCCACACACCACCGCCGCGGCGGTGGTGTTCGCGCTCACCCCGGCCGACGCCCAGCGAGGAGGATCCCGCTGATGCGGACCGCCCGTACCTTCCGTCCGAAGACGGCCACCGAGCTGCACCGGGCGTGGCTGGAACTGGTCGAGACAGACGGCCCGTTCCTGGCCATCCCGCCGCTGAAGCGGGTGTGGCCGCAGGGCATGCCCGCCCTGGACCCCGAACGCCTCGACGTCCTCCGCGAGGCCAGGCCGGCGTTCGACCACGCCTGGGAGGCCCTCGACATCGACCCGGACGACGAGACCGTCCAGGCCAAGTACGCCGAGGTCCGCGACGTCTGGGTGCAGACCGTCCTGCGGGACGTCGTCGGTTGGCGTACCTCGTTGGCCTGGGGTCCCGACTGCGCGCCCGGGGTGGCGGCGCACTCACCCGACCGGCGGATCACCGTCACCCCGCAGGCCGCCCTGCACGGTCCTGACGGGATCGGCGCGCTGGTCGGCGTGGTCGACAAGTGCGACAGCCTGCACGCCACCGGCACCGACGGCTGGGCCGCCACCGCCATCGACCGGATGGAAGCGATGCTGCGCGGCGCCAGCATCGCGATCGGCATCGTCACCGACGGCCGCTGGTGGGCCCTGGTCTGCGCCCGGCCGGACGCGATGGTCGCCTCCGGCATCGTCGACGCTCAAACCTGGGTCGAGGAACCACTGACCCGCAACGCCTTCCTCACCGTCATCGCCCGGCAGTACATCATCGGCGGCGACCCCAACGAGCGACTCCCCCAACTGTTCGAGGAGTCCGTCGCCGCCGCCGAGGAGATCACCGAAGCCCTCGGCGCCCAGGTCCGCCGCGCCGTCGAGCTGCTGATCCAGGCGTTCGCGGAGACCGCCGCCGACCACCACAGGCGCGGCCTACACGATCCGCTGCCGGACGACCCGCACGACACCTACTCCGCGGCCGTCACGGTCATGATGCGCGTCGTCTTCCTGCTCTTCGCCGAAGAGCGCGGCCTGCTGCCGCAGAGCGAGCTCTTCCTGCAGGGGTACGGCATCAGCGGTGAACTCGACGACCTGGAACAACGCCGGCTGCGCGACGGCGAAGAATCGCTGGACAGCACCTATCTGACCTGGCACCGGCTGCTCGCCACCAGCCAGGCCCTCTATCGAGGCGCGTCGTTCGAGAACATGCGAATGCCCGCGTACGGCGGATCACTGTTCGATCCGGACCGGTACCCGTTCCTGACCGCCTCGAACGACAACGGCACCCTCGCCCTGCCCGTCTCCGACCGGGTCATGCTGCACGTCCTGCGCTCGGTGCAGGTCGCCCAGCTCAAGGGCAGCGACGCCCGCCGCATCTCGTTCCGTGACGTCGACGTGGAACAGATCGGCTACATCTACGAAGGGCTGCTCGGCTACTCCTGCACCCGGGTCACCGGCGACACCCACGTCGGCCTCTTCGGTGCCACCGGAGCCGAGCCGGAGATCCCGCTGGCCGTGCTGGAGCAGCTCGCCGACGCCAATCCGACTCCGGCGAAACTGGCCACCGCGATCATCGCCTGGCTCAAGGAGAACCAGCCCGCTGCCACCCCGCCGAGCGCGAACGCCTTGGCGAAGCGGCTCGCAGCCAAGCCCGGCGACGACGCCGACCGCATGCTGCGCGCGGTGACCGATGACGACGACATGCGCGCACGCCTGCTCCCCTGGGCCACCATCACCCGGCCCGACCTGCGCGACCGCCCCACCGTCGTCCTGGACGGCGGCCTGGTGATCACCGAGACGCCGTCACGGCGCAACGCCGGTGCCCACTACACCCCGAAATCCCTCGCCGAGGAAGTCGTCAAGCACGCCCTCGAACCGCTCTGCTACTCCCCCGGCCCACACCAGACCGCCGACCAGAACGCGTGGAAACTGCGCGGCCCGGACGAGATCGTCAACCTAAAAGTGGCCGACATCGCCGCCGGCTCCGGCGCATTCCTCGTCGCCGCCGCCCGCTACCTCGCCGCCCGCCTCGTCGAGGCATGGATCGACGAGGACCCGGCCAACGCCGGCCGGCAAGACCTCGGACAACACGCGATCCGCGAGGTCGTCGCCCGCTGCCTGTACGGCGCCGACATCAACGCAATGGCCGTCGAGATGTGCAAGCTTTCGCTATGGCTGGTCTCCCTCGACCGCGACCTACCGTTCTCCTTCGTCGACGACAAGATCCTGCACGGCAACTCCCTGCTCGGCCTCACCGATCTCCGCCAGCTCCGCACCCTGCACATCGAGGCACCCACCTATCAGCAGGCCAGGCTGACGGTCCGGGACGTGGACGGCACCATCCGACGAGCCGTTGACATCCGCCGCGACCTCGCCAGCGAGGTACGCGAACACGACCCCATGCGTAGCGCCACCGCCAAGCGCCGCCAGCTCAATCAGACTCGCAGGCTCACCGCCGACCTACGCACCGCAGCCGACGGGGTAATCGCCGCCGGGCTCCGCGTCGGCGGCAAGCCAGGCAAAGCCCTGGACGAAGCGTACGAGAGCCTGGCCGAGGCGGTGGCCGCCGCGATGCCGGCCGACGGCACGGCCGCCAATCCCGAGTCCCTTGACTCGATCCTGAAAAAGGGGCTGACCCCGACCGTCTCGACGGACTACGAACGCTGGCAGCCGCTGCACTGGGTGCTCGAAGTACCGGACGTGGTGATCGATCACCGCGGCTTCGATGCCGTCATCGGCAACCCGCCCTTCCTGGGTGGCTCAAAGATTACCGGAGCGATGGGGACCAACGTCCGGGACTGGTTCGTCCACCAGATCGCCGGCGGCACCCGGGGCAGCGCCGATTTGGTCGCTTACTTCCTGCTGCGAGCGGTCGAGTTGCTCCGGCCCGCCGGGACGCTCGGATTAATCGCCACTAACACCATCGCCCAAGGCGACACCCGCCAGGTTGGTCTCGACCAGGTCGTCGCAGACGGGCTTACCATAACCCGTGCAGTCCAAAGTGCTCGATGGCCATCGGCCAGCGCCAACCTAGAGTACGCGGCGGTGTGGGCTACACGAAATACGGTCTCGGCAACTGCAGTGAGGACGGCAGATGGTATTCAAGCTCCGCGAATACTGACACTGCTCGAACCCGCCGGGAAGGTGGACGGCACGCCCATCCGACTCGTCGAGAACGCTCGACTCTCATTCAACGGATGCAAGGTGGAGGGACAGGGGTTCGTTGTGGATCCCGCTCAGGCGTTGTCGTGGATCGCGGAGGACCCCCGAAATCGGGAAGTATTGTTCCCTTATCTCAACGGCGAAGATCTTAATTCTCGGTTCGATTGCTCCGCTTCACGCTGGGTGATAGATTTTAATGACCGCAGCATGGAAGCTGCCGCAACTTACACCACACCTTTCGAGCGAGTAAAAACTCTCGTCATGCCCGAGCGTGCGAAGAATAACCGCACGATCAGAAGAGAGCGATGGTGGCAGTACGGCGAGAATGCGCCCGGCATGCGAAGCGCAACAGCACACCTGCAAGAGGCGCTAGTTATTGCCGTCGTCAGCAAGACTATCATGCCTGTTCGCGTAAACACCAATCAAGTTCTCAATAACAAGCTGATCATCTTCGCATCCGACTCGTATGGCGATCAGGCTATCCTTTCATCATCGATGCATAGCATGTGGGCAATAAGGTATAGCTCTACCTTGCGGACAGATCTAAGCTACAGCCCTTCTGACGTTTTTGAGACTTTTGCTCGACCCGAAAGCGATCCACGCTTGTTGGAAATGGGCAGAACCCTGGACATCGAACGGCGAGAGATAATGCTACGCCGAGAGCTGGGTTTGACGAAGCTGTATAACCTGATCAACAATCCGCAAATCCTTGACGACGACGACGCGGACGTGGCCCGGTTGCGGCGGATTCACGTCGAGCTGGACTTGGCGGTGATGGCGGCGTACGACTGGTCGGAGGTGCCGCTGGAGCATGGCTTCCACACGTACCGTCAGATGACGCGGTGGACGGTGAGTCCAGCGGCGCGGGTCGAGATCCTGGACCGGTTGCTGGCGGAGAATCTGCGCCGCGCGGCGGCGCAGCTGCCGAAGGCGGCAAAGAAGGCCGCTTCCCGCCAGCGGAAGCCGGTGGTCCACAAGGACCAGGGGGCGCTGCTATGACTGACTCAGGGTCGGGTTTCAGGCTCGCGCACGAGCCGGATGGCACTTCGTACACGGTCCGGGAGAACCTGGTCGACATCCTGGAGCGGGAGGTGCTCGGGCCGTCGGGTGGGCCGGAGGAGCTGTTGACGGTCAGCCCGCGTCAGCTCTACCTGGTAGGGCATATCGCGCCGGTGAAGCTGACCGAGCCCGACGCTGACCCGGCCGGATCTGAGGACGGGTATGGCCTGGTGGGCATCCGATCGGATGCGGCGGGTTCTCGTGCCCAGCGTGGGATTCCGGCCGAGTCCGCCGACGGCACCGACGTCGAGGGTGAGGACGATGACGCCGACGACAAGGCTCCGAGGCAGGGGCTGATGATTCCGTCGTCAATGGGGTTGCGGTTCCAGGTGCCGAACGATCTGGCGGAGTTCACGGTGACCGCGTCGTGGGGCACCTACGAGAGCGTGAAGACCGGTGAGGTCGACAAGCGGGGCCGGGCGGTGCGGCGGTATCGGCGCACGCCGGTTGGGATCGTCGAGAAGATCGCGGTGGCCGAGCTGGCGTCGGGCCGGACGTACACGCGGGTGCTGACCGGGCAGATCTGTCTGCGGATCGATGCCTACGACGACGCGCGTTTCGGTCGGCGGTTGATCGAGATCGCGCTGGTCAATGACCGGGAGACGCCGCCGACGATCCCGGTGCATGAGTGGCTGTTCCAGACGAAGCTGCACGTCGACGCGGGCGGTGCGGCGGTGTTCCTGCCGGTGCGCGACGTCATGGAGCAGGAGTGGCCGGAGCACGACGACGAAATGCGCCGGCTGCATTTGCAGTACCGCAACCGGCTGGAGTTCGCGGTCGGGCGGACCTGCTCGGTGGATTGGCGGGCGGAGTCGGGGGCGCGGCGGGCGACGGCGGTGTGGACGACGTGGCTGCCGGTGGCGGAGACTCCGCAGACGCAGGCACGGTCGGTCGCGGGCGCAATGCTGTCCATGGACGCACTGGCTAAGGCCAGCCCTGAGCAGGCTCGTGATGGGCTCGCCCCGCTGGTGGACGGGTACCGGACCTGGCTCGACGGTCAGGTTGCGAAGGCGGCGCAGCTCCCCGAGCATCTGCGAGACCTGGCCGAGGAGGTCGTGGACGAGGCACGCGCGGCACAGCAACGGCTGGCGGACGGGCTGGCGCACGTGGTGGCTGATCCGGAGGCGTTCGCGTGCTTCCGGTTCATGAACGAGGTCATGCGGGACCAGCGGGTCCACTCCCGGATCGGGGCGTTGCGTAGCTCCGACCCGAGCCTGTCGTTCGACGACGCCCGAGGGCAGGTCGAGGTCGACGAGCGGGAGAAGCCGTCGTCGTGGCGGCCATTTCAGCTGGCGTTCATCCTCATGCAGCTGCCAGCGCTGACCATCCCCACCGCGGCGGCGCGCAGTGGCGAGCTGTCGCGGGTGGAGTTGTTGTTCTTTCCGACCGGTGGTGGCAAGACCGAGGCGTACCTGGGTCTGGCGGCGTACACGTTCGCGATCCGGCGGCGGCAGCAGGTGGTGGCGTCCTCCGATGGGCCGTTGGACGGGCGTGACGGGGTGGCCGTGTTGATGCGGTACACGTTGCGGCTACTCACCGCGCAGCAGTTCCAGCGGGCCACCACGCTGGTGTGTGCGGCGGAGTTGGTCCGCCGCCGGGATGAGGCAACCTGGGGTAGCAAGCCGTTCCGGATCGGGTTGTGGGTCGGCACCGACGTGAGCCCGAAGCGGTGGGACGAGGCGGATGAGCAGCTGCGCAAGGCCAACGCGTACGGCGGGCACCGGCTGACGGTGTTGCAGGTGCAGCGATGCCCGTGGTGCGGCAGCCCGATCGGCGCCGCGAACGTGAAGCCGATCAAGACGACTCGGCGGGTACTGGTCTTTTGCGGTGACGACATGGGGCAGTGCCCGTTCGCCAAGGGCGGTCAGGTGGATGAGGGCCTGCCGATGCTGACGGTGGACGAGGAGATCTACCGGATGCCGCCGGCGTTCGTGATCGCGACCGTCGACAAGTTCGCCCGGCTGGCCCGCGAGGGTGAGGCGGCATCGCTATTCGGCTACGTTGGCCGTTACTGCGGTCGGCACGGCTACGTTCACCCGGACTACGCCAGTTGCAGTGTGACGACCGGTCACCAGGCGGAGCCCGGACTGCCCGCCGCGACCGTTCGCCGAGTGGGACGGCTCCGGCCCCCGGATCTGATCATCCAGGACGAGCTGCACCTGATCACCGGAGCGCTGGGCACCGCCGTGGGGCTGTTCGAGGTGACCGTCGAGACCCTCACGTCGTGGGAGACCGCAGACGGCAAGCCGGTCCGGCCAATGATCGTGGCATCGACGGCCACCGTACGCCGCGCCGACGAGCAGGTGCGAGGGCTCTACGGGCGCGGCGTCCAGATCTTCCCGCCACAGGTGTTGGACGTAGCGGACACGTACTTCTCGCAGGAGCTGCCGATCGGGCCGGCCACCCCGGGCCGGCGCTACATCGGGGTGAGTGCGCAGGGAGTGCGGCTGTCGAGCGCGGAGATCCGGGTCGCCGAGGTGTTGCTGCTCGCGGGGCAGTTGCTGTTCGACCGCAGTGGGTCCGCCGCCGATCCGTACATGACGTTGGTGGGCTACTTCAACGCGACCCGGGAACTGGCCGGTATGGCCCGCTATGTGGCCGACGACGTGCAGAACCGGGTCCGGCAGCCCCGCCCCGGTTCGGGTTTCCCACGGCGGCTCGGCTCGTACGGGCGGCTGGTCACCGGCGAGCTGACCTCCCGCATCGCTTCAGTCGATATCGGACGGACCCTGGACTATCTGGCCCTGGAGTTCGACCCCGACTACGCCACGACTGCAGCGATGCGGAAGCGGCTCGAACAGCAGGAGGCCGGCGGGCGGATGGAGCGGCCGAAGGCCGACCCGTTCGACGTGGTGCTGGCCACCTCGATGCTGCAGGTCGGGGTCGACGTGCAGCGGCTCGGGCTGATGCTGGTGGTGGGGCAGCCGAAGAACACCGCCGAGTACATCCAGGCGTCCTCGCGGGTGGGCCGCGACGTCGGCCGTCCGGGCGAGGACTGCGGCCGGCCCGGGCTGGTCGTGGCGCTCGGGAACTGGGCGCGGCCCCGCGACTTGGCCCACTACGAGCAGTTCCGCCACTACCACGAGACGTTTTACGCGCAGGTGGAGGCGCTGTCGGTTACCCCGTTCTCACCGACGGCTCTGGACCGGGGCATTGACGGGGTGCTGGTCAGCGCGGCGCGGGTGCTGCAGGCGCACCGCGACGATGGGCTGTCGCCGGAGCGGGCTGCGTGGCGGGTCCGTGACGAACAGGACGCTCTCGCCGCCCTGGTCGATCGGCTTTACGCCCGAATCCGGACAGCCGCCCAGTTGGACGACGTGATGGCGCAGGCATACCAGCGTTTGATTAACCGGCTGGATCAGTGGAACGCGCGAGGAAGGTACGCCGGGAAGCTCAGCAAGACCCTGGTGTACGAGCGCACCGGTGACAACGACAGCTACCTGCCGTTGCTGATCAGCCCGGAGAACGCGAAGGCCCATCAGGGTCAGCCGGACCGCGCGCCGTTCGTCGTCGCGCACTCGATGCGGGAGGTCCAGCCAGAGATCAACCTGCTGGTCAGCCCCATACCCGAGCGGCTGTTCGTCATCGAACCCGACGACGCGCCGTCCTGGGAGCTACCCGAAGGAGACGACGAGTGACGGACGACGACGCGGCAGAGATGATCTTCGAGTCGGCGCAGCCGTTGGACCCGCTCACCGACAGCGAGCAGTCGAACGTCAAGAACCGGGCCAAGGTGGGCTCAGCCCGGCCGTCGTCGCTGCTCTACACCTACGGTGTCGGCTCGATCATGGACCTGCCGCAGTTCTCGATCATGCCGGCTGGCCTCGACGACTGGGAGCCGATCTGGCGGCGGCGGCCCACCGTGCCGACGATCGAGGAACCACGGCTACTCAAGGTGGTCCAGCTTCACCTCGGGTCCCGCGTGCAGCAACTGCGGCCGTTCCCGTGGCAGCCGAAGGCCCGCGCGATGTCACAGGAGGGTTCCGACCTCGGCATTCCGGCCCGGGTGTTCCCGCAGTGGCTGCGCTGCACCGGCTGCGACTACCTCGGGCCGCTGTCGCGGTTCAGCTACACCAACACCCACCCGTTCCGGCCCGACCTGGCGACCTTCGAACACGCAACTTGTCCCGGCCGTACGTTCGCGGGGGCGGTAAAGGGAAAGGTCAAGGCTCCCGCGAAGGGAAAGGCCAGGCGCAGCCCGGCGGTGCCCGCCCGTTACCTGCTCGCCTGCGCCAACGGACACCTCGACGAGTTCCCGTACGCGCTGTGGGTGCACCGCGGCAGAACCTGCCCCGCCGCCGCCCCACACCCGAACCTGAAACTGCGCGACAGCAACATCGGTCAGGGAGCCGGCGCGGTCATCACCTGCGAACGCTGCCAACAGCGGCGCGGCATGGGCGAGGCTCAGGGCGAGGCCGGCAAGCGGAAACTGCCGACCTGCCGGGGCCGGCACCCGCACCTGAACGCCTTCGACCCCAAGTGCGGGCTGGACACCTCGCTGATGATGATGGGCGCCTCCAACCTCTGGTTCGCCTCGACCCAGTCGATCATCGTCATGCCACGCAGCGAGGAGCAGAAGCAGACCGCCCTCGCCACGAAACTACGCACGTACCTGACCCCGGAGGAACTGGCCGACTACGCCACCCTGCCGAAGGTGCTCCGTTCGCTGCTCGTCGCGAACAAGTGCGACATTGCCGGAGTCACCGACGAGCAGCTGACCGCGGCGGCGGCCGAGGCGCTCGCCCCACCCCCGTCGGAGGAGGAGCGCCGGGAGAGGCTCCGCGATTGGGACCCGGTCGAGCTGCTTGTGCCGGAGTGGGACTACCTGCAGAAGCCGAGCCTGTTCGCGCAGCAGCAGGACTCCAGCGGGCTGATGGTCACCGAGATGCCCACCGCCGCCGATCTCCCGAAGCAGGTGCACCGGGTCATCGCCGTGAACCGGATGAAGAGGGTCAACGCGGTGATCGGCTTCACCCGGATCGACGAGATGGACCGGGTCAACGACCTAGCGAGCCGGCTCGTCAAGCTCACCCGGGACGGCCGACCCACCTGGGTGCCGGCCACCGAGGACCGCGGCGAAGGCATCTTCCTGCAACTGGACGAGACCGCCGTCGCCGCCTGGGAAGCGCAGATCCTGCCCACCGCGCTGTGGCGGGCGCACCGTGAAGCCCATCGGCACAACTTCTCCCGGCGCTTCTCCGCTACCGCCGCCCAGATCGACCCCGACACCCGCTTCCCCGCCCCGCGCTACTGGCTGATCCACAGCCTGGCGCACATCCTCATCCGCGAGATGGCGATGTCCTGCGGTTACGGCGCTGCCAGCCTCAGCGAACGCCTCTACGCCTGGCCTGCCACCCCCGACCGGCCCGCCGCCGCTGGACTGCTCATCTGCACCACGGCCTCCGACAGCGAGGGAACCCTCGGCGGCCTCGTCGCGCTCAGCCAGCCGGAACGACTGCACGGGCTCCTGCTCGACGCACTGCGCCGAGCAGCCCGCTGCTCCTCCGACCCCGTCTGCGGGCAACGCACCCCACGGCACGGCGAGGACTTCCTGCATGGCGCGGCCTGCCACTGCTGCAGCTTCGCCTCGGAAACCTCCTGCGAACGCGCCAACCGATTTCTCGACCGCAGATTCCTGCTCACCCTGCCCACCATCGACGACGAACGGGTCCCCGGCTTCTTCGGCGCCATCGATGTCTACTGACCCCTACACGGCGCTCGGCGCCTTCCTGACCGCCTACGAGGCACAACGACTCGCCACCGTCCTACAAGGCGGCGGCACCACTGGCCAGGCGCTGAAAGAAGTACACGCGGCCCGCCGCGGCGAGGCGAAGCGCCTACTCCTCGCAGCCGAACTCGGTCCAGAGCACCGGGACGACTCGGTCGCCGTACTCCGGGCGATCGCCGGCGCACGATCCGTCCGGACCGCCATATCCCCCGTCTGGACCATGCCCGGCGTCGAAGCCACGACCGGCCGTCTCACCAGCGAAGCTCAGCGCATCATCGACGACGCGCGCATGTCGATCGTCTGCTCCAGCTTCAACTTCACGCCGCACTCGGGCATGTGGACTGCCCTCAAGAACGCCGCAGCGCGCCCCGGCCTGAGCGTCACGGTGTACCTCGACGCCCACGCCGGCTCCCCGGCAGCCGTCGCGGCCCACCTGCCGAAGGCAACCGTACTCCGGACGCTGACCCCGCCCGGAGGCCACCATCCGCTGGTCAGCCACGCCAAGTTCATCGTCGTCGACCGCACGATGACGCTGCTAACCAGCGCGAACTTCTCCTACAGCGCCGAGAACACCAACATAGAACTGGGCCTGCTGGTGCACGACACCAACCTCGCCACATCGATCGAAGCCCTCATGCGGAGCAAGCACGGGGTGCTCTACGAGCAAGTGACCTGACAGGTGCACGGGCGAATTACCACGGGCGGGGCGTCGTCGTTCGCCGCGATCGTTGACAGGTGTTCCGTTGGCCGCAGGTCCGCCGGATCCTCACGGACATCCACGACGGCTGCGCAGCGGATTCTTTGGAGGCTGCCGGTGCTCGCACCTGACTCCCGCTCGCTGCTACTCGACTCCTTACGCCCACCGCCGGGCTGGCGGTTGTTCCGGGCTGTGAGGGAGTGTGGCGTTTTCCGTGTTTGAGCCTGTGGTGTGATCGAGATTGTTAGATGGTGATCCGGTCGTCGTAGGCGAGGATCAGGGCGTTGAGGGCCTTGGCCCAACCGTAGACCCGGCCGGTGATGCTCCCGCCGCCCCGGCGTTTCTGCTGGACGACGAGGTAGAGGACCTTCATCGCGGCCTGCTCGGTCGGGAAGTGCCCGCGTCGGCGGGCGGCCTGCCGGAACCGGGCGTTCAGGGACTCGATGATGTTGGTGGTGTAGAGGACTTTCCGGACCTCGTGGTCGTAGTCCAAGAAGGGCACGAACTGCGGCCACGAGGTGCGCCAGAGCCGCATGACGGCGGGGTACTGGTCGCCGAACTCGGCGGCGAACGCCTCGAAACGCACCTCGGCGGCGGCGACGGTGGGGGCGGTGTAGATCTCCCGCAGCGCGGGGGTGATCTTCTGCCAGTCCTTGCGGTTGGTGTACCGCAGACTGGCTCGGACGAGGTGGACGACGCACTGTTGGTGCACCGCCTGCGGCCAGACCTGTTCGATCGCGTCGGTCATGCCCTTGAGGCCGTCGGAGCAGACCATGAACACGTCCTCGACACCCCGGTTACGGAGTTCGGTGAGGTAGCCGGCCCACTGTTTGGCGCCTTCACCGCCGGTGCCGGCCCACATACCGAGCACGTCGCGTTCCCCGTCGAGGCTGATGCCGACCACGACGTAGACGGGCCGGTTCGCGACCTGCCCCTGCCGGATCTTCATCACCAGGGCGTCGATGAACACCACCGGATAGATCCGGTCGAGAGGCCGTTGCCGCCACGCTTCCATGTCGGCCAGGACGCTGTCGGTGACCCGGCTGATCAACTCCCGGGACACGTCCGCGTCGTACACGTCCGCCAGGTACGCGGAGATCTCCCCGGTCGTCAGGCCCTTCGCATACAGCGACAGGATCGCCTCGTTGAACCCGTCCAGACGACGGGCGTGCTTCGGGACGACCCTCGGGGTGAACGACCCGGCCCGGTCCCGGGGCACCTGGATCCGCACCGGCCCCACCTCGGTCTGCACCGTCTTCGCCCCGTGACCGTTACGGATGTTGGCCCGCCGGCCAGTCGTCTCGTCGACACCGGCCTCGTCGAGGTGGGCGTCCAGCTCGGCGTCGAGGGCCGATTCGAGCACGGTGCGGGTGATCCCGGCGAGGAGCCCACCCGGCCCGACCAACGACACTCCATCGGCCTTGGCCCGCTCAACCAGCTGCTGCGCGAACTCCACCTCAGCCGCCGACGGCTGCGGAAGCGGAGCAGCGTTCTTCTTGTCTGCCATGACGTGGTCCTTCCCGGACAGGAGCTACGTCCTGTCCAACGGACCACACCCAGGCCAAACACGGAAAACTACGCAGTCCCTGCGGGAGGTGTGGCGGGCAGACCTCGCTCATCCCCAACGCACCACAGGTACCTTGATCTCGGTCATGCGCTCTCGCGGATGTAGGTTATCCCGAATGCCTTGACTTGCCGGAACTCTTGGAGCTTGGTCGCGAGGTCAAACGCATCACCGGTGACGTACTGGAAGATGTCGAGGCCGCGGCCGAGGAGGATTCTCCAGCCGGTGTCCGTGACAATCGAGCGGTCGTGAATCGTGTTGTCGAACGCGACATCAAAGTTGACGCCCCCGACTGCCGCGCCCTGCTTGATCTTCACCAGGAATTCAAGCTGCTTGCGCAGCTTGTCCGCGCCCTCGATGTTCTCCGCGGTGATGAGCTTGACGTTGACTTCGTCGGCTGCGTCCTTCGTCCTGGCGATCGCCTCGATGAGTTCCATGAGGTTGCGGGCCTGATGGAACTGGCGAATGTAGGGGTCGATGATCGTGATCTGCCCCGCACCGCGCAGGTACGGGATGATGAGCGTGTCGAATGAGACGCCGCGCTGGTTTTCCTGAAACTCCCGGTGCCCCTCGAACAGCGGCGGCTCGGCGACCGGCTCGGGTTCGCGCGGTGCTTCGGCCTCCACGGTCGGTGCCGAACCACCTAGCGTCGGTTCGCCTCGATCGGCCGTGGTTTCGGCACCCTCGCGGCGCTCGCGGTGGTAGTAGGCTGGGTACTCGTCCTCTTCGAGGGTCGAGACCGGGTGCCAGGCTCCATCGGTGTCCAGGTAGCCGAACTTGACGTCGGCCATCGTCGAATCGATGCGAAGGATCTGGTCCTTGACGCGCTTGCGGCCCTCAATCGCAAACCGCAGGATCTCCTCAATCTCCTCGGGCGTGGCCTCCTCATGAGGGTAGAGGATCTTCATCAGCCCTGAGAACGTCTTGTGGATGCCATCGCGGTCGCGGGTGGAAATGTTCGACGAGAGCGTGAAGTGCTGCTGGTAGCGGTCCGAGTAGTCCGCCGAGCGCATCGACTTGAGCACCTCGGCGATGTAGTCGACGACGAACCCGTAGCCGCTGGAGAACATTTCCCCGCGGATGGTGTCGACCTCCCAGCCGGGGATGTAGTGGTGCAGCCGGTCGAGGTAGGCCGAGTCGTGGTAGCTGTCGGGCAGCTCGTCGAACAGGTCGGAGTGTTTGAGCATGTACGGCACGGTGTGCGAGGTGTTGCCAACGAACACCATCGAGGCCTCGGCGCCGAGCGTCTCGACGCCGCGCGAGAACGTCTTGTTCGCCATGTAGTTCTTCATGATGTCGACGAGCGCTCTGTCCGCGCGCTTCTTCTTTCCTGCGAACTCGTCGAAGGCGACGACATCCCAGTAGCCGACCAGGCCGATGCGCCCGTTGGCGTTGTTGACGAACAGCTTCGGCACGGTTACCTCGCCGCCGGAGATGAGCATGCCGTGCGGCGAGAACTCCGAAAAGATGTGCGACTTGCCGGTGCCTTTGGGGCCGAGTTCCACGAGGTTGTAGTTGCGCTCGACGAATGGGATGAGCCGCACGAGCTGGATGAGCTTGGCTCGCCGGCCGAACAGCTCGGGGTTGAACCCGATGGACTGCACTAGCAGGTCGATCCACTCGTCGGTGGTGAACTCCCGTCGGGCGGCCAGGTAGCCCTCGAAGTCGAAGTTCGACAACTGGATGGGTTTGATCGAGCCGAGAATCCAGGGCACGACCCGCGCGTCGTCGCTGTGGAAGTACTCGATGTCGCAGATGCACCAGACGCCGCCGACGAGCAGCTTCGGATGGGCCTTGATCGTCGCGGGTTCGACGAGCACGCCCTTGATGCCGAGGTTGGCGAACTCGGCCTCGTACACGTCGGCTTTTTCGTTGAGGGTGGCGGTCACCTTGTCGATGATGCGGTGCCGCCCTCGTTCGCGGATCGTAGATTTCACCAGCTCGGACTGGTTCCGGTGCACGTAGTGCTCGGCGAGGATCTTGCGCACCGTGTCGATACCCGCCTGGATGGTGGCCTCGTCGTCGGAGGCCGCGTACTGACCGAGCAGGTACTCAAGCACGTATGACGGCACGATGGCGTTGCCCTTGACGGCCTTGACTAGGTCCTTGCGGACGACCACGCCGGGGAACAGAAGGTTGATCTTGAAGTCGAGGTCGCTCTGCTGCGGTGCGTCGGCGTCGGGCGCCTCGTTCTCGGTCTCGCTCATCCGAGCCTCCTTCCCCTCAGAAGTCGAAGTCCGATGCGAACGAACGCTTCAGCGTGTAGATTGCCTTCGCGTAGACGCGCCACCGGTTGGTGTTGGGGATGCGCTCCTCTAGGCGGAACTCGACGGCACGGTTGTTGTAGTCGTTGGCGTCCTGGCTGAGCAGCATCTGTGCGCTCTGGTACCGGTCTCGCTTGTCGGCCGAGATCTGGTCGAAGGTTAGGTGGGCGAGATTCGAGATCAGGTTCTCGCCGACGTAGAGCCCGGCCCGGAGCGTGCGTGGCTGGACCTTGTCGGTGACTGGCTCGGACTGGAACAGTCGGACGACGACCTGCCCGGTGGTGATCTTGTCGGACTCGGGCCATACCTCTACGTTGACCAGTCTGGTGTCGCTCTTGCGCTTCTTGTTGACGGCCAGCACGGGGACGACGATCTCCTGGAGCGTCGCCCCTCCGTGGACGAACCGTGATCCCCCGCCGGCGAGGCGGAGTCGGTGGATCGACTTGGGGATCTGCACCTCGAGGTCGCTCTGGAGCCCGAGCTGGGCGGCATCGAAGGTCGCGAAGGCGTTGTCAACCTTGAGGCCGCGCCCCAGCACGTACCGTCGGTTGACGACTTTGATGTCGTCGCCCTGCGGCTGGGTGGACAGGAAAAATATGTCGCCTAGGGCCTCGTCCTGGAACAGGAAGCCGTGGTCAGCCGTGATGAAGATGTTTGTGGCGTTGGCGCTGGCCAGCTTCTTCACGAGGTCGACGATGTCACGCAGCGTGTCCTCGACGGCCTCGAACACCTGCCGTTCAGTGCCGGGCTTGTCGCCGGTGGCGTCGATTCGGTTGTGGTAGACGTACAGGACTCGGTTGGCCTTGTAAAGCTCGCGCCGCTCGTCGGCGTTCAGGGCCTTGAAGTCCTCGGCCTGGATAGCTGCGCCGCCGACGCGCTCAAGGATCTTTCCGCGGAAGGCGGTGCCGTTCGTCGGCTGGCCGTTCGCGAGCACGGTCTTGCCATCGGCAGAGTGCTTGAGCGTCGAGTGCGGCAGAAGCGCCGCCATCCCGAGCTGGGTATAGCTCGGCAGCACTCCGAGGACTGCATCGAGTGTCGCGTCGAAGCGGTTTTCCTGCCGGATGCGTGAGCCGAGTTCATCGGCCACCTCGTACCGCAACGCGTCCGAGATAATGACGACGGCTTTCTTGTCGCCGTCCCGCACGAGCGGCTCCACGTAGCCGGCGTAGAATGATGTTTGCGAGCGAAGTGCGGTCGAGCGCCACCTGTCGACCTGGTCGACCTGCTGCTGCCAGGCATTGCCCAGCCCGTAGACGAACTTGTTGGTGTAGCGTTTCTCGACCTGCTCGCGCAATGCCTCCAGTGGCTTCGGGTATTCGGCCGTGCGCGCCGCGTAAACGAACTGGCGGTAGAGTTGGTCGATGCGGAACCACTTGCGGCGGTAGCGCTCCAGCCCGTCGTCGAACGACTGTATCCCAAGGTCCAGCAAGGCGAGTTCGCCCAGCAGTTCGGAGGCACTGGCGACGGCCGTGTAGAGCTGCCGGTAGCCGTCGATCCACACGCTGCTCTGCCGCGCGCGCACCACTTCGGCGACCTCGCGCGGGGTGACGGTCTGCTCGGCGACCGCACGCGCCAGGTCGCTGATGATCTTCTGGTCGGACTCCTCGAACAGGTCGACCGCCACCAGATCACCGAAGCTCGTGTCCTCGATCAGCGAGGCATAGTCGAGGTTACGTGCCGCCCGCTTGGCCAGCGTGGCGAGCGCCTCCTGGCTGCGCCGGTCGTTGCGCAGGCTCGCGAAGTCGAGCTGGATGTTCTGCAGGCCACCTGGCCGGTCGGACTTGAAGCCCTCAATGGCTTTGCGGAAGATCCACAGCACCAGATCGTCGATACTTGGCGACGGCGACTCGTAACCGTAGATGCTGGCCGCACCGCGCCAGTAGAAGTCGTCGAGGCCGTAGTCGACGAGCGCGTCGTACTTCGCATGGAGCCCTTGAGCGTTCTCCGTGAGCAGCGTGCGGGTGATCTCCAGCAGGCTGTGGGAGTCCTTGAGACCAAGTAGCACTGCAGTCATCTTGGCGCGCAAGTCGGTGGAATCGTCCTCCGCGCGCAGCCGAGCCTTGAGGCTCTGGACGCGTTTGGTCGCCTTGAAGAACTTTTCGTGGGTCTGAACGACCTCGTCGATGCCCTTGCAACTGAGGCCGAGGTCCTGCGCGATGAGGGCGGTGCGGTCGGCCGTGAAGACTTTATAGGCAAGCTCTAGATCAAGCAGCCAGTTCCCGATACCCGTCGGCACCTGACCGGAGCGGTACACGAGGAACTTGCTCGTGGGCTCGTCGTGCAGGAGTCGGTTCTTGATGCCGTACTCATTGTTGGCAACCCGGATCGTCTGGACCCCCGGCAGCTGGAGACCGTCCAGATCCGCTGCGTACTGGCCGTCCGGGTCGTGCCAGAAGACGACCCGGCGGCTCTTGAACCACCGCTCCAAGTGTGAGCGGACCGTGGCACCGTCACTCATCGCTTGCCTCAAGGCCGGGGATCTTCTTTAGAGCGGTGCCGAACTTCGGGTAGTTCACCTTCACACCGTCGTCCAGGTCGATCGAGAGCTGCCGAGACGCCAGCGGGTACAGAACGTCGTGCTCATACCCCTCGAGCTCCAGCAGCACCTTGCGGAGCCGGTCGGCCTCCCTCTGAGCGGCCGCCTGCTGACGCGGCGTCCCGTCGTCGGCGGCGAGACGCTCCTGCTGCTGCAAGCTGGACGTCACCTTGGCGCTGAACTCGCGCAGGTATTCATTAAGCACTGTCGAGACCGTGGAGGGCGTATAGCGGTGCATGTAGATGAGCGCGTTGAACGACCCCTTGGGGCTGGAGAATAGCCAGTAGATCGGACGTTTCTTGTACCGCTGAACGTGGTCCTTGTAGAAGGACTTCACGAAGTAGTCACGGATTTCCTTCACCCCGAGGGACTCTGTCACGAAGCGGAGGTTGTCCTCGAAGTGCTGCTCACCGAAGGCGGCGCGGAGGAACTTGCGGAAGCGCGCGACGATGTCGTCCTCGAACCAGTCGCCGTCCACGATAGGTATGACGTTGTCCGCATCGGGGCTGAACGTGGGTTCGGAAACCTTTGCAACAAAGTGATTCATCGTCGCGCCCTGGTCAGCGAGAACCAATCCCGGCTTGTCGAGGCTATACCGACCGAACATGCAACCGACGGCGTACGAAGCAATGTCCCGGACTATCTCGGATTCCGAGGTAGGTGCTTGCGGTTCCTCCGCACGAGAATCGTCCGCGCCGGTCGCCAGCAGGGCTTCCTCGAAGAAGGCGGCATTCTCATGCTCTAGATCAAGTAGTTTTGTGCGAATCTCGACCTCCTTCTTCCACACTGACTCGATGGCGGGCCGCAGCCCCGACGAGACATCCTGGTCGAGGAAGATCGACCTCAGACCGGCGAACCCGCGGGAGGTCTCGGACCGATCGAACATCACGGTCGCGAGGTGTACGGCATGATTGGAGATCTCCTCAACACGCGGCGCGCCCAACGCGTCAGCAGGAATTGGAAGCTGGGCGAGCGTGCCAACTCCGAATCCTTTGGATGATACGAGCCGTGCAAGGGTTTCGAGAGCGGGGCTGTTCATCAGTGCGAGAAGTTGACTTGTGGTGGCCTGTCCAAGGGGAAAGACCATCGAGTTTTTTTGGTCGAAGATCGCCCCGGCCGAGACGAGCCTCGCCTTGAGGTTCCCTGCTAGTCCGCCGTACGACAGTCCTGGCCGAAAGTAGTAGGAAGAGTTACGCACGACGGAACTCTGGTGACTCCGGATCTCAGCCCCGTCGTTACCCCAATCAACAACCAGGTGTTCGCGAGCAAACCATCGAGTCGGCGAACTCGACTTGACGTACGGGACCCACCTAGCATCCGGCGCCTCGCTTGTGCGGACCCTGCCATATGAGACCTCGTACCACTGACGCAAGAAGCGACCGTTATCCCCAGTCTGCAAACCGGTGCGAACTTCTGCAATCGAGCTCATTGGGGGAGCAGTTGCGAACGTCTTGTGGGCCTCCTCGGAAGCGGAATAGGCTGCAAACACCCTGCCCGGAAAAACATCAAACCAGTCGAGCGGATGCGTAAAGCGACGCCGGGGGTCATGGAATTGATCGATCTTGGCCTCTGCGTTCGCCCCGCCTGTAGCAGAGATGAACGTAGTGCTGCTATAGGCTGGTGCAGCCCGCTGGAACAGCGTAGCCGATACCTGGACAACTTCTCCGCCAATTTCCGGAAAGGCGCGCGGACCCAGGTGTAGAACGACTCGGGGTGCCAAACTCTCGCGCACCACATCGCGAAATGCAGCGCACTCCACATTGCCCAGCCAACTGTCCATATTCAGCAGCCCTAGATAGCCCCCCGGTTGCACGAGCGCCTGTGAACGAAGGACGAAGGCAAGGTCAACCCCCGTGTAGCCGTCAGGGAAATGCTCAACCAAATATTCGTACAGCGCCCCGCTCATATTCCGTGCATCCATATATGGGGGATTGGCGACGGCTACCTGGTATCGGCCACCCAGGAACTCGGCATACTGGAGCACTCGACGCGCACGCTCATCGAGGTCAGCAGCGAGCAGATCCCCGCCCTTCGACGGACGCGAATTGATGTGCCTTGACAAGACATCTAAGAGATTCGCACTTGGGCTAATCAGCGCGCCCAGGAGATCGGCCCGCTCGAATTGATTCCAGAACGACGCCTCCGCTGCGCCATCACCGCCAGGCGAAGCAAGATTATCGAGCTCCGCAGGCGTAAATGAAATCGGCTCCAGCGTGCACACGTTCGGCTCAACCTGCTTGTTGAAAAACGTGCGCTGCCGGGCGCGGGCCTTCATGGTCAATGCGAAGGCCGCGAGTGCTCCGGCGCGCGGATCGATCTCAATGCCGTACAGATTGTTGGTCAGGATGAGGCCAGGAATCTCCGCCGGGGCATAGCCCTCCTCCTCATAAATTGCGTACAGGAGGTCGAAGGCGTATGTGAGCATGTGGCCCGACCCGCACGCGGGGTCGATGACCTTGAGCTCCTCTGGACTGCTGATCTCAAGGAAGGCGGTACCATCGTCGATCGGGGCGATATAGTACTCCATTTGGTCGACCAAGCGAGACGACGGATGATTGAGCATCCAAAAGCGGCCCAGAGAGTTTTCGACCAGGTATCGAACAATCCAATGCGGAGTGAAGAGCTGGGTGGCCGCCGGGATCTCGTCGGCGCCGGCCTTCTTGTTCCTCTTGAAGCCGGCGAAAACCTCTTCCTTCCGCTCGGAGATGTAGAACTGATATAGCCAGCCGATGACCTCAACGTCCTGGCAAACGTCGGCTGTCAGGACCTTGACAGCCCGGTTGAGTACCGAGTCGTCCGCCAGCAGGTTGGCGGGGATGAGCAGCTCGATGAAATCACCCTCCCGCTCGAACATGAACGGCATGGCCCGGTTCCAGTAACGGCAATAGTCCGCGAGCAGCAGGGCGTAGGCCTCGCCCTGAGGGTCTTCGCTGCGACGGGTGCCGTTGAGCAGACCCGTGACGGTCTCGCGAGTCTTGATGCCGACGACCGTCGCGTCGATGTTGCCGCGCTTAGCCTCAGCGAGGATCTCTGGCTGACCGCTTTCGACCCCGGCCTGTGGGGAGACGACGCCGGTGCCGGTGTAGCCGTTGGCGTCCATGAATCTCAGGGCGATGATGCGGTTGAACCAGGTGTAGGCGACCCGGTCGGCGACAGCTGCCTTGCCCTTGTCGCCGCCACCGGCTGCGCTGACTGCCTTTTCCAGGGCTTCGACGACCTTGGGCCGCTCCACCCGCTTCGGCGAGGCAGGGGCCAGCACAACGGCGATGCGGGCGGTCACCTCACGGATGAGCGCCGTACGTGCCCAGGTGGCGAACGACTTAAGCGGTGCGGTTTCCATCAGAGAGAGATTCGCTTTCCGTCGTTCAGGGTCTGAACAAGTGCCATGCGCAGGGCACCGAGGTAGCAGTCGACGTCTTCCTCCGTCTCCAGCACCCCGGAAACGCCGGCGGCTGAGATGGTTTTGACCGACACCGTCTGCTTCGGCGGGGGTGGCGTGCCGCCATCACCGTCGGCGTCTCCCTGCTGGGAAGCGGCCAGCTGGTCGAGCAAACTCGGGTAGACGGTCTGCTCGAAACTCGACCCGGTCTCGCGGATGAGAGCGACCTGGTTCAGGGAGCGGACGCGGGAGATCGTCTGGTCGACCCGGCGCAGCACGCTCCCCTGGGCGTCCGGTATCGCCTTGGCGTAGAAGGCGCTTCCTTCGATCTCGGCCCTACGTCCCTCGATCGCCTCGACAACTTCGGTGCGGTTGCTGGCGACGACTTCGTCAACCTGGGCGCGCAGCTGGTCGGTGGCCTGCTTGAGCTGGGCCATCTTGTTGCCGCGGAAGGCATTCGGGTCGTCCAGCCCCGTACGGATTGTGACGTCGCTGCCGGACGGCAGGTAGCCGAGGTTGCTGCTGTGAGTGCTCAGCAGGTCTGCGGCCTCGTCGTAGATGACCTTCTGGCCGCCACTGAGAAACGCCTGGATCGGGTCGATAATGCTCTCCTTGGCGTCGAGCAGGTCGTCGCCAAGGTTGAAGTCGGTCAGGTACCAGTCGTCGGGCTTGCCGACCACTTGGTCGAGCAGCTCGATCGGGGCGGCAAGCTGGCTCACGAACGGGTACTTAGAACCCGCCATGGTCGCCTTGAGCTCGTCGCGCTTGCCCCTTAGCTTGTCGGCGCCGTGCCGGGCCAGCTCCAGCGGATCCTTGGGTGCGTTGGCTTCGTCGAAGAAGTCGGTGCAGAACTTGCGGAAGGCGGACACCTTGCGCTCGTCGAAGGACATCTGAGGCGACACCACGGCGTAGCCGTGCTTCTGGGTGTTGCGCAGCGTCGTGGCGACCTCAGACCGCTTGAGGACGTTGCCATCGACAGTCAGCGTGACCTTGGACGTGCCGATCAGGTACGCGATCAGAACCTCAATCGAGGCCAGGTCCCAGCCGTAGGGCTTGGCCGTAAAGCTGTCGACGACGGTCTTGACCGTGACCTGCTCGCCGAGCGCCTCCTTGCGAAGGACGAAAGACAGCACCTCCTCTGCAGGAAGCCTGGTCAAAGTGCCGGCTTCGAACAGGCCGCTGTCGGGGTTCGCGGCCGAGGCGACCTGCTGCTCGCTGAAGGTGACACCGCCGAGCAGCTTCAGTTGAGTGAAGGTGCGGCTGATAAGGTCCTGAAAGCCATCTGCCACCCGGGTGAGCGCGTCCTGGGAGCTTGAAGTGATGTCCGCGGCGTTGATGACCAGGGTGGCCTTGCCGACCGAACCGCGCACCCGCTGGATGAGTTCCTTCTCCCGGTCGATGTTCTGCGCACCCTTGGAGCGCAGAATCTGGTCTTCGATCGCGGAGATCGAGGTGCCCTGCTTGCGCTTGATGTACTTCTCGGTCTTGATCAGCAGCCGCAGGTCCGACAGCACCCGGGCGTCCGGATCGAGGATGACGCGCAGCTCATCCTTGCCCGCGCTGTGCATGCGGATCTCTTCCGGGGAGTACGGGTACTCCGGCGAGATGAAGTGGACCGCCAGCTCCCGCTGGGTGCCATGAGCCTGGTCGTCGAGCTTGAACCCGAAGGGGAAGTCCTGCCCGTTCTTGGCATAGCGGATCTTGTTGGTCTTGATGACATCGCCAGAGAGGATCTTGAACAGTCGGGTGCTGACCTCGGAGGCGTCGATGTCGACGTTCTTGATCTCTTCCTCGATGACCTGCTCTTCGTTGGTCAGGTACTCGTACGCGTTGGCGTTGCGCCGGATGTAGGTCTGCGACTCCAGCAGGGTCAGCGCTTCCTTCACCTGGTCCGACAGGGCGGGGAGGTCGAGGCCGAAGCGGTCGTACACCAACACCGTGAGGTTGCGCGGGGTCGCCTGAAAGCTCTCGACGTACTTGACGAGGAAGAGCGCCTTCAAGAGCCGAACGGCCAGCTGGTTGTCGAGGTTGCGCTCGGCGACGTCGATCGAACGCTGGGCGGCGGACTTCAGCGACGCGCGGATGCCGGCGAACATGCTGTCGAAGGTCGCGAGCTGGCCGACGTCGACGTTGCCGATGTCCTTGGCGACCTGCTGGACGACGCCGAGCATGGACCGCTCACCGACCGAGCTGTTGCGCCCCTCGAAGACGTTGTGGTCTGAGATGCCCTCGATCGCGGCCTGGAACAGCGGGAACTGGTAGCTGACGAATGGGTAGGTCCCGACGAAGTGCGCCTCGTCGGTGTAGTTGCGGTAGGTCTTGGCCCCGTCAACGAAGTCAAAGAGCGTCTTGAAGTTGGCGTGCTGGTCTGCATAGATCTTGCTTAGCGCAGCCACACCCGCGTCGTTCTTCTCCAGCAGGCGCTTGCGGATGACTTCCTCAACGTCGGCGCTGGTGAGCTTCAAGCGGGTCTTGAACCGGGCTTGGATCTTAGAGAAGTCGTTGCCCTGCTGCCTGGTGCGGTCGCCGATGACCTTCTCCATGTCCTCCTGAGAGGTCACGAACACCCACGAGCGGCCGGCGCACTTAGTGTTGAGCGACTCCGCGATGGTCTGCAGGTTGAGCATCAGCTTGGTGTCCGAGCTGATGAACTGGCCGACCTCGTCGACGAAGAAGTTGAGGCGGAAGTTCGGGGCGCCCTGCTTGTCGAGCCAGGCCTTGACCTCCTCGGCGAAGTCCTCGATCGAGACCGAGTATGAGGCGCTGTACTGCTTGATGATGCCGTCGGCCGTCGCACCGTTCACCTCGGCGAAGGCCCGGTCGATGCTCGGACCTTCCAACGCGCTCTGCTCGCGGCCCTGCGTCCAGGGGATGCCTGCTATCCGCTCGAACGCCTCCTTGAACGCCTCGTACTGTCGACGGTTGTCCAGGTCGCGCTCAAAGCGGGCGACGTGTCCCTGGTTGCCGTAGTAGCCGCGGCTCTCGTCGAAGACCTTGACGAACACCTTCAGCAGGGCGTCGGTCTGGTCCTTGCTGATCAGGGTGGCCTTCTGGTCGATATTGAACAGCAGGCTCCTGGCCGGGATGCGATCGGCCTTGTTGAGTAAGCCGGGCAGGAAGGCGTCCGGCGTCTTGGCCCGGAAGCTGTCGGAAACGTTCTGGCGCGGGTAGTCCTGGCCTTCGACGTCCCCTAGCAGGTGGGCGAGCATCTTGAGCATGTGTGACTTACCGGAGCCGAAGAAGCCGGAGATCCACACGCCGTTGGCGTTGGTGTAGGAGGTGTACTCCTCGAGGAGGATCTCCAGGCTCTTCGCAGCCTCGTTGGTTAAGACGTATTCGTCGACCTCGGTGCTCAGGTGCGCAACGTCATCGGCCTTGATGACGCCTTCGATCGAGCGCTGGATGTCCTTCGCGAAGATCTCGCTGAGCTGCATCGAGCTCACGCCTCCTGTTCCAGGATGTTCTTGGCTCGGTAGTACTGGTCATCCTTGAGCCGACCGAACAACACGAGCGATGAGCCCAACGTGTCGGACTGCTCGTAACGGCCCGGAAAGAACGTGAGCATCGGCTTGCCCTTGACCACCGACTGCAGGTTGTTCAGCACGTTGTGCGAACGGATGAATGGGAAGACCTCACCGATCCCGGTGAGGAAGAAGATGTCGAAGTCCACCTGCGAGAGCCGGTCGCGGATCGCCGGGGCGATATGCACCTGCGGGTCGAGCATATTCTGGAGCATCTCGCGAAATTCGGCCTTATCCTGATCCGGCTCGATGGCCAGGACCCGGCCCCAGACACCCCGCTCCTTGAGCAGCTCGACCGACAGGTCATAGAGGTTGATCTCGAAGACGGCAACGCCAGCGTTGGACAGCCTGTTTTTGATCCGCTTCTTTGCCGCCGCTACGGCGAGCGCATCCTCAGGCGGATACGGGTAGATGAAGAACGGAACCTCGTTGCTCAGGCCCTCCATCTGCAGGAAACGTCGGCTGCGGAGCACCGCGAACAGGTGCTCCTCCTGCTCAGGGAGAGTCTTCGGGATCACAGCGCGCCCCCCAGACCTTCGGTCTGCTGGGTCGGGAAGAACCGCAAATCACTCGGTGTGCGAGCGCTGAGCGGGGCGGCAACTCGCTCGGACAACACGGCAGGCATGATGAAGCGCGCGTCCGACAGCAACTCGGCCTCCTGCAGCATCTTGAACACGTTTGACCTCAGCTTCTGCAGCGTCGAGTCCTTGATCTGGGCCAGCTCCTCGTGCCACAGCGCCTTAGCCCGGACAAAGCTGTCGAAATCCTCGTACGTGAGCGTCGAGCTCAGCAGGAGGAACCGCTCGCGCACGACCTCCTCGGCGAACTCGCCGACCAGGTCGTAGCGACGGCAAGCAGCCGCCCACAGCAGGTACCCACGTTCGTTGGCCGACGCCTCGATGAGCAGCTCAATCTCGTGATCGGCGAGTACGGCAAGCCGCTGCACAACCTCGCGCGCCAAGCGCTGCCCCGACGCAACCGTGCGGGCTTGCAGGAGGTTGTCGCCCTCAATCAGCACACGTACCTTTGACCAGTCACGTTCACGCAGGTAAAGCGGTGCGGCGATCACCGCTTCTCGCATGAGGAGAGCACCGCTAGTGAAGGAGAGCTTGTAGCGCATAGTAGTAACCGTCTCACCCACCGGGTGCCTCCTTCCAGTTCCAGGCAAGCCGTTCAGGATATGGCAACCCACCGACACTTCCGCGGGTCGACCGGTCGCGCCAAGGGGTCAGTCCGGTCGCGCATCGGCACCTGACGAGGCGGCGCCACCGCTGCGCACCCACTCATCGACGTCGCTAGCTTGGAACTTCCAAAGTCGGCCGAGCTTATGGGCTGGCATGCCCTTCTCGGCTATCCACGCGTAGACCGTGTCTTTCGTGACGCCGAGGTGGGCAGCGATGTCGTCGGCGGACAGCCAGGGCTCAGCCAAGGTGAAACCTCCAGTCGACAGCCAGCGGGAAGCGCATCGGGGACGCCTACCCTATCGGGGGACCGGAGGCCGGTCTACACCTGATCTAGTAGGGTATGGCCGGATCAAGCCGTGCCGTCGAGCACTCATCCCACCCCGACCATGCACACTGGCTTCATGGGTGGAGTGCCACGAGGGGTACCACGCTGAAGGCGGGGCGCTTGGACGCGAGCACGCCGTAGCCGTGGCCGTGGCGCGGTAGCCGGCGGACGAGCAGGCGTTGCGTGCTGAGCTTGGATCGCTCCCTGCAGGATTTCCTCGAGCAGGGCCAGCGCAGACGTAGGTCTATGCCGAATGCGTCCCGGCACCTCGGCGTCGGGTTACCACAGCCGCCGTGGCCTCTGCAGCAGCGTAAGACAGCTCCGGAAGGACATCGCCGTAGAACTTGGCGGTGAAGTGTGGGCTGGAGTGGCGGAGCCGGTTGGAGATGACCCTCATCTGGACGCCAGCGGCGAGGCCCATGGTCGCGGCGCCGTGGCGGAGGTCATGAAGCCGGATGGGTGGTAGCCCGGCTTGCGTGGCGAGGTGGTGGAAGTGGTCGGTTACGTCGGCAGGGTGGAGCCGACCGCCGGTGGGTGTGGTGAACACGAGCCCGGTGGTGGTCCAGGCTGCACCGGCGGCGAGGCGTTCGCGGTGTTGCCGGGTGCGGTGGGCGCGCAGCACTGCGACGGTCTCGGTGTCGAGGGCGACCGCAGCCTCGCTGTCGGTGGTTTTCGGTGTGTCGATGGCGGTGGCCCAGCCGTGTTGGACGAGTTGCCAGCGGACGGTGAGGGTGGCGGCGTCGAGGTCGAGGTCGTCCCAGTGCAGGCCGCAGGCTTCGCCTCGGCGCAGGCCGGTGAAGGTGATGAGGTGGTAGAGGGCGTAGAGGCGGTCGTTGGCGTCGTGGGTGTGGTCGAGGAATCTGCCGGTGTGTTCGGGGGTCCAGATCATGACAGGGCTGGGGGTCTTGCCGGTGTCGCGCCAGGTACGGATGCGTTGGTCGGTCCAGATGGTGGGCCTGGGTGGCCGGGCTGTGGGTAGTTCGACCATGAGGGCGGGGTTGGTGTCGATGTAGCGGTGCCGGCGCATGGCGTCATTGAGAGCTTTGCGCAGGGTGGCGTGGATGACGTGCAGGGTTCTGGGGCCGACGATCCGCTGGTTCTTGACCTGGTCGCGCTTGGCGGGGTCGCGGCTGGCGCGCAGGGTGGCGATGGCGGTGTTGCGTTTGGCGATGGCGTCGTACATGGAGTCGATGTGGCCGGGGCGGAGCCGGTCGATGCGCAGGTGGCCGAGGTGCGGGATGAGGTACAGGCGTATGTGCCCTTCGTAGGAGCGCAGGGTGCCGGTCTTGATGTTCTTGCGCCCGGCGAGCCAGTCGGTCAGGTACGCCGCCATCGTGGGCAGCTCGGTAGGGGTGATGTCCAGGTGCAGCGCCCGGCGGACCTGGTCCGGGGTGGGAACGGGTGCGCCGGTCTTGACGGCGGTTTCGATCAGGTCGCCGGTCTTGACGGTGGTGTGCGGGTCGGTGGGGTCGGGGACGGCGAGCGCGGCCCGGATACGGTCCAGGACGGCGTCGGCGTCGGCCTGGGTGGCGTAGGGGCCGTGGCGCAGTGGGCGGCGGGTGCCGTCGGCGCGGGCGGGTACTTCGATCTGCCAGTGCCAGTGGCCGTGGGTGCGGGACCAGCCGCCGGCGGGCCGGCGAAGCTGGGGACAGGAGCGTCCCAGTCGCCGGCCCGTGGTGGTGTCGCGGCAGCCGCAGCGTTTGAAGGTGGATCCCTTCACTCATCGTCTCCTGGAGGCTCCGGATGGTGCCGCCAGCGGTATCGGGTGGAATCCGCTGGTGGCGGGGTCATCGCATCCACGCTCACCTTCGCGTCGGCTTCAAGTCGCCCGCCGCCGGTCGCGGCGGGGCCGAGTTCGAGGAGCTGGAGGAGGGCGGCAACCGGGACGATGATGCGGCTGCCGGCCCGGATCAGCGGTAGAGGGAACTGGTCGGTGGCGGCGAGCCGGTACGCCTGGGATCGGCTGATCCCGAGCACCGAGGCGGTGGTGGCGAGGGTGGTAGTGACGCCGAGGGCACGGATGCGCTCGATCGTCCACACCTCCCCGACGGCGGGCGCGGTGGTGGTGCTGTCGGTCGTAGTGCGGGTGGTCTGGTCAGCGTGATTCGTTGGGCTGTTCATGATGAGGGTTCTCCTGGTTATGAGATGGGTGGCTGTGCGGTAGGAGCGGGGGTAGCCCCGGCGGGGTCGACCGGCGCAGGGGTGGCTGCTCCGCCGCCGCTGCCCCGCTTCGATGACAGAGGCGGTGGCATCTGGTTGGTCGGCACGGCCGGGCTCACGATCAGCTCGGGTGGTGCCGACGACTCGACCTTGAGGGTCTTGAGGAGTTCGGATACTCGGGTGTTGGACACGGTGTGACCGGCTGCGCGCAGCGCCTCGGCGAGCGCTGCCCGGGTCAGCGCCTGCCCGTCCGCGGCGAGCCGGTCCCGCACCTTGCGCGCCGCCGGCAGCAGCTCGCCAACGTCGCCGGACAGCTGCGCGGACCGTCCCCGGTCCGCTCGCTGCCGGTCCCGTCCGCCATGTCGGCGACGAGCATCCGGTGAGCGGACGGTCCGGGTCCGGGACCGCTCCCCCGCCGTGACAACGGACCGGGTGGCCTCGTCCGGTCCGCTGTCCGCAACGGTCCGCCCGGCCGCATCCAGCTGGTAATCCAATACCGCCACCGCAGGGGCGGGCGTGGCGGTGCTGGTCCGACCGAGGGCGATCTTGACCATGACGAGGAATCCGAGCGCGGGTACGGCGGCGGCGACCCAGCCGATGATCGAGGGTTCGGCCTCGACGACCTGCGCCGCCAGGGACAGGGTGACCGCGCACGCCAGCACGGTGGCGGGGAAGACGGTGGAGGTGTGGGCGCGTTTACGGCGTCGTAGTTCCAGGCCGGAGGCGATGGACATCAGCTCTAGGACGATCGCGTCGGCCCAGGCCAGCCAGCCGGGTTGGCCGTGCGCGGCGGCCACGTTGTGTACGTGGGTGAAGCTGGCCGCCCCGGCTGCGCCGCCGATGGCCAGCATGATGACGACCTGGACGACGCCTTCGACGCGGCTATCGCGCGGACCGCCGTCTGAGTCAGGGACAGGTGCTGTCGTGGCTCATCACCTCCTCGACCCGGACCTGGGTTCCGGTCCGTCCGCCAGTCGCGGGAGCCGGGACCGGATAGTGGACCGGCCCGGCGTCGGACAACCGTCGGGACGGGCGCCGGACGCCGGCTGCGGACCGCCCGTCGCGGACGCCGGACGGGGACGCGGTCCGGCCGCGGTGGGAGCGGACGTTCGGTGCTCTCACGGATCTGTCAGCACCGGCCGAACTGCTCACGACAGATCCGTGACAGACGCCGGCCGTTGCTGTTCGATCCTCAGCGGAGGTACTGTCCGCCGCCGTCGTGCCGTCACCGGTCACGCGGCCTCACCCGCCCGGCTGGAGACGTCAACGGCATACCGGGCCAGATCCGCCAGCCGTAGCCGCTGCCCTTCCCCGCCGGCCACTGCCCACACCGCCTCTGCCGGGCCAAGGCCCGCCGTCGCGGCGTGGTCGCGGGCCCCGGTGGCGACCGGCACCGCCAGCGGCACTTCACCAAGGACGCGGCGCAGGTTGCGTTCCCGGGCGGCCGAGTGAAGCCAGAACAGCACCGGCCACGCCCGTCCGAGCGTGGCGAACCACTCCTGGTAGACGTCCACCTTGCCGGCAAGGATCGACAGCTGCTCGGCGCCGGTGTCGTACTCGACGAAGAACGGCACCCCGACACCGTTGTCGACCCACCGGCCGTAGCCGTCCGGGCGGACCCGCGGCTGATACGCCCGCACCAGCCCCGGATCCCGGCGGCTGGTGAACGTCCCGGCGCGCTGGCACACCACCTCCGGCAACCACTCCACTAAGCCAGTGCCCGGATGAGCACGGGCGTGCCCGGCCAGGTCGGTGAAGAACCCGTTCACCCCGAGGCGGTGGGAGAGGCTGCGGGTGGAGGTCCAGCGCCGCCGCTCCACCCGGGCGTGGTCCCGCCGCGGTGGACGTTCGTCCCGGCTGGCCGCGACGACCTCGGCGCCGAGCTGGTCGATGACGTAGTGATACGGGTACGAGCCGCCGTCGGCCCGCTGCGGCCGGAACCGGGCGACGAGGCGCAGCCGGTACAGGGTCCGCAGCCGCCGCTGGCAGAAATCGAGGGACGGGAACAAGGCGTGCGCGAGCTGGAACGACGTCAACACGCCGTGGTCGTACAACCAGCCCAGCAGCACACGATCACGGCCGGTCAGCTGGGACTGGACCCGAAGGACCGGATCATCCACCGGCTACCACCTCCTTACCGGGTAGGGAATTCCAGCCCCAGGGGAGAGACCCGAGACCAGGCAGGGTCTGTCGCAGGACAAGCCGACGGCGCTGACAGCCGGGCTGACCTGCGGTGTGAGAGGAGACAGGGGGTCGGTTCGGGGGTCCGGCTGAAGACTGACGTCAACGCTGACGCCAAGCCCGATCCCCGAACGGGGATCAAGCCAGAACTCATCACTGCCAATGCCTATGGCAGTAGGTGAAGGTGTCGGCGGAAGCACGAGAACTCCTTGGTCGAGGGTGTGGAATGTGGTGTTGCTGGCGTGTTCGGGTCACCGGTGCCGCCGGAGCGGAAGGATCCGGTGAGAGCACCCCGGCGCCGCCCCTGTCGTGGTCGCCGTCGGTGGCGCACGCCTGCCGGCACGGAGCAGCAGCGAGACGAATGGCCTGCGAAGCGGTGCGGGTGCCTTCTTTTCACCGAGCGCGCAGGTAGCCGTTGGCGGGGTGAGGGCTAGCCTCTGGGGTCATGTCCGCCCCTGGGCCGCGTCCGTTGCTGTTCCTCGATGTGGACGGCACCCTCATCCCTTTCGGAACACCCGCGGCGGCTGGGCCGGGCATGCCGGATGGCCACCGCGAGGCACCGGTTCTACCGGCCGATGCCCATCCCCTGCTGCACAAGGTCAATCCGGAACACGGCCGCCGGCTGGAGGCCCTGCCGTGTGATCTGGTGTGGGTGACGACCTGGATGAGCGACGCAAACGATGTACTCGCGCCGCTGCTGGGGTTGCCGCCTCTGCCCGTCGTGGACTGGCCCGACTCCGACGAGGTCGGCATTCTGCACTGGAAGACCCGTGGGCTGGTCGAGTGGGCACAGGGACGCCCCTTCGTCTGGGTCGACGACGAGATCTCCTACGTCGATCAGCAGTGGGTGTCGGCTCATCACCCAAGTCGAGCCCTGCTGCATCGGGTCGATCCCCGTCGCGGGTTGACCGAGCACGACTTCACTGTCATCGAGAGCTGGCTCAGGCGGGCGCGGTAGGGCGAGCTCCATGCCGTCGCAGTCGCCGTGCTTGGCGGGCTGTCTGGCCATTCGGGACCGATGTCGGCGAACGGTACGCCGAAGCGCGACACCGGTAGCCAGCTGGGCTGCTCTACGGCAACGGAACGCTCGGAAGCAGGTCGTCGTCGCGTCCGGTCTGGGGTAGCCCAGCCACAGCGGCGATGGCCTCGACGGCCTCGTCCAGGCCCGTGGTCTCGGGGAGAACGAGTTCGCCGGGCCAGATCAGGACGTCGTGGGCGGCGTACCAGCCGCTCATATGCTCGGCGGTGAACTCACTGACCTGCGGGCGCGTGAGGTGCCGGCGCAGGGTCTCGGCCAGGGACACGTCGAGATAGCAGAACAGCGACCGGCCGCGGTGGCCGTCCCGCAGAGAGGTCAGCATGCTGCGGTAGCGGCTGCTGTGCAGGATGCCCTCCAGCACGACGTGATAGCCGTGGTCCAACGCGAACCGAACGGTCTGCCCGATCAACGCCGGCGCCGCGCCGCCGGGCCTATCTCGCTCGCGCAGCAGGATGCGGCGCAGGTAGTCCTGCTCGACCAGGGCGCAGCCCCGGCCGTGCCGGCGTCGTAGCTCGCGGGCGATGCTGCTCTTGCCCGAGCCGGAGTTACCCCGGATGCAGACGAGGATCGTGTCCGGGCTGCCGGTGGCTTCAGCGAGCACGATGCCTCCTCGGCTTCAGTTGTCGCGGACGGTGAGGTCGAGGGCGGCGACGGTCAGCTGGGTGAGGTCAGGAAGTTGGTCCTCGCCGAGGGTGACGCCCCGCAGGTTGTCCAGCGGCGTCTTGAGGCCGTGGAGGCGGCTGCCCCGCAGGTCGGCGCCGTCGAGGTGGCAGGAGTCCAGTTCCAGGCCGGCGAGGTCACATGACCGCAGTGCGATGCGCGGTAGTCGGCAGGAAGACCACGCGCCATTGGTGAGAGTGCAGTCGGTGAACGCGACCGAGCTGGCAGCGGTGACCCGTTGGAGGGTGGCGTAGTCGAAGCGGCAGCCGTCGAACAGAACATCCTTGAGGCGTACGTCGGTGAGTCGGGCGCCGGTGAACCGGGAGCCGCTGATCGCACACCGCTCGATGGTGATGCCGGTCAGGGTCGCTCCGGAGAAGTCGGTGCGGGTGATCTCGCAGCCGTAGAGGCTGCCGGCTTCCCAAGTGCTCTCGCTCAGGTCCACGCCGGTGATCAGGCTGCTGCGGATGCGGGCGTCCTCCAGGTGCGAGCCGTGCCACGCGGCGCCCTCGACGAGGGCCTCGGTGAGGCCCCCGTCCAGGTCCGTGGCGGTGTCGAGGTCGTCCGGTTCGAGGTCCGGCAGCAGGACCTTCACGTCGCCGATCGTGGTGGTGCGCATGTGTCCTCAACCTGTGCGGGCGCGGGGTGGGCACGCCACCCCGCGCGTCCCCGTGGTGGTGGCTACTTCTTCTTGTTCCAGTTGTCCCAGCCGGGTCGACTGTCGAACTTACCCTTGTTGTCCCAGGTGGGGCGATTGTCGAACTTCGCCGCGTCGATCGACGCTACCGACCGCTGCGGGTCGACGCCGAGGCGGGCGAGTTGCTCGGGTGCGGCGTTGACGAGGACCGCGAGTGCGTTGGTCATGGTGCTCCTCCTTGAGGGGTGAGGTGATCCGCGGCGGCGCGGACGAGGGCCTGTCGGGTGGTCCGGCAGTAGGTCGTCTCGCGGGCGGTGAACGTCGCGTGCTCGAAGTAGCGGTTGCCGGCCTGGGCGCCACGGCAGAAGTCGTAGAAGGCGCAGTGGGCGGCGCAGTCGTTGAGGGCAGTGACGAACTCGGCGACGTAGTCCAGGTCGGCGGCACGGGCGAGCATGGCGGTTATCGGCTGATGGAGGACGTTGCCGGCGATGAAGTCGCCGTATCGCGGCTCGGTGATGCCGAGCAGCTCCGGTGACAGCAGCACCACCTGCCCATCCCAAGAGACGGTCGGGATCGGCTCGTACGGCGCGTGGTCGACGCGCCCAGCGCGGGTGGCGGCTAGATAGTCGGCCAGCCGGTCCACGTCGCGGATCCGCAGCGGGCTGCCGCCGACGCGACGTGCGATGAGGCGCTGCCAGAACCGGTACGCGGCATCCTCCGACACCGGTGCCCGGTCGGCGCCCTCCTGCTCCTCGATGTTGAAGCCCACCGACTCGCAGCCGGGCAGGCCGGTGAAGAAGTCGACGAGGGCTTACGCGTGGTCGATGGTTTCCGGGGTGACCACACAGATCACCGAGTACCTCAGCCCTGCGTCGGCCAGGGTCTGCATGCCCCGCAGGGTCCGGGCGTCCGTTGGGTTGCCGGCCCGGTCGAGGCGGTTACGGTTCAACGCGCCCGGTCCGTCGATGCTGACCCCGACCTCGAACCCGTAGGTGGTGAACAGCTCGCACCACTGGCGGTTGATCAGCGTGCCGTTGGTCTGAATCTCGTGACGCACCATCCCCGCGCTCCGCAGCTCCTCGAAGGGGGCCAGCAGGCCCCGGAACAGCCCTATGGGTGTGGCGGTGGGTTCACCCCCGTGCCACACGACACTCACGGGATGACCGCTGTTCTGCTGGGCGATCGACTCGGCACAGGCCCGCGCGACCGCGCCGCTCATCAGGCGGAGGGATCTCCGGTCGGGCAGGTAGCAGTAGGTGCAGTCGAGGTTGCAGAAGCTCGTTGGCTGCACGACTAGGGTGTGGAAGCTGCCGGCGATCGCCGGCTGGCCTGTGGCGTTGATGAGGCCGATGCTGTTCACGAGGTGGCCCCCTCGATGCTGACGGCCGTGGTGGTGCTGACGCGGTAGGCATGGGTGTGGCGGGCGGGCCAGCCGAGGAACCGGTCGAACATGTCGGCGGCGCTGCCCGTGACGCTCGGGTTGAGCCGGTGCAGGTCGTCGATCGCGTCGTGCAGGCAGCCGGCCAGGTAGAGGAACAGGCTCACCGGCACTTCGCGGTACTCGGCCAGGAGCGCGAGCTTCGCTGCGCCGCAGGGCCACGGCTGCCCGCATCGGCGGCACAGCCACAGCGGGCGCATCGGCAGATGGTCCACCTCGGCGGGCGCGAGCCGGTTCGCCGCGAGACGGCGCTGCTGGCCAGTCACCGGCGACCGCCCTCGCGGGCTTGCTGCGCGAACAGCCGACGCCACACGAAGGTGAGCAGCGGCGGATCAGCGGGCCACACCTGCCCCGGCGAGGCCGTCCACCTGGACTCGGGGCGCCGGGACTGGCCGGCCATGGCGTTACGCGAGACGTACACCGTCATGCCGCCACCCCCACCAGGGACGATGAGCGGCGGGCTCGCCGGGGGAAGGGCGAGCCCGCCGCCGCATCACGGCGGCTGGGAGCAGACCGCCGATCACCCACCCGCGCAGCCCTCATGGCGGTACGCAGGCGGGGAAAGCGCCGAGACAGTTCGCTCCCGGACGGGCCGAGCCAGCGGCCCATGCCGTAGTGTGGTGCGTCGCTCATCGATCCCTCCATCTGCAGCTCTCTGTCAGTCATCCCTGACACCGGCATCGACACACGCCGGTGATTGAGGGTGAACTGAACGTAGGAGCGGTCCGTCCGGAGGACCGGGAAAATCCGTACCGGGTCCGGCGGCCTTCAGCGGGCAGGGTGATGGTGTGCGAGGGATGACGGACGACATGACGATCGGCCAGCGCGTCGCTTTCTACCGGCGTCGGCGAGGGCTCTCCCAGGAGGTGCTGGCCGGTCTGGTCGGCAAGACGCAGGAGTGGTTACGCAAGGTCGAGACAAACCGGGCCGACCTGGACCGGCTGTCGGTCATACGCGCGATCGCCAAGGCCCTCGACGTGTCCCTCGGCGACCTGATCGGTGCACCGAGCCTGTTCGAGTGGTCGGACGACTCAGGGCGCGAGACGATCCCGGCCTTGCGGGCCGCGCTTCACGACTATCGTCACCTCGCGCCAGCGCTGGCCCGCACGGGGGACGTCGAGGCTCCTGCCTTGCGCGAGATCGAGAACGATGTCGCCGAGATCTGGACCGCCTACCAGCACTCGCGGTACGGCACCCTCGCCCGCCGGCTGCCCTACCTCATCCACGACTGCCTCACCGCCACCGAGGCGTACGACGGAGACGATGGCCAGCGCGCGCAGGCGATGACCGCCTACGCGCACCAGCTCGCCGCGTTGTTCCTCACCAAGCTGGGCGAAGGTGACCTCGCGTGGACCGCCGCCAGCCGAGGGCTAGCCGCCGCCAACGCCAGCCACGATCACGTCGTCATTGGCTCACTCAGCCGCTCCGCCGCGCACTCGCTGGCGTCCATCGGTGAGTACGCCCAAGCCCGCGGCCTCGCCGCCACGGCGGCACAGTTCCTGGAACCACGGCTGGTCAAGCCGACTCCGCAGCTGCTGTCGGTCTACGGCAGCCTGCACCTGGTCTGCGCGCTGGCCGCTGCCCGAGACGACGACCGCGCCTCCGCCGACACCCACATCGCCGAGGCCGATGCCGCCGCACGGCGACTCGGTGCCGATGGCAACCACGTGTGGACCGCGTTCGGGCCGACCAACGTGTCGATCCACAAGACGACCGTGGCGATGGAACTCGGCGACGTGCAACGCGCCATCGCCTTCGGCGCCCCACTCGACACCAGCACCGTGCCCGTCGAGCGGCAGGTTCGGCACGCCATCGAAACCGCCCGAGCCCTTGCCCGGTGGAACCGCATCGACGACGCGCTCGCCGCGATTCTGGACGCCGAGGTCATCGGCCCCGACCAGGTGCGCTACCACCGGCTCTCCCGCGACCTTGTCCGGGACATCCTCACTCGCCCCCGGCCACCTCGACTGGCCGTCGAACTCAGCGACCGGATGGGCGTCCGGTCGGGAGGGCCGCGCTGGTAGCTGGGCTCAGATCAGCCGGCTCGTGTAGCCAGCCGCCACCAGGCGCTCGAAGGCCGCCCGTACCTCATCCGGCATCTCCTGCGGGATAGCGAACCCGCGCTCGGCGTACACCTCGATCCGCTGCGTGTCGCCCACCAGCATGTCCACCACCCGCCGCGGGTCGCCGATGCTGCTCACATAGTCGTCCAGTTCAAGTGGGTTCGACGCGCACACCACATCGACCTCCGGCCACATCAGCCTGCAGGTGGCGTAGGCCCGACGCTGCTGGTAGGGCCGCGAAATGATCAGCACCGACTTCACCGGGATCCGGTGTTCGCTCAGGAGCTGACGCGAGTACTCCAGGTTCTGGGCGGTGTTCGTGGCACGCGGCTCCACGAGAATCGCTTCCGCAGGTACGCCCTGCACGATGGCGTACTCGCGGTAGTGCACCGCTTCTCCACGCGGGAACCGCTCGACGGTCGTCGGGGCGTTCGCGCCCGTGAACACGATCCTTGGGAACAGGCCCTCGTGAAACAATCGCGTCGCGATGACAGCCACGCCAAGGTCATGACTGCCCAATCCGATCCCCACGTCGCACGGGCGCAACTCGTGACGCATGTCGTGGTAGCGCCAGAGCGTCTCCACGTCCGCCCGGATAGCGTCGGGAATCGCCTCGGCATGTGCCGCCGCACGCCGGTTCATCACCACCTACCGGAGAGGGCCGTCATCAGGGCCCCCGTCGGACCTGCCCAGGGCCGCCAATCCCGCCCTTGCCACCTCCAGAGGAACGACAGCGGCCACGGGCTCGTCCCGCTCGCTCAGGTAGACAATCTGGCCCTCACGCACGCTCCGCAGTAGTTCAGGTAGCACAGCCGACAGCGGAAGGTCGTCAGGCGTGGCGTAAGTCCGGTCCGCGCTGGATTCCCTCATGCCGCCAGCGTAGGGGTAGCAGCGCACCACGACGCCGCTGACTCCAGCACCACGCCGCCGGCCTCGTCACGATCAGGAGGTTTGGGATCGTGACGAGGTGCGGTCAGGTTCCGACCTCGATGAGGCGGTGCCTGCCAGTCTCGCCCGGCACCCGCCATACCTGCTCGTCCGGCCAGTGGCGATACAACAACTGCCGGGTGGTCGTGGCGACAATGTTCCACAGCGGCTCGCAGAGCAGATCGGCCTGTAGTCGTTCCTCCCGCTCGACGTCCTGAGCGATCAGGAGAACCGCCCCGACCGGCACCAGCCGGTCCGCGCGGCGGTAGCCGGCGAGCAGGCCACCCAGCCCTGACGTCGGGCGCTCGTGCTCGGCAACAACGTCGCCGATCGGGCCACGGTCGACGTGGACCAGGAACCGAAGGCACCGCCCGTCCTGCAGCCAGACGCCGTAGCCTTCAGCCCGCAACTGCGCCAGGTCGTACTGGCGCAACCACGACGAGGTCTCCATCGTCGCCAGCCACTGGAACAGCTCGCACCACCCCGGGTTGCGCCGCGATACCTCCACCAGCGGCAGGAAAAGCAGGGCATCCGCCACACCGGAGGACCGCTGACCCAACCGCAACGGAACTGGTTGCCCCGACGCCGTCAAGGCACGCTGGAGCACCTCGGTCCCTTGGGCCGTGACTCCGTACCACCAGGTATGGGTCCGGTCCTCCGGCGAGCGCTCGCGGCGCACCAGTCCCGCCTCGTGCAGCCATACGAGGTGCCGGTGAGCGGTCAGCCGCGACACCGCACAGACAAGCGCCACGTCCAGCGTCGACGCGGAACCATGCTGTGCCAGGTACGACAGGATCCGCCACCGCCGCGGGGACAATCGCCGCGTGGCACCCTGGTCACCCATTCTCCAATGATCCCTCCGGCCCCGACAGTCCAACATCCTGTTTCCCACAGTCGTGACAGAAAGTGGTCGATGTTCCGGCTGGGAGATCGGTAGCCGGGATCGCCGTGACCGGAGACAGCGTTCGGCGTGAGCCGTTGGGCGAGGCGTCGGCGGCCCGTGCGAGCACCCACATACCCAAACCGTGGTTTTGGGGCCGATTTTGGAGATCACTGTTCAGTGAATCAGCCGAAGAGCTGAGGACAGAAAGCGCGATACGGTCAAATCGGGCCGCCATTAGTTGATCTCCACGATCGGCACCGCACTGCAGCGCTGACCTTTCGGAGGCGCCCGACAAGCCCGTCCCGATTCGGCGATAACACGCCACGCACCAATCGGATGATTACCTTCAGTAACGACACTAGAGGGATCGTTGCCGCGTCTTGCTTCAGGAACGGGCTATGCGCCGAGGGCGAGCCCGTAGGGTCGGTCGCGTGGCCGAGACGCAGACCGAACCGGACCTCTCCTACACGCAAGCGTGACCCGGGTCCGCGCGGCGGCCGGCGTGATCCTCCGCGACCAGACCGGCCGGGTGCTGCTGGTGCACCCGGCCTACAAGGACGTGTGGGAAGTTCCCGGCGGAACGGTGGAGCCGGACGAGTCCCCCGCGGACGCCTGCACGCGCGAGATCCGGGAGGAGCTGGGCCTGTCGATACCCTCAGGGGCGCTGCTGTGCGTCGACTGGGTGCCGGTGAGCCCGCCGTGGGACGGAGGGCGCATGTTCGTGTTCGACGGCGGGGTACTGACAGCGGACCAGATCGCGGCGATGCGCCTGTGCCCGGACGAACTCGACGGCTTCGAGTTCGTCGAGCCGGAGCGCCTGGGCGAAGTGTTGATCCCCCGGTTGGCTCGGCGGGTTGCCGCGGCGGTCGCCGCGATTGGGCGGGGTGGCGTCTACCTCGAAGACGGAACCGTGCCTTCCTCCACATAGCGAGCCGCATCGAATCGTCGGCAAGGCACGGGGCGCGCCCAGCCGAAGTGACCCCTCTCGGCCGGACACCTCGAATTGCGGGTAGCCGGTCGTGTCCGTGTCCGTGTCCGTGTCCGTCAAGCAATGCCGTGCGCTTGGGCTTCGCTGACCAAGTGCGCGGCCGTGGCGCGCATTGTGGCCTCCTGGTGCGGGCGTACCCGGTTGTGGAACCAGTCCGGGATCGAGGCACCGCTCTGCCGGAACTGCAGAATCTTGTCCTGCACGTCGCGGCAGTCACCGATCGTGACGGCAGCGGGGTTGTTGAGCCCCCGCCGCCACAGGCTCATGACCTTCCCCTCGGCGCTGGATTTGCTGGTAGCGGTGTCAAGGTTGGACCGAGTCATCTCGTAGAGTTCTTTGATCAGGGACAGTTGAGGGACGACGACCGCGATGAGCGCTTCCACGACGCCCATCCGGCCCACAACCGTGATGATTGTGGATACGCAGAGTAGGACGACGATTGTCCCGGTCAGAGTGGCGGCCCACGCGCGGTGTGCGGTTGAACCCCAGCCGAGGTTGCTGTTCTGGCAAATTAGGACGTTCATCGGGTACGGCACCGTACCGGTGTCGGGGTACCAGTTCCGTAGGTCACTGCGGTCGCTTTTGTGGCGGGTCGCTGCGGCGGCGATGATGGTCGTGGTGGGCCGGTCGGCACAAAGGTCGTTCCACCCTAGGCCGAACAGCATCACGTCGAGTTCTTCCTGGACCGAGGACGCTTCTTTGATTTTGCGCTTCTCGCGGGTACCGCCCAGGACGCTGACTGATAGCAGAACGAGGCCGGTGATGATGCCGATCGACGTGCGCCAGGGAGGGAGAGCGAGCGCGGCGGCAACGCCGCCGACGGCGCCGACCGCGGTGATGAGAAGACGGGTCCCCTGGATAGTCTTGGCGTCGGAGTAGAGCCGTCGCTGGGCGGCCAGCAGAGTCAGTGCCCGCTCACTGTTCTGGGCGTTGGTGATACTCGAGTTCGCGACGGTCATCTGCTCTCGTCCTTAGAGATCGTCGGCGCGCGGCTAGGGCCGGGGCATGCGCCAGCCGAAGAGAGTTTTCCAGGTTTCGACGGCGGAGCGGTCCTTACCTGCGTTCTCCAGCAGGATGGCTTCCTCGCAGGTGTGTTGCCAGCCTTGCAGGGTGGCGGCCAGCTGCTGCCGGTCGGCGTGGCTTAGGCCGCTGTTGACGTCGGGGCCGAGGCCGACCGGGTCTGGCCAGTCGTCGGTGATCTGCTCGGCAGCCGAGGCGAGGAACCAGCGGATCTCGTCGCGGTAGCGGCCGAATGGCGGTCGTACTAGTTCCAGGGCCATCACCTCGATAAGGAAGGCCGGGGCGATCGGGTCGCCGGCCTCGCGGTTGATGCCCTTGACCATCTTGACGAACGGCACGAACTTGCCGCCGCAGTCCTTGTTCTTCGCGGTCACCATCTCGGCGTGGGTGTTCGGATCGGTGGCCATCCAGCCGCTGCCGGACGGCATCAGGTAGCCACCGCCCGCACGGGCGAAGACCGGTGCTATCTCGTAGGAGGCGACGTCCTCGCCGGCGTACTCGACCAGGGCGACGTAGTCGTCGCCGGTGACGTTGGGCCAACGGGTCCGCAGAACCTGACACAACGCGTTCACGGCGGCGGTGCCCGTGCCGTCGGCGAGGTGGCTTTGCGGGCCGTCGCGGTCGATGACGATGAAGATGTCGACGTCTTTGAGCTTCTTGGTCTTGGTGTGCCGGTCGTAGCTGCCGGTGAGAAAGTCACCGGTGGTCGTCCAAACACTCTTGACGTGATCGCGGATCAGCCGGTGGCGCGACTTGGCGAGGTCCTGCTCGGCCGGGCCGATCTCCAGTTTTTCCTTGAGCCCGTCGAAGGCGTCATCGATGTAGCCCATTGCAGTGGTCGGCTCCGATCGTGAGGTCTACTTGCTGGTGAGGTAGCGCAGGCCAGCGCTGCCATGCGGTGCTCCGGCGAGCGTCCCGAAACTGGACGAACGCATGCCGTCGGTGCCGGCTCGGCTGCCGGGTGACCAGCCGGGCTGCGGGGTGCGAGCGGTGCGGAACGTCACGAAAAGCCGGTAGGTGGTGCCGCGGGGCACGGTGCCGAGCTTGGCAAGGTACCTGGCCAGGCTGGCGCGGTCCGCGGTGAAGGTCTTGTCGGCCACGCCGGTGCTGGTGTAAGTGACGGGGAACTCCAGGATTGGGTCGACCACGCCGCTGGGCCGGTGGCACTCGAGCACCACCGTGTCCAGGGATTGTTCGGCGATCCAGGCGCTGATCGCGCTCTCGTCCTGGGCCCAGGTGGAGAACAGCCGGGTCGCGTCGATGCCGAGGTGACCGAGAATGTCCGCGATCGAGCCGAGGATGACATCCGCCAGATGGGTGGCGGTGTGAACGATCGTCCAGGTACTGGTCGAGGTCGAGGTGCTCACGACGAACGTCCCAGGGTGTCCAGGGCGGCCAGGTTGACCAGGTTTGGGCGCCCGCTCGCGGTCGCGGAGATGTCGGTGTCGTCGGGTGGCGCCGCGACCGACAGGTGGCCCGATTGCTTGACGGCGGCGGCCAGCGCTGCGGCGAAGCCGGCCGGGTTCGGCAGGTACAGCATCCAGTCCGCGGTGGCGTTCGCGCCGCCCGGCACCGGGTTGAGGTTCTCTTCCACTGCAGTGACGGCGGCACCGGTGACCACCGTGATGCTGACGTGCAACGGCCCGGTGACCAGCACGGCCGAACCCGTTTCGAGGTGACCAGCGGCGATGAGTGCCGGGCCGATCCCGCGCAGCGGCGCCAGCGCCGCCGTCACCGTGCCGGCGGAGATCCGACCGGAGACGGTGAGGGTGTCGCTGATCAACGTCGCGACGCTCTCCCACGCTGCCGTCGCGGTCCGCTGCGGCGGACCCGCGATAGTCCTAGAACGCTGCATGAGCTCCCTTTCCGGTGGCGCGCCGGGCCGAGGCGACCCGTTCGGCGGTCTGCCGCAGGTCGTCGACGGTCAGCCGGTCGGGCCGCTGGACGGTTTCGAGCCGGCCAGCCATCGCCTCGGTCACTGACTTGCGGATCTGTCGGCCGTCTGTGCCGGCGAGGAGACTCGCCACTTCCTTCAGCGCCGGGTCGTCGGCCACCTCACCCAGGGCAGGGAACGCCGGGGCCATGTCGCGCAGCGTGCCCGCCAGGATCGCCAGGGCGGCCTCGGCGTCCGGCGGGGGAACCTCGACCGCGACGTCGGCCCGCGACAGGAACGCCGCGTCCAAAGCGCCGGTGAAGTTGGAGGTGGCCACGACCAGCAGATGCGGATACCGGGCGGCGTTGTCGTCCAGCGCAGTGAGCACCGCGTCGGTCGCCCGGTGAACGTCGGCCGGGTTCGCCGACAACGACGCCTCACTGCGCGCCACGGCCATCGACTCCACCTCGTCGAGCAGGACCACCGTCGGCAGGCCGTCGTCGGCCAGAGCGGGAACGTGCCCGGTCAGCAGCTCGGTCACCTTTTGCTGAGACTGCCCGTGCTCGGCGCTCATCAGCCCGTGCGGGTTCAGCTCGATCAGCCGCGCCCTGCCGGTGACCATCACCGGAGCCAACTGCTGCGCCAGACCTCGCGCCAGGGTGGTCTTGCCCGTGCCCGGCGGCCCGTACAGCAGCATCAGCCCGTGCAGCGCGGTGGCCTCGAACGGCAACTGTCCGCGTAGGCGCAAGCTCAGCACCGCCCACCGCAGCAGCCGGTCCTTGACCTGCTGGTCCACGATGATGGAATCCCAGGTCCTCGCGTAGCGCGCATGGGGCAGCACCACGTTGTTGGTCACGGTCTCAGCGACGTTCACTCGATCTCCCTCCGCCGTGCGAAGCTACTCTGCAACAGTGCGAAGCGACTTTGCAACTTGCTTTGCCTGCCGGGCGTGTCGAAGGTCCTAGGCTGGGTCCATGGCACGCGGCATCCCATCCTCCCCGACCGGTCCGACAAATTCAGACGCGTCACCGCCAGCGGACGGCGCACCGGAATCGGTCGGTGAAACGCTGCGACGGGCCCGGCAGTACCGCCAGTGGAGTCTGCGGGAGGTCGAACGCCGCACCGGGCGCCCCAATGCCTATCTCTCACAGATCGAGCGGGGCGTCATCCGCCAGCCTGACCCCGCGGTGATCTGGGAACTGGCCCAGCTGTACGACCTGGATTTCACACTGCTGGCGCAATGGCTGGGCCTGACCGAAGCCCAGGACGGCGCCGGCGCCGACGTCACTAAGAAACTCATTTCCATGATCCTCAACCTCAGCGCGGACCAGAAGCTGCGCGCCGTTGGTCTGCTGGAACAACTCAGCCACAGCGACCGGACGTGACCACCGGCACTGAGGAGGCGGAGGCACGAAACGGACCCGATGTCCCGGGCCGCCGGACGCCTAGCCCCGGGCAGCCGTGGCGGTGAGCGGCGGGCTGACACGCTCGCGAAGGTAGGTACCAGCGCACCAAGGGCTTCAAGCGGCATCTTGATCCAGGCCGCGACGAACCGTCAGTGCGAACCCGTGGGTCCCGATGATCCTGGCACTCCCCGAGGCTTCGCAGGATTCTTCCGTGGCGGCGTATACGCGCTCGGCGAACTCCGTCTTGACCTCGTCCCCTCAACCCCCTCGTCGTGTTCCATCCGGTTTCCCATGATCGGCAGCGGAACGGCCAGTGCAGGTGCAGCAGGTCGACGGTGGTGGTACCGACCGATGCGCGCAAAGGCCCGCTCACCAGGTCGGTCAGCAGGTTTCTCCCGGCGGCGTGCTGCGCGATGACCAGCACTACGCCGACCGGCACGACCGGGGCGGTACGCCGATAACCAGCAAGGACCCTGCCGAGGCCGGCAGTGAACTGCTCGCGTTCGGCGATCACCTCACCGACCGGCCCGGATCAACGTGCACGACGTTCTCTATGACCCACTGTTCACCAGATCAGCCGAAGAGCGACGACAGAAGCCACAAGACCGGCAAACCGCAACCTCAGCAAGATCGGCCCATCCCCGGCACCGAACACATCCGGGAACCACCGCAGCCGACCCGGCAACCACCAACAGGCTCCACCCCCGGCCACCCCACACCGACGGCATCCTTGAACACCCCGCCATATCCCACTGGCACCCAACCCGGTCCAACGGCTCCCGAGCACCCGCCGAGCGACCACCCACCACCGTCGTACACGAAAAAAGCCCCGACCCGGTGTGAACCACCAGGTCAGGGCCTATCTCGTTGGTGCGCCGCCAGGGACTCGAACCCCGAACCCGCGGATTAAGAGTCCGCTGCTCTGCCAGTTGAGCTAGCGGCGCTCGTTGGCAACGGAGAGAACCCTAGCACGCACCATGAGGAGGGTTCCAATCCGATCCCCTCCTCACCTCTTCGGACGAGATTAATCCCCAAAACCGGGCAAAAGCCTCAGGATTCCGGTCACTGGGGATCGCCGGCGGGCGCCGATGCGGCACGATGTCCGCCAGGCACGCAAGAAACTGGGGTGGGGATGGTCAGGTTCGCGCGGGCCGGGGCGATGGTGTGCGCCCTGGCTGTGACAGCGTCGATCGCGCTGACGGGCTGCGGCTCGGACCCGCAGAAGCCGGCGTTCGTGGGCGGCGGCCCGTCGGGCGCGCCCGAGACGGGCGTGGCGGCACCGGTGGGCGGCCGGGAGAGCGAGGGGCCCGTGGGGCCCGTCACGGTGAGTCCGGCCGACGGTGCGACGAACCGGCCGGTGAGCACGGAGATCGCCGCCGGGACGCCGGACGTGAAGATCACCGACGTCACGCTCACCACGGCCGACGGCAAGCCGGTCGCGGGCACGCCGCGGGCCGACGGTTCCTCCTGGGTGCCGGCCGCCCCGTTGAAGTACGGCACCCGCTACACGGCCAAGGTCACCGGCACGGGTGCCGCCGGCCAGGTGACCGGCACCAGCACCTTCACCACGATGAAGAAGCCGAGGTCCCTGGTCGGCTCCGGGCTCTACCTCTTCGACGACAAGACCTACGGCGTGGCGATGCCGGTGGTCACCGAGTTCTCCCCGGGCATCCCGAAGAAGGACCGGGCGGCGGTGCAGAAGCGGATGTTCGTCCAGACCGACCCGCCGCAGCCGGGCGCGTGGCACTGGGTGTCCAACGGGACCCAGGCCTACTACCGGGGCGCCGAGTACTGGACGCCGGGCACCACGATCACCGTCCGGATCGCCCTGGAGGGCATCCCGCTGAGCAACGGGAAGTACGGCAACGTCGACCGCCGGGCCAAGGCGAAGATCGGCCGGGCCTTCGAGATGAAGGTCGAGAACGCCACCAAGCAGATGACCGTGTACGAGAACGGCCAGGTCGTCAAGACCGTCCCGGTGAGCCTCGGCAAGAAGTCGACCCCCTCCTCCAGCGGCACCATGGTCGTGATGGAGAAGAAGGAGGCCACCGTCTTCGACACCCGCGACGACCCCGACCCGGCCAACCGCTACGTCACCGACATCGACTTCGCCCAGCGGCTCACCTGGGGCGGCGAGTACATCCACGCCGCGCCGTGGTCCGTCCAGCACCAGGGACGACGCAACGTCTCGCACGGCTGCGTCAACGTCTCCATGGAGAATGCCCGGTGGCTGTTCGCCAAGACCATGGTCGGCGACCCGATCACCATCACCGGTACGGAGCGTAAGCTCGCAGCCGGTAACGGCTGGACGGCGTGGAGCCTGAGCTGGACGGAGTTCGTCAAGGGCAGCGCGCTGCCCGTACCGGACGGGGGTGAGGGCGCCGCGCTGGCGCTCTGACCGACCGGGTCGGGTGTTCTCCTTCACGCCCCGCAACGGTTACCGGGTTCCCTGCGTCTCTTGGGGGACGATGGTTTCCGGACCACGACTGTGAGGACATCATGCGAGCTGACCAGAACCGGCTGATCCGGAGCGGGGGCGCCCGGCGCGGCCGGCGACGCGGCGGGTTCGCGGCGGCGGTGCTCGCCGTCGCCCTCGCGCTGACCTCGGGTTGCACCGGTGGCGGCGACGGGCCGGCGGCCCCGCCGGGCGCCGGCGAGAAGACGCCCGAGGCGACCGTGGCGATCACCGCTCCGGCAGCGGACGCGAAGGACGTGCCGGCCTCGACCGGGCTCACCTTCACCACCGAGAAGGCCCAGGGTACGACGGTCGAGCTGAAGGACCCGGCCGGTACGGTGGTCGAGGGTACGCTCGCCGCCGACGGGACGAGCTGGTTGCCCTCGGGCGCGCTGGAGTACGGCACGACGTACACCGCCACCGTGACGGCGACCGGGTCGGACGGGAAGGCCGCGACCGCGACGCACTCCTTCACCACGATGGCCAAGCCGGCCAACCAGGTGCGGGTGACCAGCTTCCTCGGTGACGGCCAGGTGGTCGGGGTCGGCATGCCGCTGATCGTCAAGTTCGGCCGGGCGATCCCGGAGGACTTCCGCGACGACGTGCAGAGCCGGATGACGGTCCGCTCCGACCCGCCGCAGGAGGGCATCTGGCACTGGGTCAGTCCGACCGAGGTCCGTTACCGGCCGAAGCAGTTCTGGCAGGCGGGCAGCACGGTGCAGTACCGGGTGCAGGCCGGCGGCCTGCCGGTGGGGGCCGGTTGGTACGGGCGGGCCGACCTGAACGTGGACGTCAAGATCGGTCCGGCCACGGTGATGACGGTCGACAACAAGACCAAGCGGATGACGGTCACCCGGGACGGCAAGGTGATCAGGACCATTCCGGTCAGCCTCGGCAAGAAGAGCACCCCGTCCTCAAGCGGGACGATGGTGGTCATCGAGAAGCTGAAGGAGACCGTCTTCGACACCTTCGACGAGCTGGGACCGGACGAGGGCTACCGGACCGACATCGACTTCGCGCAGCGGCTCACCTGGGGCGGGGAGTTCATCCACGCCGCGCCCTGGTCGGAGGGGCAGCAGGGCCGGGTCAACGTGTCGCACGGCTGCGTGAACGTCTCGATGGCCGAGGGCGCGTGGCTGTTCAACCAGACCCGGATCGGTGACCCGGTCACCGTCAAGGGCACCGAGCGCAAGCTCCAGAACGGCAACGGCTGGACGGACTGGAACATGAGCTGGGACGAGTACGTCAAGGGCAGCGCCCTGCCGTACCAGCCGGAGGCGGCCCCGTCTGCGGAGGCGACGCCGACGCCGTGACCGGACGCTGACGATCAGCGTGTGACGGCCGGGGTGGCCCGCGGTGGAGGCGGGCCACCCCGGCCGTCCCCGTTCACGCCCGGTTGAACCACTGGCGCGACTGCGGGAGCAGCAGGAGCACGAGCAGGACGAGACCGGTGACGAAGGACAGCCACTCGCCGCTGAAGACGCTCAGCAGGGCCAGCGCGCCACCGATGAGGGCCAGGATCCAGGCGATCTTGTTGCCCTTCCAGAGCCCGAAGGCGATGGCGAGGTAGATGACCGCCGCGATGAGGGCGACGACCACCCCACCCGCGCCGCCGAGGCCGTCGTACATGCGCAGGACGGCCTGGAGACCGGCGAGCAGGAACACCACGGCGGCCAGGATCACGGTTATCGGTGCCTGACGAGGCGTAACAGTAGTCATGCTACGTACGTTACCGGCAGTGGCCTCGGATCGCCGTCGGTGATATCCACGAACTTCGACAACTTCCGGCACCGCCCGTGACCGGCGGCGCCCCCACGGCCCGGGGCAGGACCGGAAAAGCAGTGAGCCCCCTCCGTGGAGGGGGCTCATCGCCAACTGGGGTGACTGATGGGAATTGAACCCACGACACCCGGGACCACAACCCGGTGCTCTGCCTACTGAGCTACAGCCACCATGCCGTCTCGCCCGGATCACCGACCCGGGCGGGCGCGCCGACCAATAATAGCCACACCCCTCCCGCTCCCGTCGAGCGGGTTCCGCTCCCGGTTCGGAATCGGGCCCTACAGCTGCGCGGCGATCGCCTTGGCGGTCTCCACGTCCGGTCCGGGCAGCGGGACGAACAGGGTACGGCGGTAGTACTCCAGCTCCCGGATGCTCTCCCGGATGTCGGCCAGCGCCCGGTGCTCCAGCCCCTTGGTCGGCTGCCCGAAGTACACCCGTGGGTACCAGCGCCGGCAGAGTTCCTTGATCGAGGAGACGTCGATCATGCGGTAGTGCAGGTGCCCGTCGAGGCGGGGCATGTCCCGGGCGAGGAAGCCCCGGTCGGTGGCGATGGAGTTGCCGCAGAGCGGGGCGGTACGCGGGTCCTTGACGAAGCTGGTGACGTACTCCAGCACCAGGTCCTCGGCCTCGGCGAGGGTGACCGGGGAGCGGCGTACCTCCTCGGTGAGGCCGGACTTCTCGTGCATCGTCCGCACGATCTCCGGCATTCCGGCCAGTTTCTCCTCGTCGGCGTGGATGACCACGTCCACGCCGTCACCGAGCACGTTGAGGTCGGGATCGGTGACGAGCGCGGCGACCTCGATCAGCGCGTCGCTGCCGAGGTCCAACCCGGTCATCTCACAGTCGATCCAGACGAGAAGATCAGCCACCGGCACAGACTACGCGCAGCGCAGACGGCCCGCGCCTGCGCACCGTCGGGCGGGACGACCGTTAGGGTTTCCCCGTGCCAGCCGAACCTGCCGTTTCGTCCGCCCTGGTCGAGAAGGACCCGGGCGGCCGCAGGGTCCGCCGGCTCCTGACCGTGCTGGCCCTCGCCGCCGTGCTGCCCGCCCTCTACCTGCCGGGACTCGTACACGACTTCTTCGACCTGAAGATCTACATGCGGGCGATGGAGTGGTGGGCGGCGGGTAACCCGCTCTACGACTACAGCCAGCCGGACCGGGTCCAGGGTGCGCTGTACTTCACCTACCCACCGTTCAGCGCGCTGCTGCTGCGACCGTTCGCGGCGCTGCCGCTCGGCGCGACCATCGCCGTCTTCACGGTGCTCACCGCGCTCGGTGTGCTGGTGACGACCCGGTGGCTGGTCGGCCCACTGCTCGCCCGGCACGACCTGCCCCGCCTGTTCACGCTGACCGTGGCGGTGCTGCTCGCCTTCGCGGTGGAGAGCACCCGGGAGACCATCACCTTCGGCCAGATCAACATGCTGCTGGTGGTGCTGATCCTGGCGGACCTGCTCTTCGCCGTACCCGGGAGAAGTCGCTGGGCCGGGGTGGCGGTGGGGCTGGCGACGGCGCTCAAGCTCTTCCCCGGCATCTTCATCGTCTACCTGCTGGTGACCCGGCAGTGGCGGGCGACGGTCGTGGCGAGCGCGACCGCCGCGGCGGCGACGCTGGTGGCGGCGGCGGTCGCACCGCGTGACTCGTGGCGGTTCTGGACCCACGAGCTGTGGGCCACCGACCGGGTGGGGCGGACCGACTACACCGGCAACCAGTCCCTGTTCGGGCTGCTGAGCCGCTTCACCGTGCCGGAGAAGCCGGACCGGCTGGTGTGGCTGCTGCTGGTGGCGGCGGTCACCGCCTACGGCCTGTGGCGGGCCTGGCGGGCGGCACGGGCCGGTGACGCGCTGACCGGGTTGACCCTGACCGGCCTGGTCGGCGGGCTGGTCAGCCCGATCACCTGGACCCACCACATCTACTGGTTCATCCCGGCTGTGGTGATCATGCTCGACGCCGGGCTCAATCCGGACCGTGCCCGGCCGGCGGCCGACGACCCCGAACCGGCCGCAGGGCGGGTCCGGTTCCGCTGGTTGGTGGTGGCGGCCGTCGCCACCTACCTGGTGATCACCTACGGGGTGGTCTCGTTCCAGGACTGGGGGGCCGGTCCGGCCCGGATCGACGACCCGGTCGACGTGCTGACCCGCAACACCTATGTGCTGCTCTCGCTCCTGCTGCTGGTGGTGCTGCCGGTGCGACCGGCCGCCGGGGACCGGGTGCCGGAGGCGGGTCCGCACGTGCCCCGGGCACGACCGCCCCGGTGGATCCGGTGGCGACCGAAGACGAAAGTTGCATCAAATGGACAGAACTGACGGGTAACGCGTTTTCGGCTAATCTGGTACCACCTACCTCAGACGTTCTCTCAGGTAGCACCGATCCCCCGGTGAAGGTGGCCCTCCGCGTCGGCAGCGCGGGGGGCCACCCGCATACCGGGCCGAGTCAGTCCGGCTCCCGGCCCCCGGAGGCCGCCGGACCGGTCCCGTCGGACGCCAGCGGCGGCCAGACCAGGCCGGGCGGGACGAGGCGCTCCCCCTCCGGTCCGCGCCGACCGGTGGCCAGGTCCGCCAGGGTGGTCGGACGACCGGGGGCCGCTCCGATGGCGGCACGGTCACCCGAGCCCACCGCCACCAGCGTCCGCTCCGGGGGCGGCGGGGCGGGGTCGCCGAGCGCGCTGAGCGAGGTCACCCCGAGTCGCTGGGCGAGGATCGGCACCTGGTCCGGTTCGACCACGAAGACCACCTCGCGGGGGCGGGGCGGACGCAGCAGGAGCACCAGCGCCAGGGCCACCAGGAGCGCCCCACCGGCGGGCAGGGCCCAGCGGGCCGGGGTGAGCCAGGCGGGCCGCAGTTCGGCCCGGACGTCGAGGGTCAGGTCCGCCCGGCCGTCCGGGCGCATCAGCACCAGGCTCAGCGGCTGGTCGTCGAGTTCGGCCGGCGTCCACTCCAGCACGCCGATGCCCTCGTGCACCCAGAACGGTCGGCCGACCGGGCCGGGCGCGGGCTCGACGGGATCCGCGCGGCCCACCGGCGCCACCCGCGCCGGCAGCGCCCCCCGGGCCACCACGATGCGGGTCAGGGCGGCCCGGGGCGCGTCGCCCAGCCAGCGGTCCACCTCGGCGGTCGGGGCCAGCCCGAGGAAGGCGGGCCCCTCGGCGGTCCGCGCGGTCAGCCGGAGCCGGTTCGTCCCGGCGTGGACGAACGGCGCGTCCCGACGCAGCAGGTCGGGCAGGTCGGTGACGACCACCGCGTGACCGGGGGTCGTGACCGGTTCGAGCCGGGCGCGGAACCCGCCGTCGGGGTCGGCCTGGCGGGCGACGATCCACAGGGCACCGCCGGCGACGAGGGCCGGGATCCCGATGACCAGCAACAGCATTCCGGCAAGCGCCCGCGCGAACCGCATCCGTGTCGTCCTCCTCCTGAGCCGGGTACCTGGACGACCTTACCCAGACAAGTGGCACAATCCCCGGATATAGCCATGAAGCGGACAGTAGTCCGACCACCGCTCGCCGGTCCGCCCAGACAGCGGCCCCGCCGGAATCCGACGGGGCCGCTGTGACGGTGGCACGGCTCAGACAGCGGCCCCGCCGGGTTCCGACAGGGCCGCTGTGAGGCGGTACGGCTCAGGCGTCCCGCGCCGGCTCCCGCCGGGTACGCGCGAACGCGGCACCGCCCAGCCCCAGCCCGGCGAGCCCGGCGACCAGCCCGGCGACCCCGAGCCCGACGGCCAGTCCGGTGTCCTCCGACGCCTCGTCGGCGTCGTCGTCATCGGCGTCCCGGCCCGCCGGAGCGGCCGTCGGGCCGGCCGACGGGGCAGCCGCGGCGAGGGCCAGCACCGGCGCGGGGCTGTCCGGCTCCGCACCGCCCGGGGTCGGCTCCTCGATCCACCGCTGCACGTTGCCGTCCGAGTAGGTCTGGAGGGCCTTGAAGATCATCTGCTCGGTCTGCGGCAGCGGTCCCATCGACACCGGAAACTCCTGGAACTCGCCCGGCTTGACCCCACCGCCGGCCGCGGCCGTCCAGGTGAGCTTCGACACCACCTCGGAGAGCTGGCTGCCGTGCACCTCCACCGGCGGGTCGACCTTGCGCTTCTCGACTGTCACTGTCCAGCCGGGCACCGGCATGGTGGACACCGAGCCGACCGGGGCGTTCTCCGGCAGTACCACCTCCACCTTGACGGTCGAGGCGGTGTCGCTCTCGTTCGGCACCCGGAACGCGAACCGGCCGTAGCTGCCCTGGGTGGCGTCCTTCGGGTTGACCGTGACGTGCGCCGAGGCCGGCCCGGCGAAGCCGAGGACGGCGGTGGCGACGGTGCCGAGGGTGAGGGCGGCGGCGGCTGCCGCGATGCGCCGGTGAGGGATCATGGGATGGAACCTTCCTAACGGACGGGCACGGTGGTGGTCACCGTGGCCTGGTCGATGTCGGACGTACGGGCGGTGACCCGCAGCTGCCACTCCCCCGACGCCGGCAGGTTGATCTCCCCGGTGGCGTGGTTGTCGGTCAGCGGCAGCAGCGGGATCTCGATCGGCTCGATCCCGGCCGACGGCAGGGCGATGGTGGCCCTCCACTCCACCACCGGCTGCGGCCGGTTGTCCGGCTGGTACGCGTACAGGTGCATGGAGTTGCTGCCCGGCCCGGCCGGGTCCACCTCCACCTGGAGGGAGTAGAGCGAGCTGGTGACCGTGGTGCTGAACAGGGTGCCGCCGGTCCCGGCGATGTCGGCTCCGGCGGTACGGGCCGGCGTGGTCTGCACCAGCGTGGCGGTGACCCCGAGCACCACCGCGGCGACCGCCAGCTCCAGCCAGAGCGCCCGGCGCAGCGGCCTCGGCCGGGCTGCCTCCCGCCAGCGGCGTACCAGGTGACGCGAGACCGCCGCCACCCCGACCACCAACGCGAACAGTGCGATCTTGGCGATCAGCAGCCGACCGTAGGTGGTGTCGACCAGCGCACCGGGGCTGCCCACCTCGATCAGCGCGTTGACCGTGCCGGCGAGCAGCAGGGCGACCACGGCGATCGCCGCCCACCGCGACCAGACCGGCAGGATCGCGGCCAGTTCCTGCTCCTCGGCCGAGCGCAGCAGGAACCCGGCGAGCACCACCAGTCCGCCCAGCCAGACGGCCATGCTGCCCAGGTGCACGGCGTCGGCGAAGACCGACAGCGGCGGGGCGGGCGAGGCCGCCGGGTGCCCGGCCAGCGGCCAGGTGAACAGCGCGGCGACGCCGAGGACGGCCAGGATCACCCGGTCCGCCCGGCCCTCCCGACCGGCCAGCAGCGGCCGGAGCAGGAACGCCGACGCGGCCAGCAGCCCGAGCCGGACCAGGTGGGCCAGGCCGAAGTCGCTGCCGAGCACGTCCCGCAGGCTCGCCCCGTCGACGTCGAGGAGCCCGCCGCCGGTGGTGTACGGCACCTGCGCCCAGAGCCCCGTCAGGGTGCCGACGACCACCAGCGCGAAGCCGATCCAGGTGACCCGGGCCGGCCCGGTGCGGGAGAGCCGCCGCGGCCAGAAGGCGGCGAGGATCAGCACCGGCCCGACCAGCAACAGCAGACCGGTGTAGGTGAGGTACTTGGCGACCTTGATGCTCAGGCCCACCGCCGGGTCGGCACGGCTGTCCGCCCCGGCGTCGACCGGCGGCGTCGACGGCGCGCCGACCGAGTAGGTGAACGCCCCGGAGACCGGGTGGCTGTCGGCCGAGATCACCCGGTAGCTGACCAGGTAGGTGCCGCGACCGCCCTCCGGGTCGACCGGCACGGTCACCACACCGCCGTCGAAGACCGGCCCGTCCCGGTCGACCCGTGACCCGTCCGGGCCGATCACCCGGATCTTGTCGGGAACCTGCCGGACCGACTCGCTGAACGTCAGCACCACCTCGGCCGGGGCGCTCTGCACCACCGCGGACGCGGCCGGGCTGCTGCTCACCAGCACCGCGTGCGCGCTCGCTGGCCCGGCCGGGACGAGCAGCAGGGCGACCAGGACGACCAGCAGGCCGACCCCGGCGGCCAGGCGGGCGAGCGGATGGACCGCGCCGCGACGGCGCGGGAGGGGTGTCGGAGCTGTCATGTGCGCAATGCTCGCCCAAGCCTGGGCACCCTGACGACCCAGGTCACCTCGGTCCCGCGACGGCGGGAGCGGTGAGCGGACGGTCGACCTGGCGGGTCGTGCGGCCGAGCGCCCAGAGCAGACCGGCCTGGACCACCGCGGCCAGGTGGCCGATCTCGTGCACCAGGGCGGTCGTCGAGTTGGCGATGTCCACCGCGCTGGTGCCCGCCAGGCAGACCGCGAGCACGAAGGCCACCGGCACGAACGCCTGCGCCCGCTCCGGCCGGTACGCGGCCAGCGCGAAGCCCACCGCCAGCGCCACGTCGAAGGAGGCCATCTCCCGGCTGGTGTGCGGGTCGACGGCCACCCCGAGGCCGGCGAGGAGGATCGGCAGCGCGATGGCCAGCTGGGCGGCCGCCGCCACCGCCACCGCCACCCGGAGCACCTGCCGGCGGGCCCGGACCGCCGCCGTGGCCGCCACCCGGGCGGCCTGCTCGTCGGCGGCCACCGCCGCCAGCACCGCGGCGGTCAGATCCGGGACGGCCACGGCCTGCACCCGGACCAGCCGGGTCACCTGTTCGGCGCGGGACAGCCAGCTCCGGCACCCGGAGCACGTGGAGGTGTGCGCGTCCAGCGTGGCCGGCGGCGTGCCCGGATCCTCGCCATCCAGCCGCGCCGACAGCGCCGCGCGTACGTCGTCGCATGTCATGGTGGGATAGTCGGTGGCCGGGCCCGGTTGGTTCCCGACGTGGCACACGCCATGGAAGTGCCGAAGGTCTCTGCCCGTTCCGTCATCGCCGCGTAACCTGGAGTGTCGTGATCCCCGCGCCCCTGGACGCCGCCGGGGTCGGCCGTCCCGCCGACACCCCGGCCGAGCCCGTGTGGGCGACGCCGGGCGACCCCGCCGCCCCCGGACCCGACCCGGCGACCCACTGGGCGCTCACCGCCCGCGACGGCGACCCGGTGGCACAGGCCGCGTTCGTGCGGCTCACCCAGGCCGAGGTGTGGCGCTTCGTCGCCGCGCTGATCGACCCGGACAACGCCGACGACCTCACCCAGGAGACCTACCTGCGGGCGTTCCGGGCGCTGCCGGCGTTCGAGGGACGGGCCAGCGCGCGTACCTGGCTGCTCGGCATCGCCCGCCGCACCTGCGCCGACCACCTCCGCACCGTGGTCCGGCGGCGGCGGCTCGACGAACGGCTCGCCGCGCAGGCGTACACCGACCGGCCGCACCCCGACCCCGCCGGGCACTTCGGCGCCGCCGACCTGCTCCGCCGGCTCCCCGCCGACCGACGCGAGGCCTTCGTCCTCACCCAGCTCCTCGGCCTGTCGTACGCGGAGGCGGCGGCGGTCGGGGGCGTGCCGGTGGGCACCATCCGGTCCCGGGTGGCCCGCGCCCGTGGCGAACTGATCGAGGCGGTCGGCGACGCCCTGGGCAGCTGAGCAGGAGGCCGGGCGGTGGGACGGGCGACGACGCGACGGGCGGCCGGCACCGACCGGACCGGCCGGCGGTCCATCGAATCCGGTGAGTTGGGTCACGAGATCGTCGTACGGGATCCCGCCCCGGAACTTCACGGCGGATCGGAGCGACCAATGACCGTGACCGCACCCCGCCCCCGGGTCATGAGCTGGCCCCTCCTCCGCCCCTGGCTCGCCGTCGCCGCCCGGCTCGGCCTCGCCGCGGTGTGGTTCGTCGCCGGCGGCAGCAAGGTCGGCGACCTGGCCGGCTCCGGGCGCGCCGTCAACGCCTACCAGGTCATGCCGTACGACCTGGCGATGGTCGTCGGCGCGGCGCTGCCCTTCGTGGAACTGGCGCTCGGCGTCCTGCTGCTCGTCGGACTGGCCACCCGGCTCACCGCCGGTGTGTCGGCGGCGCTGCTGGTGGTCTTCGTGGTCGGCATCGTCTCCGCCTGGGCGCGGGGCCTCGCCATCGACTGCGGTTGCTTCGGCGGGGGTGGCGAACTCGCCGCCGGCCAGAGCCCCGCCTACCTCCCGGAGATCCTCCGGGACCTGGGTTTCCTGGCGCTCGCCGGGTTCCTGCTGATCTGGCCACGCAGCCCCGTCTCGGTGGACGGGTGGCTGGCGGGCACACCGGCCACGGAGGACGAGGATGAGTAGTCGCAAGGGGCGGAAGGACGCCTCCCGGGTGGTCCGCGAGCAGCTCGCCCGGGAACGCCGGCGACGCCGCACGCTCTGGACCTCGGTGGCCGCCGTGGCGGTGCTGGTGATCGCCGGACTGATCGGCTGGAGCGTCTACGCCGGGCAGCGCTCCGACGAGTTCACCGCGCCGACCGGCGCGAACGACGCCGGCACCGGGATCGTGGCCGGCTCCGGACCGGTCACCGTCGACGTGTACGAGGACTTCATCTGCCCGGCGTGCAAGCAGTTCGAGCAGCTCAGCGGCCCCACCCTGGACACCCTGATCGACCAGGGCAAGGTCCGGGTGGTCTACCACCCGGTCGCGTACCTCAACCGCTTCTCGAGCACGGAGTACTCCACCCGCGCGTCGGCCGCCTCCGGCTGCGCCGCCGAGGGCGGCCGGTACCGCGAGTACGCCAAGGCACTCTTCGAGCGGCAGCCGCCGGAGGGCGGTGCGGGGCTCAGCGACGGCGAACTCACCGACATCGCCGTCGGGGCCGGCATCGACCGGGACGGGTTCGCCTCCTGCCTGCGGGAGGGGACCTTCAAGCCGTGGACCGAGCACGTCACCGAGGAGGCGAGCCGGGCCGGGATCACCGGCACCCCGACCGTCCTGATCGACGGCAAGCCGGTCGAGAACCCCACCCCGGACGCCATCACCGCGGCCGTCGAGGCAGCCGCCCGGTGATCCGGTCGCTGCTGCTCCGGGTGGGAGTTCCCCTGGTCGGGACGCTCGTCGCGCTGCTGGCGAGCGCCGCCCCGGCCACGGCACACGGCGCGGACGCCCCGAACGGCAGCGACTACCGGGTCGGGGTGACCGGGCTGGCCCCGGCCCGCGACGGGGTGGACGTCCGGACGGTGGAGGCGGGCGCGCGGCTGGAACTGCGCAACCACACCGACCGGACGGTCACCGTGCTCGGCTACTCCGGCGAGCCGTACCTCCAGGTGCGCCCCGACGGGGTGTACGAGAACGTCCGTTCCCCGGCGACGTACCTGAACCGGACCCTCGCCGGCGAGACCGCCGTGCCCGCCGACGCCGACCCGACCGCCGAGCCGTCCTGGCGGCGGATCGCCGACGAGCCGGTGGCCCGCTGGCACGACCAGCGGGCGTTGTGGCGGGAGGCCGGCCCGCCGCCGCAGGTCGGTGCCGCCCCCGACCGGGAACACCGGGTACGCGACTGGGTGGTGCCGCTGCGCGACGGCGAGGCCGCCGTGGAACTGCGCGGCACCCTGGACTGGGTCCCGCCGCCGGACCCGTACCCGTGGTGGGCGGCGGTGGCCCTCGGCACGCTCGCGCTGGGCGCGCTCGGGCTGGCCCCGGCCGGTACCCGGGCGGGCCGCCGGGCCCTGGCCGGGCTCGGCGCGCTGCTCGCCGTGGGCGGACTGGCGGCGGTCGCGGTCGCGGTCGGCCGGGCCCTCGACGCCGGGGCCGAGGGGGTCGGCGGACTGCTCGTCACCCTGTCGACCGGCCAGACCTGGGCCCTGATCACCGGCCTCGGCGCGGTGGCCGCCGGCGGCTGGGCGCTGACCCGGCACGCCGCCGCCGACTTCGGGCTGGCCCTGTCCGGCGCCTGCCTGGCCCTGTTCGCCGGCGTGACCAACGCGGCGGTGCTGGCCCGCTCGGTGCCCCCGGTGCCCTGGCCGGCCCAGCCCGTCCGGCTGGTGGTCACGCTGATCCTGGTGACCGGGGCGGGGGCGACCCTGGCCGGGGTGTTCCGGCTGCACGCCGCGAGTCGGGCGGTGACCGAGGCGACCACCCGCCGGCCGACCGGCATCGGGCACCTCCGACCCGAGCGGGCCGGATAGACGGCAAACGGGGCGACACGGCGCGTGGGGTCGCGCCCCGGCCCGGACGGCAAGCCGTAGGGTCTCGGGCATGACCACGCCGCACCGTCTCAGCCCCGGCGACCCCGCGCCGGAGTTCACCCTGCCGACCGACACCGGCGGCACGCTCTCCCTGAGCGACCTGCGTGGGCGCAAGGTGATCCTGTACGCCTACCCGGCCGCGATGACCCCGGGCTGCACGAAGCAGGCCTGCGACTTCCGCGACTCGCTCGCCTCTCTCCAGGCGGCCGGGTACGAGGTGGTCGGCATCTCCCCGGACAAGCCGGAGAAGCTGGCGAAGTTCCGCGAGCGCGACGCCGTCAGCTTCCCGCTGGTCTCCGACCCCGACAAGGCCGTGCTCTCCGCGTACGGGGCGTTCGGCGAGAAGCAGATGTACGGCCGCACCGTCACCGGGGTGATCCGCTCCACCTTCGTCGTCGACGAGGACGGCACGGTCGAACGGGCGCTCTACAACGTCCGGGCCACCGGGCACGTCGCCAAACTGCGGCGCGACCTCGGCCTGGACTGAAACCCCGCCGACCGTCACCCGGAGCGGGGCGTCCGTTCCGGGTGACGGGAACTGTCAGACCGGGCCCCTACCCTCCGTACGTGGTCCGGTACCGGTACACCCCGCAGGTGCTCGCCGACGCGGCGGCGCGCGCCCACAGCGTCACCGAGGTGATGCGTCTGTTGGGCGTTCGGGTCAGCGGCGGCTCGCACGCCCACATCAGCCGTCAGCTCAAGCGGTTCGGCATCGACACCTCCCATTTCACCGGCCGACCCCGAGGGCTGCCCGGTCCCCGACGCCGGGTTTCGTCCTCGACGCTGCTGGTGCGGCTGCCCGAGGGCTCTCGCCGCACGGCCGGCACCCGGCTCAGGTGGGCCCTGTCCGACATCGGCGTTGCGCAGCGGTGTGAGGAGTGCGGCGTCGGGACGACCTGGCGGGGCGCTCCGCTCACCCTGCACGTCGACCACGTCAACGGCGACTTCCTTGACAACCGTCCGCCGAACCTGCGCCTGTTGTGCCCGAACTGCCACAGCCAGACCGCCACGTACGCCGGCCGCAACCGCGGGCCCTCCCCGGTGCCCACGCCCGCCGGTGAACAGCCGGCCAACCATGACCCGGACTGGGCCGAGCCGCTCCGGCCACTCGATCCGGGCCAGGTCGAGGCCCTGGTGCGGCAGGTCACGGCCGGTGCGATGAGCGCGGTGGAGGCCGGTCGCCGGATTGGCTGCCACCGCAACCACGTCTACCGCCTCCGGCAGCGCCTCGAACGGACCGGCATGGTCGCACCGCAGCCACGGCTCGCCCGCGCGCCGGTGGTGGACCCCGCACTCGTGGTTCGGTATGCGCTGGCCCATCCCGACCTTGGCCCCCGGAAGCTCGCCGAGCTGATCCGGGTCGCCACCGGCGGACGGGACCAGCCCAGTCACGGCACGGTGTCGAACATCCTGCGGGCCGCCGGGCTGCACACGGCACAGGTGCGACGCACTAGACTCTCTGGGTCAGGCGGGAGTGGTGTAACTAGGCAGCCACGCAGGATTTAGGTTCCTGTGCCTTCGGGCGTAGGGGTTCGAGTCCCCTCTCCCGCACGAGCAACAGCCGGCCGGGCCTTCCGCGGCCCGGCCGGGCCCACGGCAGCCGAGCCGGCGGCGAGCGGCCGAGCTGCGGGGGCTTCCCGGCCGGGCCCGTCCCGACGTGCCCGTGCGGCCCGACCGGGTCGACCGACGGACACCCCCGTCGGGCCCGGGATCAGGGCGCCGACTCGACCCGCACCGGGTCGCCGACGCCGATCTGGCCGCCCGACACCGGGACGAGGTGGAGTCCGAACAGCACCTTCCGGTCGATGCGACGGTGTCGGGCCAGGGTGGGCAGAGGTTCGTGTCCGCGTACCCCGGTCTCCTGGTCGGTGGTGGTCACCACGCAGCGCTCGCACGACCCGGCGGCGCGGAAGGTGGCCCCTCCGATCTGCAGGGTCCGGCCGGCCCAGTCGTCCTCGACCCAGGCGGGCGCGCCCTCGACCACCACATTCGGCCGGAACCGGGTCATCGGCACGGGTGCCGCGCCCGTCTCGGCCAGCCAGCCGTTGAGCGCCTCCAGCGAGGCGGTGACGGTCAGCAGCAGCGGGTAGGCGTCGGCGAAGCTGACCTGGTCGCCGGTGTCGTGGGCGCGTTCACCCTCGGCGATGTGCCGGGTGGGCCGGGCGAGCCAGGTCAGCCGGACCGGCTGGTCGAGGACGGCGGTGAGCCAGGCGTCGGCGGCCGGACCGGCGGGGAGCGCGTCGACCGGCAGTTTCCGGTGCCGGAAGGTGCGGACCGCGACCGGGGCGGTGCCGGCCGGTTCCGGCACCTCCAGGTCGGGGCGGCCGGGGCCGCGCAGCACGAGTCCGCCGGGCCGGATGACCGGCCGCAGGGTGGCCAGCACCGGATGCTGCCGTTGGGTCACCCCGATCCCGTCGGCGTCGACGATCATCCACCGGCGGTCGCCGGCCAGGCCCCACGGCTCGACCGCGACCACGTCGTGGTCGAGCCGGTGGCAGCCCTTGACCGGGTACGTGTGCAGGGACACCGCCCTCACCAGGCGACGCCGATCCCGTCACCGGGGTACCAGTGGTTGAGCGGGGTCTCCCGGTAGGCGAGGAAGCGCCGGCCGGTGCGCTCGGCGTGTTCGGCGAGGACGTGCGTGACGGTGACGTTGTCGGTGAGCAGCATGGCGCCGGGCGCGAGCTTCGGCTCGACCGCGTCGAACTCCCGCTTCTCGTGGGCCTTGCTGTGGTCGCTGTCGTGCAGGAAGAGGTCGACCGGGCGGTCCAGGGCGCCGATGGAGGCGATGGAGTCGCCGATGACCAGGTCGACCACGTCGGACCAGGGCGCGGTGCGGGCCAGGTAACCGGCCTCGGGGTTGATGTCGAGGGAGGTGAGCCGGCCGGGGTGTCCCTCGGCGGCGTTGCGCAGCAGGGCGGCGGCCAGGACGCAGCTGCCGAGGCCCTTGTCCACCCCGGTCTCGACGACGTGCTGGGGACGGCGGGCCCGCACGATGGCGTACCAGCCGACGCGGCGGGCGTAGCGGACCTGACGGTCGGCGAGTCCACGCCGGGCGGCGCCCTGGGTGGACCGCTCGATGTGCCGGCGCAGGTTCTCGTCGTTCTCGATCTCCTGGATGTACGTCCTGATCTGCTTCACCGGGGTGTCGCAGACGACGCTGACGAACCAGGCGAGGTGGCTCTTGCTCAGCCAGGTGAGGTCGTAGGTGTAGTTGTGGTGCTCCCGGGAGGTCACCAGCCACCGGGCGGAGACCTTCAACAGCTTGGTGTCGTGCCGGGCGACCCGGACCAGCCGCTTGGGGAAGGCGGCCACCGGGGCGAGCGGGGTGCGGGCGATGGCCCGACGAAGCTTGGTTGCGTCCACGCAAGGGTTGTACCACCCACCCCCGGGGCGAGCGCCAGCACCAGTTTCCCGCTACCGGATCGGAACGGTCCGCGAAAGGGGGGCGTCGGCGGGCCGGCACGGCAGCCAGGAGGGCCACCACCTGCGGGTCCGGGTCCGGGAGGCGGTGGACCGGACGCGGTCGGCGGCTTCGGGGACGTGCGTCGGTTCTCCGTGACGTGTCTGCTGACAGCCCCGACCTCAGCCGGCGGCCTGGTCGCCGGTCGCCGTCGCGCGGCGCGAAGAGATGCCGGCTACCGCCGCTGCCCCCAGCAACAGGGCCGGGAGGATGAACCAGAATCCGATGCCGAGGCCGAGTACGAGGCCCCATACCAGCATGACCAGGGCCCCGACCACCGTCGTGACTCCGACAGCGCGGCCGGCCAGGTCCGCGACGAGGGGACCCACGGCCGCCACCACGGGCACGCCCAGCAGGTAGCCGGTGGAGGCGCCACTGTCCGCGACCGTGGACGGCAACAGCGCGACGGCGATCCCGGTCGTGGCGGCGAACGCAAGCAGTCTCAACACCCGGCCGACGACGTCGGGTACTGCGCGGTGCCTGCTCAGGTGCCTGAACGCTGCCAGGGCGATGAACAGCGCCAGAACTGCGCCCACTGTCGTGGCTACGGTCACCTCGGTGGCTCCTCTGTCGCGACGACGTCGGCGAGCCGCGCTTCGTACACGTGGACCGGCCACGTCTTCCGCAGGGAGTGCGCGAGCCGGCGCAGGTGTTCCTCCTGACGGTACGTGGCCATCGCGGACCTCACCTTGTAGGCCAGCGCTGCGTCCCAGGTCAACTGCTTGAACGAGATGCGCTCCACGCGGACCACCCACCACCGCTTGTTCTTCGGGTCTGCGGACAACCCGACTCCCCCGGCGGCGGCGACGGCGAAGGCCGCGCGGGCGATCATCGGGTCCGCCCCCTCGCCGTGATCGTCGAGTGTGGCCGTGCCACTGCCCGTCGCACCGCCCTCGCGCGCCAGCCGCTGGAAGGTCGACTGATCCGTACCGGCCGCACGTTCCAGGGCCAGATTAGCCTGGGCGGAGTCGGCGAACTCGGCCCACGCCACGTCGGCCTGTGCCACGTTCCCGAACAACCGGCGGTGCTCCTCGTACCAGGCGCGCGCTTCCCCGTCCGTGATGCTCTCGACGGCGAGGTCGGGAGCACTGCGCTGCTCCTGCGTGATGAGGGTGGCGATCTGGGCGGCCCTGGTCGACCCGCCGATGCGACGGCGGGCGGCTTCCCGCCCCAGCAGTTCGTCCCGGATCGCCCGCTCCAGCGCTTCGGGCCACGGACCGGAGTAGCCGCCTGCCACCAGCACCGCCGGCAGGGGGTTCTCCGGAATCAGTGCCCGGACCTGCTCGACGGTGACCGGTTGGCCGGCCACGGTGGCCAGCGCGTTCGGCGGCGGGTCCACGGAGCGGTCCGTGGACCCGCAGCCGGTCGTCACCAGCGCCAGCGCGACGAACGACACGGTGAGAAGAAGTCGCTTCATGGTTGGGGAGGACCGGCCTCTAACCGCACTGGTTCGTCGACCACAGGAAGTCGTCGTCAGCTTCCCAGTACTCGTCGCCGCACTCGCTGTCCCAGGGGTCCGTCGATCCGCCGTGGACCCGACCACAGCGGTCGTGGTCAGCGCAGTCGTAGGTGTAGCCGGTGATGATGAAGCATCCGCCACCGCACTTACCCATACAGTCGTACGAGGCCGGGCCGACATAGACGACCTCGCTCATCATGCAGTGGTCGCCCGCATCGTGAAGCACCCATTCGTTCACGTTGCATCCGGTGTACCAGATCCCGTCTTCGTTGCTCTCCTGACAGGCGGCGACCACCGCTTTCCGTTCCGCGCTGTTCTTCACGGTGGCGAAGGTGCCCTCCTTCAGGCAGGACTCCACCGCGACCGCACTTTCCGGGAGCTTCCGGTCACCGAACCGTTCCGCCGGACGGGGCACGTCCTGGTTGCCGATCCTGGTGCCGGGGGGCGCCTCGGCGAGGAGCATGGCGAGACGGATGGTCAGGTCCCGGTGCAACGGGATCGGGGCTTTCGTGGCACTGGCGGGTTCGACCCACGTCGACTCGAGGGCATTGGCGAAGGCGTCGAGCGCGAGGTTCTCGTCCGGCTGCAACGAGGCACCACCACCGGACCACCGGGCGGAGCCTTTCGCGTGGTCCTTGGTGGCCGTGAACGTCTTGCCGCCGACGGTCAGCGTCACCTTCGTCGACACGGCGCTCGTGGCCGCCGCCGCGAATTCGATCATCGTGGCCGAGCGGGCGAACGTGCCGGTGTCATGGTCGGCCGACGATGCGGTCACCCGGAAGTCGTTGCTGGCCAGCGGTTGCGCTGCCGGCGCTGCAGACGCTGCTGGCGTGGCCGATGGCGCGACCAGGACGAGCGCGGCACCGACAGCCAAGATCTTGAAGAGACGAAGAGGTGAGGAGGTCCCACGTCGCATGCATTCCCCCATCGAGTTTCGTGGGGTACGCATCAGGAGTGATCGCTCCTGCGATTGCCGGACGAAGCAACCGCCGTGATGGCACCCGCGCCGCCATTGGCAATATCGATGGTCGACTATGAATAGAACGGCTGTCAACACCCCACAGCACACCGGGGCGCGGGTGCCACCGGCAGGCGCCGCGGCGGCGAGCGGGGCGAGCCGGCCGGAACTGGGCAGAGGCGGCCGGGAGTGGGTGCAGGCGGGAACGGGGAGGCAGGGGCGGGAAGGCAGGGGTGGCGAACCCTTGCCTGCTGAAATATTTCTTGCATAGAGTCACGGTGTGAATGAAACCGCCACCATCGGGGCCACGCCGAGCGACCGCCTGCTGGATCTCTTCCACGGCGTCCGGCTCACCCCGACCCAGCGGCGGATCGCGCACTGCCTGGTGCAGCACGCCGGCTCGGTGGCCTACCTCTCCGCCGCCGAGATCGCCGAGCTGGCCGGGGTCAGCCAGCCGTCGGTGACCCGGTTCGCGGTCGCGCTCGGTCACGACGGCTACCCCGCGTTGCGCCGCCGGCTGCGGGAGCTGGCCGGCACCGGTGCCACCGGCACGGCTGCCGGGGAGAACGAACTGCAACGCGCGGTACGGGCCGAGATCGGCAACCTCGACCGGCTCGCCGGCCAGCTCGCCGACCGGGAACGGATCGCCGGGGCCGGCGCGCTGCTGGCGGCCAGCCGTCCGCTGCCGGTGCTCGGCCTGCGCGCCGCCGCGCCGCTGGCCGCGTACTTCGCGTACTTCGCGGCGAAGGTGCACCCGGACGTACGGGTCCTCGACACCGGTGGCAGCCTGCTCACCGACCGCCTCGAGCAGGCCGCCGTGGCCGGCGCGGACGCGCTGCTGGCCTTCGTCCTGCCCCGCTACCCCCGGGAGACGCTGGACGCGCTGCGGGCCGCCCGGGACGCCGGGCTACGGGTCGTGGCGATCACCGACTCGCCGGTGAGCCCGGCGACCGAGTACGCCGACCTCGTGCTGCCCGCAGCCGTCGGCACCGACCTGGTCTTCGACCTGCACACCGCCCCGATGGCCCTGGCCATGGTGGTGCTCCAGGCGATCTGCGACGCCGCGCCGACCGACACGCAGGCCCGACTGGAGGCGTTCGAGGCGTCCGCCGCCCGCCGACAGTTGTTCCTCGGGTGAGAGGAGATCCGACGATGTACCAGCCCGTTCGTGCCGCTCGCGGCACCGAGCGCAGTGCCCGGGGATGGCCGCAGGAGGCCGCCCTGCGGATGCTGATGAACAATCTCGACCCGGAGGTCGCCGAACGTCCCGAGGATCTGGTGGTCTACGGCGGCACCGGGAAGGCCGCGCGGGACTGGCCGTCGTACCACGCGCTGGTGCGCACCCTGACCGAGCTGCGCGACGACGAGACGATGCTGGTCCAGTCCGGCCGGCCGGTCGGCGTGCTGCGCACCCACGAGTGGGCGCCCCGGGTACTGCTGGCCAACTCCAACCTGGTCGGCGACTGGGCCACCTGGCCGGAGTTCCGCCGCCTGGAGCAGCTCGGCCTGACCATGTACGGGCAGATGACCGCCGGTTCGTGGATCTACATCGGCACCCAGGGCATCCTCCAGGGCACCTACGAGACGTTCGCCGCGGTCGCCGCGAAGCTCGCCGGGGCCCGTGGCGACGGGCAGCCGCTGAGCGGCGGCAGCCTGGCCGGGACGCTGACGCTCACCGCCGGTTGCGGCGGGATGGGCGGGGCGCAGCCCCTCGCGGTGACCATGAACGGCGGGGCCTGCCTGATCGTCGACGTGGACCGGTCCCGCCTGGACCGCCGGGTGCGCGACCGCTACCTGGACGAGGTCGCCGACTCCCTGGACGCCGCGGTCGAGCGGGTGCTCGCCGCGAAGCGGGACCGCCGGGCGCTCTCGGTCGGCGTGGTCGGCAACGCGGCCACCGTCTTCCCGGAGCTGCTGCGCCGGGGCGTCGACATCGACATCGTCACCGACCAGACCAGCGCGCACGACCCGCTGTCGTACCTGCCGGAGGGGGTGGAACTGGCCGACGCCCGCGCGTACGCGGCGGCCAAGCCGGCCGAGTTCACCGACCGGGCCCGCGCCTCGATGGCGAAACACGTCGAGGCGATGGTCGGTTTCCTCGACGCCGGGGCGGAGGTCTTCGACTACGGCAACTCGATCCGGGGCGAGGCGCAGCTCGGCGGGTACGCGCGGGCGTTCGACTTCCCGGGCTTCGTGCCCGCGTACATCCGGCCGCTGTTCTGCGAGGGGAAGGGCCCGTTCCGGTGGGCCGCGCTCTCCGGCGACCCGGCCGACATCGCCGCCACCGACCGGGCGATCCTCGACCTCTTCCCGGAGAACGAGTCCCTGGCCCGGTGGATCCGGTTGGCCGGGGAGCGGGTCGCCTTCCAGGGCCTGCCGGCCCGGATCTGCTGGCTCGGCTACGGCGAACGCGACCGGGCGGGCGTGCGCTTCAACGAGATGGTCGCCGCCGGCGAACTCTCCGCCCCGGTGGTGATCGGCCGGGACCACCTGGACTGCGGCAGCGTCGCCAGCCCGTACCGGGAGACCGAGGCGATGGCCGACGGCTCCGACGCGATCGCCGACTGGCCGCTGCTCAACGCCCTGGTCAACACGGCCAGCGGGGCGTCCTGGGTGTCCATCCACCACGGCGGCGGGGTCGGCATCGGCCGCAGCCTCCACGCCGGTCAGGTCTGTGTCGCCGACGGCAGCGCGCTGGCCGGACAGAAGATCGAGCGGGTGCTCACCAACGACCCGGCGATGGGCGTCATCCGGCACGTCGACGCCGGCTACGACCACGCCCACGAGGTCGCCGCCCGCACCGGGGTGCGGGTCCCGATGGCCGAGCGGTAGGAGGGCCCTTGTTCACCGAAGACGCCAGGCAGGGTTCCCCTGCCAGCACCGCCCGCTTCCGCGAGCTGTGGGACGAGATCGCGCCGATCGGGCGGGACCCGCGTACCGGCGGCTACCTGCGGTACGCGTTCGGCGAGCCGGAGCGGCGGCTCCGGGAGTGGTTCCGCGAGCAGGCCGAACGGCGGGGCATGCCGGTCACCGACGACGGCAACGGCAACCTCTTCGCCCGCTGGGGCGACCCGGCGGCCGGGGGCGCGGTGCTCACCGGCAGCCACTTCGACTCGGTGCCGCACGGCGGGGCGTACGACGGGCCGCTCGGCATCGTCAGCGCCTTCCTCGCCGTGGACGAGTTGCGGGCCGCCGGGATCACGCCGGAGCGGCCGGTCGTGGTCGCCGCGTTCGTCGAGGAGGAGGGGGCCCGGTTCGGCGTACCGTGCCTGGGGTCCCGGCTGCTCACCGGGGCACTCCCGCCGGAACGCGCGGCCGACCTGCGCGACGCCGACGGGATCGGCTTCGCCGAGGCGCTCGGCGACCGGCCGGCGGGCGCCCGGCCGGATCTGCTCGCCGGGTTCGCCGCCTTCGTGGAGCTGCACGTGGAGCAGGGCCGGGCGATGGTCGACCGGGACGCGTCGGTCGGCGTGGCGACGGCCATCTGGCCGCACGGCCGCTGGCGGTTCGACGTCACCGGCGAGGGCAACCACGCCGGTACGACCCGGATGGCCGACCGCCGCGACCCGATGCTCACCTACGCGTTCACCGTGCTGGCGGCGAACAAGGAGGCCCGGTTGCGCGGTGCGCACGCCACCGTCGGGCGGGTACGGGTCGAACCGAACGCCACCAACGCGATTCCGGCCCGGGTGACCGGGTGGCTGGACGCGCGGGCCGCCGAGGAGGGCACGCTCGCCGAGCTGGTCGAGGCGGTACGCGTCAAGGCGACCGAGCGGGCCCGCCGGGACGGCACCGAGGTCACCCTGACCGAGGAGTCGGCGACGCCGCTGGTCGGTTTCGACGCCGACCTGGGTCGGCGGCTGGCCGCGCTGCTGGCCGCGCCGACGCTGCCCACCGCGGCCGGGCACGACGCCGGGGTGCTCGCCGGTCACCTGCCGACCGCGATGCTCTTCGTCCGCAACCCGACCGGGGTGTCGCACTCGCCCGCCGAGTCCGCCTCCGACGCCGACTGCGCCGCCGGGGTGACCGCCCTGGCCCGGGTACTGGCGGAGCTGACCTCCCGGGCCGCGAACGACGACCTTGCCGGCCGCACCGACCGGAGCGGGGCGGCGACATGACCACCGCCCGCTGGCTCGCCCAGTACGCCTGGCTGCCCGGCGCCGCCGAACCCACCGCCGACGTGCTGATCGAAACCGTCGACGACCGGATCACCACGGTCACCCCGCTGGCCGGCCGGACCCCGCCCACCGCCGGGGTCGAGGTGCTGGACGACGCGGTCCGCCTGCCCGGGGTGACCCTGCCCGGCCTGGCGAACGCCCACTCGCACGCGTTCCACCGGGCCCTGCGCGGACGGACCCACGACGGGCGGGGCGACTTCTGGACCTGGCGGGACCTGATGTACACGGTCGCCGACCGGCTCGACCCGGACAGCTACCTGGCGTTGGCCCGAGCCGTCTACGCCGAACTGGCGCTGGCCGGCGTCACCTGCGTCGGCGAGTTCCACTACCTGCACCACCGCCCCGACGGCGGCCGGTACGACGACCCGAACGCGATGGGCGCGGCGCTGGTGGAGGCCGCGGCGCAGGCCGGCATCCGGATCACGCTGCTGGACACCTGCTACCTGACCGCGACGGTGGACGGCCGGCCGCTGACCGGCCCGCAGCGCCGCTTCGGCGACGGGGACGCGACCCGCTGGGCGGACCGGGTCGAGGCGTTCGCCCCGGCCGGCGCGCACGCCCGCGTCGGCGCGGCGGTGCACTCGGTGCGGGCGGTCCCCGCCGACGGACTCGGCACGGTCGCCGGGTGGGCGCGGCGGCACGACGCGCCGCTGCACGTGCACCTCTCCGAGCAGCCCGCCGAGAACGACGCCTGCCGGGCGGTGCACGGACGCACCCCGGCCCGGCTGCTCGCCGACCACGGGGTCCTCGGTCCGGCCACCACGGCCGTGCACGCCACCCACCTGACCAGCTCCGACATAGTCCTGCTCGGGGCCAGCGGCACCGGCGTCTGCCTCTGCCCGACCACCGAGCGGGACCTCGCCGACGGCATCGGGCCGGCCCGCCGGATGGCCGAGGCGGGCAGCCCGCTCAGCCTGGGCAGCGACAGTCACGCGGTCGTCGACCTCTTCGAGGAGGCCCGCGCGGTGGAGTTGGACGAGCGGCTGGGCAGCCGGCAGCGTGGCCACTTCACCCCGGCGGCGCTGTGCGACGCGGCGACCGTGACCGGGCACGCCGCGCTGGGCTGGACCGACGCGGGACGGATCGCCCCGGGCGGGCGGGCCGACCTGGTCACCGTCCGGCTGGACAGCGCGCGGACGGCCGGCGTACCCCCGGTGGGGGTGTTCTTCGCGGCGACCGCGGCCGACGTCACCCAGGTCGTCGTGGACGGTCGGGTGGTGGTCCGGGACGGCCGGCACACCACCGTCGACGTGCCCGCCGCGCTGGCCGACACCATCCAAGCGGTGATCAGCAGGTGAGCGTGAGGAGTGAGCCGGGTTTGCGAGCCCCGCAGTCGCGAACAAAGGACGGCACCCCATGACGAGCCTGCTGATCGACAACATCGGGGAGCTGGTCACCAACGTGGCCGGCACCGGCGAGGGCGGTCGGCTCGGCATCCGCCGCGACGCGGCGATCCTGGTCGAGGAGGACCGCATCGCCTGGCTCGGCCCGGCCCGGTACGCCCCGGCCGCCACCCGGCGGATCGACGCCGACGGCGCGGCGGTGCTCCCCGGTTTCGTGGACAGCCACGCCCACCTGGTCTTCGCCGGGGACCGGGCCGCCGAGTTCGCCGCCCGGATGGCGGGGCAGCCCTACACCGGGGGCGGGATCCGGACCACGGTGGCGGCCACCCGCGCCGCCTCCGACGACACGCTGCGCGACACGGTGCGCCGGCTCCGCGCGGAGGCGCTGCGCCAGGGCACCACCACCATCGAGATCAAGAGCGGGTACGGCCTGACCGTCGCCGACGAGGCCCGCTCGCTGCGGATCGCCGCCGAGGTGACCGGGGAGACCACCTTCCTCGGCGCGCACGTCGTCCCGGCCGAGTACGCCGACCGCCCGGACGACTACGTCGGGCTGGTCTGCGGGCCGATGCTGCGGGCCGCCGCCCCGTACGCGAAATGGGTCGACGTGTTCTGCGAGCGGGGCGCGTTCGACGCCGACCACGCGCGGGCGATCCTCACCTGCGGGCAGGCCGCCGGCCTCGGGGTGCGGCTGCACGCCAACCAGCTCGGCCCCGGCCCGGGGGTCCAGCTCGCGGTGGAACTCGGGGCGGCCAGCGCCGACCACTGCACCCACCTGGACGACGCCGACGTGGACGCGCTGGCCGGGTCCGCCACGGTGGCCACCCTGCTGCCCGGCGCGGAGTTCTCCACCCGGTCGCCGTACCCGGACGCGCGCCGGCTGCTCGACGCCCGGGTCACCGTGGCGTTGGCGACCGACTGCAATCCCGGTTCGTCGTACACGTCGTCGATGCCGTTCTGCGTGGCGCTCGCCGTGCGCGAGATGGGCATGACCCCGGCGGAGGCGGTCTGGGCCGCGACCGCCGGCGGCGCGCGGGCGCTGCGCCGCGACGACGTGGGCGTCCTCGCCCCCGGGGCGCGGGCCGACCTGATGATCCTCGACGCCCCGTCCCACCTGCACCTGGCCTACCGGCCGGGGGTTCCCCTGATCCGCCAGGTCCTGCACAACGGAGTTCCGCGATGAGCAAGCAACAACCCCGTACGCACCAGCCCCGACGCTCCGCCAGCCGGGACGGGGTGACCTCGTGAGCGTCGTGACCGTCCAGCCCACCGGCGTCCGTCCCGCCGACGTGCTCGCCGTGGCCCGGGGCACCGCGAAGGTCGTCCTCGACCCGGCCACGGTGGACGCGATGGCCACCAGTCGGGCGATCGTGGACGGCATCGAGGCCTCCGGCCGCCCGGTCTACGGAGTGTCGACCGGCTTCGGCGCGCTGGCCAACACGTTCGTCGCGCCGGAGCGACGGGCCGAACTCCAGCACGCGTTGATCCGTTCGCACGCCGCCGGGATCGGTGCGCCGATGCCCCGCGAGGTGGTACGGGCGATGATGCTGCTGCGGGTGCGGTCGCTGGCCCTCGGCCGCTCCGGGGTCCGGCCGCTGGTCGCCGAGGCCCTGGTCGACCTGCTCAACCACGACGTCACGCCGTGGGTGCCCGAACACGGCTCGCTCGGCGCCTCCGGTGATCTCGCCCCGCTGGCCCACTGCGCGCTGGTGCTGCTCGGCGAGGGGTGGGTGCTCGGGCCGGACGGCGGGCGGCTCCCCGCCGCCGACGAGCTGCGCCGGGCCGGGCTGACCCCGCTGGCGCTGGCCGCCAAGGAGGGGCTGGCGCTGATCAACGGCACCGACGGGATGCTCGGCATGCTCCTGCTGGCCATCCACGACGCCGCCCACCTGTTCACCATGGCCGACGTGACCGCCGCGCTGGCGATCGAGGCGATGCTCGGTTCGGAACGGCCGTTCCTGTCCGAGCTGCACACCATCCGCCCCCATCCGGGGCAGGCGACCTCGGCGGCGAACATCCACCGGCTGCTCCAGGACTCGGCGGTGATGGACTCGCACCGGGACGACCTGGCGCACGCGGTGCAGGACGCGTACTCGATGCGCTGCGCCCCGCAGGTGGCCGGAGCGGCCCGGGACACCCTGGCCTTCGTCGAGCAGGTCGCCGCCCGGGAGCTGGTGTCCGTGGTGGACAACCCGGTGGTGCTGCCGGACGGCCGGGTCGAGTCCACCGGCAACTTCCACGGTGCGCCGCTGGGCTTCGCCGCCGACTTCCTCGCCATCGCCGCGTCCGAGGTGGGGGCGATCGCCGAACGTCGGGTGGACCGGCTGCTCGACGTGACCCGTTCCCGGGACCTGCCGGCGTTCCTCTCCCCCGACGCCGGGGTGAACTCGGGGCTGATGATCGCCCAGTACACCGCCGCCGGGATCGTCGCGGAGAACCGAAGGCTGGCCGCCCCCGCCTCGGTCGACTCGCTGCCGACCAGCGGAATGCAGGAGGACCACGTCTCGATGGGCTGGGCGGCCACCAAGAAGCTGCACACGGTCCTGGACAACCTGACCAGCCTGCTCGCGGTGGAGCTGCTCTCGGCGGTACGCGGACTGCAACTGCGCACCCCGCTCGTCCCCTCCCCGGCCGGTCGGGCGGCGATCGCGGCGCTGGGCGGGATCGCCGGGGAGCCCGGCCCGGACGTCTTCCTCGCCCCGGTGATGGAGGCGGCCCGCGAGGTCGTCCGGAGCCCGCAGCTGCGCACCGCGATCGAGCGGGAGGTGGGCCCACTGGGCTGAGCGCCGGCTGGTGGCTGGTGCTGCTCGGCGCGGGGGTTCACCCGGTGCCGAGCAGGGCGACGGCGATCAGTACGGGCACCGCGCCCACGGTGGACAGGAGGATCGCGTCCCGGGCCAGCCCCACGCCCCGGCCGTAGCGAACCGCGTAGACGAAGACGTTCTGGGCGGTCGGTAGCGCGGCGGTGATCGTGCAGGCCAGCACCACCGGCTGCGGCAGCCCCAACGCGTACCGGGCCACCAGGTAGGCCACCGCCGGCTGGAGCACCGTCTTGAGGAACACGGCGAGCCGGACCTCCCGCCCGTTCTCCCCCGAGCCCGGCGCCGGGGCACCGTGCAGCGACAGCCCGTACGCGAGCAAGGCGGCGGGCACCGCCATCGCCGCGACGAGTTCCACCGGCCGCAGCACCGGTTCCGGCGGCAGCCAGCCGGTCAGCGCGCAGGCCACGCCGAGCGCGCAGGCCACGGTGACCGGGTTCGCCAGCGGCTGCGCCATCGTCCGGGCCAGCGACCCCCGGGTGCCGGTCGCCGTCTCCAGCACCGCGAAGGCGATCGGCGCCATCACCACGAGTTGGAACATCATCACCGGCACGACCACCGAGGCGTCGCCGAGGACGTACACGGCGACCGGGATGCCGATGTTCGCCGCGTTGACGTACGACGAGGCGAGCGCCCCGATGGTGACCTCCGGCGCGGGCCGGCGCCACCAGAGCCCGGCGACGGCGGCGAACACGGCCGCCACCACGGCGGTGCCCGCCACCGTGACGACCATGGCCGAGGAGACGACCGCCAGCACGTCGGCGCGGGCCGTGGTCAGGAACAGCAGCGCCGGGGTGGCCACGAAGAACGCCACCCGGGACAGCACGGTCGACGCGTCCGGGCCGAGCGTGCCGCGCCGGCCGAGCAGCCAGCCGACCGCGACGACGGCCAGGATGACCGCGAAGCCCGTCAGGACACCCGGCACGTCGTCCCTTTCCCTTCCGCCGGCGTCCTACCCGCCAGCGCCGGGGTCCGGCCCCCGCCGGCAGCGGCCGGGTCGGCAGGTCAGGGGGCGGGCGGCAGCACCTTGGCGACCAGCTTGGCCAGGTCCCGCAGGGCCTTGCCCCGGTGGCTGACCGCGTCCTTCTCCGCCGGGGTCAGCTCGGCGTTGGTCCGGCTCTGCCCGTCCCCCAGGAAGATCGGGTCGTAGCCGAACCCGCCCTCGCCGCGCGGCGCGCGCAGCAGCCGGCCGGTCTGACGGCCGTCGACCAGGTGCTCCTTGCCACCGGGCAGCACCAGCACCACGGTGCAGACGAAGGCCGCCCCCCGGTGCTCGTCCGGCAGGTCGGCGATCTGGTCGAGGACCAGTTGCAGGTTCGCCCGGTCGTCGCCGTGCCGGCCGGCCCAGCGGGCGCTGAACACCCCGGGCATGCCGTTGAGGGCGTCCACCGCGATCCCGGAGTCGTCGGCGATGGTGGGCAGACCGGTGCGCCGGCAGCCCTCCCGCGCCTTGATCAGCGCGTTCTCGCCGAAGGTGAGGCCGGTCTCCGGCAGCTCGGGGTAGTCCTCGACGTCGTCGAGGCCGAGCAGCGCGATCCGGTGCGCGCCCAGCGCACCGTCGAGGATCCGCTGGAGTTCGACCAGCTTCTTCCGGTTACGGGTCGCGAGCAGGACCTTGTTCACGCTGGACCACCTTTCGTCGCCGTCTGCGGGGCCCGGCGGCCCGTTCCTCGCGCGCTCACCGGCCGAGGGCCTCGCGCTGGGCCGCGGCCAGCTGCGCGCACCCGGCGACGGCCAGGTCGAGCAGGGCGTCGAGCTGCGACCGGGCGAAGACCCCGGACTCGCCGGTTCCCTGCACCTCGACGAAGTCACCGGTGCCGGTGCACACCACGTTCATGTCGACCTCGGCGGTCACGTCCTCGTCGTAGGCGAGGTCGAGGCGGGGCTCACCGTCGACGACGCCGACGCTCACCGCGGCCACCGACCGGTGCATCACCTTCTCCGGCTTGCCGGCGAGCGCCTTGCGCCCGGAGAGCCAGGTGACGGCGTCGTACAGGGCGACGTACGCGCCGGTGATCGCGGCGGTGCGGGTGCCCCCGTCGGCCTGGAGGACGTCGCAGTCGAGCACGATGGAGTTCTCGCCGAGCGCCTTCAGGTCGACGCAGGCGCGCAGGCTCCGGCCGACGAGCCGGGAGATCTCGTGGGTCCGCCCACCGACGCGTCCCTTGACGCTCTCCCGGTCCGAGCGGGTGTGGGTGGCCCGGGGCAGCATCGCGTACTCGGCGGTCACCCAGCCGAGGCCGGAGCCCTTCCGCCAGCGGGGCACCCCCTCGGTCACGCTGGCCGTGCAGAGGACCCGGGTGCTGCCGAACTCCACCAGGACCGAGCCCTCCGGGTGGGTGCTCCAGCCCCGGGTCAGGGTCACCGGTCGGAGTTGATCGGGCTGGCGCCCGTCAGGTCGTGCCATGCAGGCACTCTATGCGGTGCCGTGATCGGACTCTCCCGGGGTCTCCCGCCCGCCGTGCGGCGGCCCGGGTCAGATCTCGTACCGGGAGCCGGGGCGGACGACCTCCAGCGGACCGGCGTACGCGGCACTGGCCGCCTCGACCGTCTGCGCCTCACTGCCCCAGGCGGTGACCAGGTGGGTGAGCAGGAGCCGGCCGACGGCGGCCTTGGTCGCCGCCTCACCCGCCTCCCGACCGGTCAGGTGCAGGTCCGGCGGGTTGTCCACGCCGTCGAGGTAGCTGGCCTCGCAGAGGAAGACGTCGGCATCCTGGGCGAGCCGCAGCAGGGGCTCGCAGGGGGCGGTGTCCGAGGAGTAGCAGAGGGTGCGACCACCGTGCTCCAGCCGGATCCCGTACGTCTCGACGGGGTGGTTCATCCGGTCCACCGTGACACTGAACGGGCCGATCGGGAAGGTGCCCGGCTCCAGGGCGTAGAACTGGTAGACGTCCTCCACGCCCAGGTCCTCCTGCTGCCCGTAGACGGCGTGCAGCCGGTCCGGGGCGCCGGCCGGGGCGTACACCGGCAGCGGCGGGTACGGGCCGTCCGGGGCGTACCGGCGGACGACGACGTAGGAGGCGGCGTCGAGAATGTGGTCGCAGTGCAGGTGGGACAGGACGATCGCGTCCGGGGCGTGCAGGCCGGCGTAGCGTTGGAGCGCGGAGAGGGAACCGGTGCCGAAGTCGAGCAACAGCCGGAAGCCCTCGGCCTCCACCAGGTACGCCGAACAGGCGGACTCCGGGCCGGGAAAGCTGCCCGCACAGCCCAGCACGGTCAATCTCATGCGGTCGCCCCGTCGCCACTGCCGGTAGTCGAACCGTCGAGACTCGTCCCGCCGATGATCTCTACCGACGCGTACGCCACGCTGCGCAGCCTACGCCGGACAGGGCGGTGGCAAGAATGATCTGATGGAAGTTGTCGCGAACGTGACACCCCTCCATGTCTCCCCCGCCCACTCCGTCACGCTTCTCGGATCGAACCGTTGCACACGGTGAAACCCGTCGACCGTCGGCGGGGGTGACGACGGGGTGGAACAGAACGTGCGGACCGAGACGGAGGACGCCGCCCGGTCGCGGTCGTCGGTGTCGGGCGGGCGGCACCGGGCGCCCCGGCGGCGGGGCTGGGCGGCCGGCAGCGGGCCGCTTCTGGTGATCTACGGCTGGGCCACCGGCCTGGGGACGGTGGCCATCGCCTCGGGCATACGCGGTCTGGTGCTGGTGCTGACCGGGACCGTCCCACAGTGGTACCAGCCGACCGTGGCCGCCCTGGGACTCGGCGGGATCGCCCTGGGTGGCGTCGCCCTGCACGCCGCCGCCCGTCCGGGGCTGCGGTGGGCCGCCCTCGGGCTGGCCAACGTGGTCGTCGGGGTGAGCGCGGGGCTCACCGCCAGCCTGCCCTGAGCAGGCCACCGGCGCGGTACCGCTGCGGGCACCGCGCCGGACACCCGAGCCACCGCACCCCGGCTGGCCACCGGTCGACACAGGCGCCGGTCAGGCCCAGAGCTGGCCCTCGAGCGCCTCCTCGGCCTCCGCGAGAGTGCTGCCGTACGCGCCGGTGGAGAGATACTTCCAGCCACCGTCGCAGACCACGAAGGCCACGTCGGCACGACGGCCGTCCCGGACCGCCTCGTGCGCCATGGCGAGCGCCGCGTGCAGGATCGCCCCGGTGGAGAAGCCGGCGAAGATCCCCTCCACCTCCACCAACTGCCGGGTACGCAGCACCGCGTCCCGGGTGCCGACGGAGAAGCGGCGGGAGAGCACCGTCGCGTCGTACAACTCCGGGACGTAGCCCTCGTCGATGTTGCGCAGGCCGTAGACCAGCTCGCCGTAGCGGGGTTCCGCCGCGACGATCTGGACGTCCTCGACCTTCTCCCGGAGGTACCGGCCGGTGCCCATCAGCGTGCCGGTGGTGCCGAGCCCCGCCACGAAGTGAGTGATCGTGGGCAGGTCGTGCAGCAGCTCCGGCCCGGTGGTCTCGTAGTGCGCCCGCGCGTTGGCCTCGTTGCCGTACTGGTAGAGCATCACCCAGTCGGGGTGCTCGGCGGCGATCTGCTTGGCCGTGGCGACCGCCTGGTTCGAGCCGCCGGCGGCCGGCGAGAAGATGATTTCCGCGCCGTACATCCGGAGGATCTGGACCCGCTCGGTCGAGACGTTCTCCGGCATCACGCAGACCAGCCGGTAGCCGCGCAGCTTCGCCACCATGGCCAGCGAGATGCCGGTGTTGCCACTGGTCGGCTCCAGGATGGTGTCCCCCGGGCGGAGCCGGCCGGCGGCCTCGGCCGCCTGGACCATGAACAGTGCGGCCCGGTCCTTGATGCTGCCGGTCGGGTTCCGGTCCTCCAGTTTCGCCCAGAGCCGCACCGGCGGTGCCCCCTCGGGCACCGTCGGCGAGAGGCGCGGCAGCCCGACCAGGGGCGTTCCGCCGCAGGCGTCGAGAAGGCTGTCGTACCGCGCCATGGCGGAACCGCCTCAGCGGGCGGTGACGGCGTGACGAACGCTGCCGTGTCCGCTGATCGCGGCCATGGCGGCGAAGCCCAACGCACCACCGGCGACGGCCGGCAGGATCGTCACCGTGTCGCCGTCGGCGACCTTGGCGTCGAGCGCGCCGAGGAAGCGGACGTCCTCGTCGTTGACGTAGACGTTGACGAAGCGGTGCAGCGTGCCGGTCTCGGTGACCAGCCGGGCACGCAGCCCGCCGTGCCGCGAGTCGAGATCGGTGAGCAGGTCGGCCAGGGTGTCCCCGGCGCCCTCGACGACCTTCGCGCCGCCGGTGTAGCTGCGCAGGATGGTGGGGATGCGAACCTCGATGGCCATGGTGTCGTGACTCCTCGTTCGGGTGTGGCTACGGTGACGGACGGAAAGGTGTACCGGACGCTGAACTGCTCAGCGGTCGGAACACTCGTAGTCGACCGTCGCCGGGCTCTGCCCGAACATGTAGGACTGGACGGCGTGCGGGTCCACGGTGGCATCCACGATCCGGACCTGCTCCTCGGCCACCACGCCGTCCACGATGCGGAAGGAGCGGATCTCCTCCGTGCCGGGGTCGCGGGTGGAGACGAGCAGGTAGTGCGCTCCCGGCTCACCGGCGAACGACACGTCCGTGCGGGACGGGTACGCCTCGGTCGCGGTGTGCGAGTGGTAGATGACGACCGGTTCCTCGTCGCGGTCGTCCATCTCGCGCCAGACCCGCAACTGCTCCATCGAGTCGAACTCGTAGAACGTCATCGAGCGGGCGGCGTTGTCCATCGGGATGTGCCGGGTCGGGGTGTCACTGCCGGCGGGGCCGGCCACGACTCCACACGCCTCGTCCGGATGGTCCCGACGGGCGTGCGCGACGATCGCGTCGACGATCGACCGGTCGATGCTCAGCACGTGCCCCAGCCTAGCGCCTGGTTCGACCGGACCGAAGGTGTCAGCCGTCACCCTCACCGCCGCCGACCGGCCCGGTTTCCCCACCGGCTGGCCGGGGACGCTGTCGGGACGGGGCGGGCGACGCCGGGCATGCTGTCCGGTCAGCGGGACGACCCGCCCGGCCGGTGGGAGCCGGCCGGCAGCGAACGAGGAGGAAGACCATGCAGCACCGCCGCATCGGCCCGGTCGAGGTGGGCGCGATCGGGCTCGGCGCGATGCCGATGTCGGTGGCCGGACGCCCGGACACCGACCGCGCCGTCCGGACCGTCCACGCCGCGCTCGACGCGGGCGTCACGCTCGTCGACACCGCCGACGCGTACGCGCTGGGCGCGGAGGACGTCGGGCACAACGAGACGCTGATCGCCCGCGCGCTGGCCACGTACGGCGGGGACACCTCCGGCGTGCTGGTCGCCACCAAGGGCGGTCACACCCGCCCCGGCGGCGACGCGTGGGCGCTGGACGGCTCGCCCGAGCACCTCCGGGCGGCCTGCGAGGCGTCCCTCACCCGGCTCGGGGTGGACGCGATCGGGCTCTACCAGTTCCACCGCCCCGACCCGCAGGTGCCGTACGCGGAGTCGATCGGCGCGCTGCGGGAGTTGGCCGACGCCGGCAAGATCCGGATGGCCGGCATCTCCAACGCCGACCCGGCGCAGATCCACCAGGCCCGCCAGATCCTCGGCGACCACCTGGTGTCGGTGCAGAACCAGTTCTCCCCGGCCTACCGGGACAGTGAGCCGGAACTGCGGCTCTGTGCCGAACTCGGCCTGGCCTTCCTGCCCTGGTCACCGCTGGGCGGAATCGGGCGGGCCGGCGGGCTCGGTGACCGGTTCGCACCCTTCGCGCGGATCGCCGAGCAGCGCGGGGTGAGCCCCCAGCAGGTCTGCCTGGCCTGGCAGCTCGCCCTCGCCCCGGTGGTCGTGCCGATCCCCGGCGCGAGCCGGCCGGAGACGATCCGCGACTCGGCCGCCGCCGGGGACCTGGTCCTCGACGAGCAGGAGATCGCCACCCTGAGCGCCACCGGCTGACCCGGCGCACGCCGCGACCGCGCCGTCCCGCCGGCCCGGGATGGCAGATGTGGTGCAGGGGACCCGTCGAATCCGCCCAGAAGGGTCACCACGGGTCCCCTGCCACCACCACGGCCGGCGCGGCGGTCAGTCGATCAGGGCGTTGAGCAGTGACTCCTGGAGGTAGCCGAGGTAGGCGTAGACCGAGAGCTGGAACACCCGGGTCGAGGCCGGGTCGGCGGCGACCGCGTCGTCCAGTTCCTCGCCCAGGTCCGTCCCCTCCTTGACGCCGAGTCGGACCCCCATCGCCAGCCGGGCGTCGTTCAGCGCCCGCAGCCACGCCTCGGCGGCCTCCGCGTCCAGGCGCACCTCGCCGCCCTCGTCCCCGGGCAGGGCGGCGAGGATCGCACCGGCCTGGTCGATCTTGGCGGTCTTGAGGTCGCCCTCGGTGTACCGGCGGACCTCGGCGGAGGTGGCCGGGTCGTCGGCGTAGACGTCGGGGAAGAGCCGCCCCACCACCGGGTCGGTGTGGTCGAAGCCGTCGGTGAGCAGGCCGACCACCTCGGAGGCGACCTTGCGCAGCACCCGGACCTCGTCCACGGCGAAGGTGGCGACGTACCGGTCGCCCCGGCGACGGAACATGCTCACGAACGGTCCACCGTCGCCCAGAGCCCGTACGCGTGCAGCTGCGACGCGTCGTGCTCCATCCGCTCCCGCGCGCCGGTGGAGACCACCGCCCGGCCCTTGTGGTGCACATCCAGCATCAGTTGCTCGGCCTTCTCCCGGCTGTACCCGAAGAGCTTCTGGAAGACCCAGGTCACGTACGTCATCAGGTTGACCGGGTCGTCCCACACGATCGTCACCCATGGCCGGTCCGAGACCGGCACCTCTTCGGTGTCCGGCGTCTCGACCGGTGCCACCTGTGGAGCCGCCATGCCACCCATCGTGCCATCGGTAGCCCGATTCCGATGAACCGGACCGCCGGCCGGGCCCGGATCGGTGCCCGGACCGCCCGCCGCCGACCGTCTTCGTCCCACGGTCCACCACCCGGTCAGCTGAGCAGGATGCCGTGGTCGACGGCCTCGGCGAGCACCACGCCCAGCGCCTGGCGGACCGCCTCGACCCGGCGGGACACCTCGCGCTGCAACTCCCGGTCGAGCTCGCGCAGCATGCGCTGGAGCCAGGACCGCGCGCCGCCCGGATCGGTGCCGCCCAACCCCCAGAAATAGAGGTAGCAGGCCCCGGCGAGGGCCACCGCGACCGGTGGCAGGACGGCGGTGCGCGGGGCGCCGGGGTGTCCGTCGAGCGCGGCCAGCGCGCCGGCCCCGGTCACGTCGGCGAGATCACCGGCGTCGGTGACCAGCAGCACCCGTTCCAGGTTCCGGTCGGTCCGCTGGCCGGTCAGGCCCGCCCGGACGGCGGCGCAGATCCGGCGGTACGTCGCGTCGTCGGGCGGCGCGCCGAAGACCACGGTGCCGGCGTCGCGCACCATCCGGTCCACCGCCCGGTCGCACTCCACCGTCGCGAGCAGGGACAGCGCGTGCATCTCGCGGTCGAGCACGCGCGGCAGACCCGCACAGCCGGCCCCGAAGACGATCTCCCGAACCCCGCGCAGGTGGACATGGGCCAGTTCGAGGCCGAGGTGCTGGCGGATCCGGTGGACGTGTGCGCGGGCCTGCCGGTCGAGCCGGTCGGCCCAGTCCCGGCCGTGCGCGTCCGGGGCGACCGGTACGGTGCGGTGCGGCCCGGCCGGGACGGCGGTGGCGAGCCGGCGCGGCCCCTCGTCGGCCGCCCAGGCGACCAGGGCCCGCCGGAGCGCCCGGACGTCGCCGGGGTGGAACGGGAACCAGGGCGCCTCGGCCAGCTCCGGGACGACCGCGAGCAGGGCCGTCCGGTGCGTCTGCACGGCCAGCCCGACCGGCTCGCGCGGCGTACCGGGGGTGGGCGTGTCGCCGCCGGGGGCGGCCGGGCCCTGCGCCGGAGCCGTCGACGTGTCGCCGCCGTGCCATCCGGCCGTCCCCGGGGTGACCACGAAGAAGACCGCCAGACCCGCGCGGGCGGCCCCGCCGAGCAGGTCCAGCTCGGCCGCGGTGAACACCTGGTCGACGGAGACGACGACGAGCAACGCCCCGCCCCGGCCGGCGGCCTCGCTCAGCACCCGGGCCCCCGGGACGCCCAGCCCGTCGGTGTCCGGCGCGCCGACCAGCGCGAGGTGTTGGAGCAGCCGTGCGGGCAGGTGCAGCTCGATCCGGCGGGGCGGCCGGGGGAACGCCGGCCCGGCGGCCAGCACGTCGATCGGGTAGGCGTGCGGCTGCCGGTAGCCGGGCACGAAGGCGACCCGGGTGGGCTCCGGGGCGTACCGGGCCACCAGGTAGCTGTCGTCGGGCATCGGCACGGTCATCGGCGACACGTCGAGCAACGCGGCGAGCACGTCCCGCCGGGCCGCCCCGGCCGGACCGGTGGCGATCACCGCGAGGGGCTCGTCCGGCGCCGTCCGGGGCCGGGTGACCTCCGCCGGCCCGGCGTACCGCTGACCGGTCGAGCCGGCCGGAGCCTCTGCCGGACGGCGGTCGCCGTCGGCGGCGTCGAGGTCCGCACCGCCCGTCCCGCCCGGCCCTTCGTCGGCCGACCGAGGACGTGGCGTCATCGCGGCGGCCTCCCTGACGCGTCGGGCCGGCGTGGCACGCCGGCGGCGTGGAATGTTCGGCTGGTGGAACCGGACGCCGGAAGACTACGGCCGGAGACCGTCCCAAAACGGAGAGTTCCGATACTCAGCGGTAATGGGAGGGCTACTCAATCTCCGTGCGTGACGGGCTGCGCGCAGAGTGAATCCGATGGATATGCTGCCCCGATGAGTCGGTGGGAGTTCATCGGCCGGACCGAGGATCTGGGTCGCCTGCTGTCCGCAGTGACCAACGGCCAGGGGCGTGGCCTGTTCCTCAGTGGAACGGCCGGCATCGGCAAGAGTCGCCTCCTGCGGGAGGGCGTCGGGACGCTGCCCGCCGACCGGTACGCGATCTGGGTGGTGGCGGCGAGCGCCACCACCGCCGCCATCCCGTTCGGCGGGTTGGTGCAGGTCCTGCCGAACGAGCAGCCCCGGGGGCTCTCCCCCGCCGGTGTCCTGCGCTGGGCGGTGGACGCGTTGCGGCAGCAGGCCGCCGGGCGGCCGATCGTGCTGGCGGTGGACGACGCGCACCTGCTGGATTCCCCCTCGGCCGCGCTGGTGCACCTGATCGCCCGGATGGACAACGCCACCGTGCTGGGCACGCTGCGCAACGGCGAGCAGGTGCCGTTGCCGATCCGCGCGCTCTGGACCGACGACCTGGTGGACCACGCCGAACTGGCCCCGCTCGACCTGGCGGACACCACCGGGCTGCTCACCGCCATCCTCGGCGGCCCGGTGGAGTCGTCCTCGGCGGACCGGCTCTGGCGGCTCTCCGGGGGCAACCCGCTGCTGCTGCGGGAGCTGGTCTTCGCCGCGCTGGGCAGCGGCGAGCTGCACGAGACGTACCACATCTGGCGCTGGACCGGCCGGCTGGAGCTGGCCCCCAGCCTCACCGACCTGATCGGGGTCCGGATCGGCCAGCTCACCCCGGAGGTCCGGACGGTGGTCGAACTGGCCGCCTTCGGCGAGCCGCTCGGGCTGGAACTGCTCAACCGGACCGCCGACCCGGCCGCCGTGGAGACCGCCGAGGAACGTGGGCTGATCACGGTGGTGCGGGACGACCGGCGGCTCGACGTCCGGCTGGCGCACCCGCTCTACGGCGAGGTGATGCGCCGGCGGTGCCCGGTGAGCCGGACCCGGCGGTTGCAGGCGCAGCTCGCCGACCTGATCGAGGCGGCGGGCAAGCGCCGCCGGGACGACCTGCTGCGGGTGGCGGTGTGGCGGCTCGACTCCGGCACCGCGCAGGATCCCGCGCTGCTGCTCGGCGCGGCCGTCCAGGCCTTCGCCCGGTACGACGTGCCGCTGGCGACCCGGCTGGCCCGCGCGGCGGTGGAGGCCGACGGCGGATACGCCGCCGCCGAGCTGCTGGCCACGATCCTGATGTTCGCCGACCGGCCGGAGGAGGCGGTCGAGGTGCTCGACGCGGTCGCCGGCCAGCTCGACGCCGACGACCGGTACAGCCGGTGGCTGACCGTCCGGGGCATGGTCAGCTACTGGGGCCTGCGCCAGGAGTCCACTGTGGAGGAGTTGGCGGTCCGGGCGGCCGAGCTGACCGATCCCGCCGACCAGGCCCGGGTTCGCGCGTTCGAGGCGATCATGCGGCTGCACCGGCTCGACCTGGCCACCGCCCAGCGGCTGAGTTGTGCGGTGCTGGACCGGCCGGCCGCCGGGGTGGCCTCCCGGGAGTTGGCCCGGTGCACGATCGCCCACCTCCAGGCCGCCCAGGGCCGGCTGGCGCTCAGCGCGGCGGCGATCGCCGCGGTGGAGGCGGAGGCCGCCCAGTGGCGGGGCGACATGCCGTACCTGCAACTGGCGCTGGAGCTGGCGCGGGGCACCCGGCTGATGCTGGCCGGGGAACTCGCCGGCATCGACGCCATCGTGGTCGACGAGTTCGCCGACCTGGCCGGGGCCGGCGACTTCCGGCTGGGCACCGGGTACCTCGGCATCCTCCAGGCGTACGCGGCCCGGCTGCGCGGGCGCAGCGCCGAGGCGCTCAAGACCAGCCTCGGCGCCTGCGCGGTGCTGGCCAGCAGCGGTGTCTACGCCGGTCTGGCACACGCCGAGCGGGCCCAGGCGGCGGCGCTGCGCGGGGACGCCGTCCAGGCGGCCGAGGCGATGGCGGACGCCGACCGTACCCACTCGCCCCGGATGGCCGTGCTCTACCCGTGGCTGGAACAGGCGCGCGGCGCGGTGCTCGCGGCCACCGGCGACCTGGTCGGCGCGACGCGGCACCTCGCCGGGTTGGCCGACCGGCTGCGGGAGAACGGCTTCGCCGGGCACGAGGTGCCGGTCCTGCACGATCTGGTCCGGCTGGACCAGGCGACGCTCCCGGTCGGTCCGCGCTGCTCCGACGGGCACCGGCGCACGGTGGCCCAGCGGTTGACCGAGCTGACCGAGCAGGTGGACGGGGTGTTGCCACCGCTGCTCGCCCGGCACGCGCGGGCCGTCGCCGACGGGTCCCCGGACGACCTGCTGTCCGTCGCCGACGAGTTCGCCGACCGGGAGCTGAACGTCTTCGCCGCCGAGGCGGCGGCGCTGGCCCTGCACCTGCTCCGCCGGCAGCGGGCGGTCACCGCCGGCGCCGCCCACGACCGGCTCGGTGACCTGCTGGGTCGCTGCGACCAGCTCCGTACGCCGGCGCTGCGGCTCGGTCAGCCCGCGCTCACCGACCGGGAGTGGCAGATCGCCCGGCTCGCCGCCGACGGCGTGGCGAGTCGCCGGATCGCCGAGCAGCTGTTCCTCTCACCGCGCACGGTGGAGAACCATCTCCAGCGGGTCTACGGCAAGTTGGGGGTCGCCGGGCGGCCCGAGCTGCGGGCCGCGCTGCGCTGCATCCCGGGCCACGGGGACGCGGCTACCCGCTGAACTCTAGGCTGGGGTCGTGAGCACCCTTCGCCCCGCACTGCTGACCGACCACTACGAGCTGACCATGATCAGCGCCGCCCTGCGGGACGGCACCGCCGACCGGCGCTGTGTCTTCGAGGTGTTCAGCCGGCGGTTGCCGGCCGGCCGGCGGTACGGCGTGGTCGCCGGCACCACCCGGCTGGTCGAGCTGATCCGGGACTTCCGCTTCGACGAGGCCGAGGTGGACTTCCTCCGCCGGACCGGGGTGGTCGACGAGGCGGCGGCGGACTGGTTGTCCCGGTACCGCTTCACCGGCGACGTCGACGGGTACGCCGAGGGCGAGCTGTTCTTCCCCGGCTCCCCGATCCTCACCGTCTCCGGCGGCTTCGCCGAGTGCGTGGTGTTGGAGACGCTGGTGCTCTCGGTGCTCAACCACGACTGCGCGGTGGCCGCCGCGGCGGCCCGGATGGTGACCGCCGCCCGGGGCCGGACGCTGATCGAGATGGGCTCCCGACGGGCGCACGAGGAGGCGGCGGTGGCCGCCGCGCGGGCCGCGTACCTGGCCGGTTTCGCGTTCACCTCGAACCTGGCCGCCGGCCAGCGGTACGGCATCCCCACCGCCGGCACCGCGGCGCACGCGTTCACCCTGCTGCACGACGACGAGCGGGCCGCGTTCGCCTCCCAGGTGGCCACCCTGGGCAAGGAGACCACGCTGCTGGTCGACACGTACGACATCAGCCAGGGCATCCGGAACGCGATCGCGGTCGCCGGACCGGAGCTGCGGGCGGTCCGGATCGACTCCGGCGACCTGGCGGTGATCGCCGGGCAGTCGAGGGAACTGCTCGACTCGCTCGGCGCCACCGAAACCAAGATCATTGTCTCCGGCGACCTCGACGAGTACGCCATCGCCGCGCTCGCCGCCGAACCGGTCGACATGTACGGCGCGGGCACCGCCGTGGTCACCGGCTCGGGCGCACCCACCGCCGGACTGGTCTACAAGCTGGTCGAGGTGGAGGGGCGGCCGGTGGTCAAGCGCTCCGAGCAGAAGGGGACCATCGGCGGTCGCAAGGTCGCCGTCCGCCGGCACAAGCCGACCGGCACCGCCACCGAGGAGGTCATCGTCCCGCAGGGGGTGCCGGACCACGCGCCGCACGACCGGTTGCTCCAGCGGTCGTACGTGGTCGACGGCGGGGCGGTCGACCTGCCCCGGCTGGACCAGTCGCGGGAGCACCTGCGGCAGTGCCTGATCTCCATCCCCTGGGAGGGGCTGAAGCTGTCCGCCGGGGATCCGGCGGTCCCCGTCACCGTCGTACCCGCCGGCTGACCACTCCCCGAGCAGGCCACCACACCCGGAAAGGAACGCTGACGATGGCCAACGCGCTGATCATCGTGGACGTGCAGAACGACTTCTGTGAGGGCGGCTCGCTCGCGGTCGCGGGCGGGACCGGCGTCGCGGCCGGGATCTCCCGGCTGCTCGCCGCCGAGCCGGACCGCTGGGACCACGTGGTCGCCACGAAGGACTACCACATCGACCCGGGGGCCCACTTCGGCGACCCGCCGGACTTCGTCGACTCCTGGCCCCGGCACTGCGTGGTCGGTACGCCGGGCGTGGAGTTCCACCCCGGGCTGGACACCTCCCGGGTCGAGGCGATCTTCCACAAGGGCGAGTACGCCGCGGCGTACTCGGGTTTCGAGGGGCACGCCACCGACGGCGAGTGCCTGGCCGACTGGCTGCGCCGGCACGACGTGGACCGGGTCGACGTGGTCGGCATCGCCACCGACCACTGCGTCCGGGCCACCGCGCTCGACGCCGCCCGGGAGGGCTTCGCCACCACCGTGCTGCTGGAGCTGACCGCCGCCGTCGCGCCGGCCACCACCGACGTGGCGTTGCGGGCGATGGACGGCGCGGGGGTCACCCTGCACGGCGGGCCTGTGATACCGAACGCATGACCCGGTAATCGGGTGGTTCCCGTCGGACCTTCGGCCGAGGATGGTCGGCGGAGGTGCGCGCCGTCATGAATCTCACGCCCTACCGGGCCACCCTCGCGGTGCCCGGTCTCCGGTCGCTGCTGCTCGTGGCGGTGTTGGCCCGCATCCCGCACACCGCGGCGGGCATCGCCCTCACCTTCTACGTACTGCTCGAACTCGACCGGGGGTACGGCGCGGCCGGCCTGGTCGGCGCGGCCCTGACCGTCGGCGCGGCGCTCGGCGCCCCGCTGCTGGGCCGACTCATCGACCGGCGGGGCCTGACCCTCGTCCTGCTCCTCACCACGGCCGGCGAGGCGCTGTTCTGGGCGAGCGCGCCGCAGTTGCCGTACGCCCTCCTGCTCCCGGCGGCCTTCCTGGCCGGGCTGCTCGCCCTGCCGCTCTCCTCGGTGATCCGGCAGTGCATCGCCGCCCTGGTGCCGTCCGAGCACCGCCGGCCGGCGTACGCGCTGGACTCGATGTCCGTGGAGCTGTCGTTCATGGTCGGTCCGGCGCTCGGCGTGGCGCTGGCCACCGCCATCGCGCCCCAGGTCACCCTCTGGGCGGTGGGCGGCGGCATCGTCGCCGCCGGGCTCGCGCTGCTGGCGCTGAACCCGCCGGTCCGGACCGCCGAGGAGCAGACCGCCGGCCCGTCGCGCCGGATCCCCCGCCGGGAGTGGCTCACTCCGCGCCTGTTCGCCGTGCTCGCCGTCAGCGCGGCGTGCACGCTGGTGCTCGGCGGCACCGACGTGGCGGTGGTGGCGGCGCTGCGGGACGACGGCGAGGTCGGCTGGACCGGGGCGGTGCTGGCCCTCTGGGCGGCGGCCTCCCTGGTCGGCGGGTTCGCCTACGGCGCGGTCAGCCGGCCGGTGTCACCGCTGGCCCTGATGGCCGCGCTGGCCGTCTGCACCGTGCCGATCGGCCTGGCCGGGGGGCACTGGTGGCTGCTCGCCCTGGCCCTGATCCCCGCCGGGCTGCTCTGCGCGCCGACGCTGGCCGCCACGGCCGACGCGGTGAGCCGCCTCGCCCCGGCCCCGGTCCGGGGCGAGGCGATGGGGCTGCACGCCTCGGCGATCACCGTCGGCGTCGCCATCGGCGCGCCGCTGGCCGGCGCGGTCATCGACCGCACCACGCCGGCCTGGGGTTTCGCCGCCATCGGTCTGATCGGTGCGGTGGTCGCGCTCGTCGTGCTCCCGGCCGAGTTGCGCCACCGACGTCGCGGCACGGCCCCCGCGAAGACCGACGACCTGGTCGGCTCTCACCACTGAATCCGCAGGCCACGGCGCTGTGGGCGACCACCGGCCGGGGTGCTTTGATGGGGGCGTGGCGAATCCGGTGATCCTCACCATCGACGACGACCCGGCCGTGTCCCGTGCCGTGGCCCGGGACATGCGACGGCGTTACGGCGACCGCTACCGGGTGGTCCGCGCCGGCTCGGGGCCGAGCGCCCTGGACACGTTGCGCGAACTCAAGCTCCGGGGAGAGCAGGTGGCGGTGCTGGTCGCCGACCACCGGATGCCCGAGATGACCGGTATCGAGTTCCTCGAGGCCGCGATGGACCTCTTCCCGGCCGCACGCCGGGTGCTGCTCACCGCGTACGCCGACACCGACGCGGCGATCGACGCCATCAACCTGGTCGACCTCGACCACTACCTGCTCAAGCCGTGGCACCCGCCGGAGGAGAAGCTCTACCCGGTGGTGGACAGCCTGCTCGACGCCTGGGCGGCCACCCCGGCGGCCGCCGCCGCGGAGCTGCGGGTGGTCGGGCACCGCTGGTCCGCGCCGTCCTTCGCGGTCCGGGACTTCCTCGCCCGCAACCTGGTCCCGTACCGCTGGCTGCTCGCCGACGACCCGGAGGGCGGTCGGCTGCTGACCGCGGCCGGCGCGACCGCCGACGACGTGCCGGTGGTGATCGCTCCCGACGGCCGGCACCTGTCCCGACCCACCGAGGCCGAACTGGCCGCGCTGGTCGGCCTCCGGGTGGCGCCCACCGAGGACTTCTACGACCTGGTGGTCGTCGGTGGCGGACCCGCCGGGCTGGGGGCGGCGGTCTACGGCGCGTCCGAGGGGCTGCGCACGGTGCTGGTCGAACGGCGGGCCACCGGCGGGCAGGCCGGGCAGAGCAGCCGGATCGAGAACTACCTCGGTTTCCCGGAAGGGGTGTCGGGCGCGCAGCTCACCGACCGGGCCCGCCGGCAGGCGTTGAAGTTCGGCGTCGAACTGCTGACCACCCGGGAGGTGACCGGGCTGACCGACGCCGGCTCGGCCCGGCTGCTCACCTTCGGCGACGGCAGCACGATCGCCGCGCACGCGGTGGTGCTCGCCACCGGGGTGTCGTACCGGGTGCTGGACGCGCCCGGCCTGGCCGAGCTGACCGGTCGCGGGGTCTTCTACGGCTCGACCGCCACCGAGGCACCGAGCTGCGTCGACCAGGAGGTCTACATCGTCGGCGGAGCGAACTCCGCCGGGCAGGCGGCGGTGCACTTCTCCCGGTACGCCAGCCGGGTGCACCTGCTGATCCGAGGGGCCGACCTGACCGCCTCGATGTCCCGGTACCTGATCGACCAGCTCGACCGGATCGACCGGGTGGTGGTGCACCCGCACACCGTGGTCACCGCCGGGGCCGGCACGGAGCACCTGGAACGGCTCACCCTGACCGACAGCCGTACCGGCGAGTCCCGCGAGGTGGACGCCTCCTGGCTGTTCATCTTCATCGGCGCCCAGCCCCGCACCGACTGGCTGGACGGCGTCCTGGTCCGCGACGAGCGCGGGTTCGTGGTGACCGGACCGGATCTGGTCGCCGGGGGACGCCGACCGCCGGGCTGGTCGCTCGCGCGGGACCCGTACCACCTGGAGACCAGCATGCCCGGGGTCTTCGCCGCCGGGGACGTCCGGGCCGAGTCGGTCAAACGGGTCGCCTCGGCGGTCGGCGAGGGCGCGATGGCCGTCTCGCTGGTGCACCGCTACCTGGAGTCCTCATGACCGGCCCGGCCGGCGGGGCGGAGGGCCCGGCCGGCCGGGAGGTACCGTCCCCGGCCGGGCCGACGGACCGGGACGCTCCGCGACCGGGTGACGCCACCGGCGCGGTGGACCGGCCGACCGTCGCGGACCTGCGCACGCTCTTCCTCTTCGAGTCGCTCGACGACGGGCAGCTCGACTGGTTGGCCGACCACAGCCGGGTGGAGCAGCGCGACGCCGGCACCGCCGTCTACACCGAGGGCGAACCGGCCACCTGCCTGTACGTCCTGCTCGACGGCACGGTGACGATGACCCGGCGGGTTCGGGGCGACGAGGTCGAGGTCATCCGCACCGGCCAGCGCGGGGTCTACGGCGGGGCGACCCAGGCGTACCTGGGCGACCAGGTACCGCAGGTCTACATCAACTCGCTCCGGGCGGTCGACGACGCGACCTTCCTGGTGCTGCCCGCCGAGACGTTCGCGCACGCCGTCCGGTCCTGGTTCCCGATGGCGATGCACCTGCTCGAGGGGCTCTTCGTCGGGATGCGGCAGACCGAGGTCCGGGTCGGCGAACGGGAGCGGCTGCTGGCGTTGGGGGCGCTCTCCGCCGGCCTCACGCACGAACTCAACAACCCGGCCGGGGCCGCCGTCCGGGCCACCTCCGTGCTGCGCGAACACGTCGCGGGGATCCGGCACGAGCTGGCGACGATCGCCGACGGCCGGCTCGACGGCGACGCCCTGCACCGGTTGGTGGCGTTGCAGGAGGAGGTCGTCCGGCGGGTCGCCGACGCCTCGACGCTCTCGCCCCTGGCGGTCAGCGACGCCGAGGACGCCCTGACCGACTGGTTGGACGAGCACGACGTCGCCACCGGCTGGGAACTCGCGCCCACGCTGGTCGCCGCCGGGGTGGACCCGGAGTGGCTGGGCCGGGTCGAGGCGGCCGTGGGTCCGGGGAACCTGGCGTCGGCGCTGCGCTGGCTCACCCACACGGTCGACACCGAGCTGCTGCTGCGGGAGATCGACGAGGCGGTCACCCGGATCTCCGGACTGGTCGGCGCGGCGAAGCAGTACTCCCAGCTCGACCGGGCCCCCTACCAGGTGGTCGACGTGCACGAGCTGCTCGACGCGACCCTGGTGATGCTCCGCGCGAAGATCCCGCCCGGCGTCCGGCTGGTCCGGGAGTACGACCTCGCCCTGCCACCGGTGCCGGCGTACGCCGCCGAGCTGAACCAGGTCTGGACGAATCTGATCGTCAACGCGCTCGACGCGATGGGCGACACCGGCACGCTCACCGTCCGGACGGGGCGCGACGGTGACTCGCTGGTGGTGACGGTCGGCGACACCGGGCCGGGCATCCCGGCCGACGTCCGGCCCCGGATCTTCGAGCCGTTCTTCACCACCAAGCCGGTCGGCGAGGGGACCGGCCTGGGCCTGGACATCTCGTACCGGATCGTGGTCCGCAAGCACCACGGGGACATCCGGGTCGACTCGGCTCCGGGATCGACCACCTTCCGGGTGCTGCTGCCGCTCACCGGACCGACCGCCGACGGCTGACCGCCGACGTCTCCGCATCTCGGCACGGTGCACGACGCGACGGGCGCCGCACCCCGGTCGGGGGTGCGGCGCCCGTCGTACGCGCGCTCCGGGTCAGTTCTTCCGGTCGAGGTCGCTCGCGGTGTCCTCCTGGTAGGTGGCCCCACCGTCGGACTCACTGGTCAGCGGCTTGGCACCACCCTCGGGCGGGCCGGCCAGCGTCTGGCCGGCGGCCAGCTCGGGGAACTTGTCGTCGAACGCCGGCCGCTCGGAGCGGATCCGGGGCATCCGGTCGAAGTTGCGCAGCGGCGGCGGGCAGGTGGTGGCCCACTCCAGCGAGTTGCCGTGCCCCCACGGGTCGTTCACCTCGACCACCGGACCGGTCTTGTACGACTTCCAGCAGTTGTAGATGAACGGCAGGGTCGAGATACCGGTGATGAACGCGCCGATCGTGGAGATCATGTTCAGCGTGGTGAAGCCGTCGGTGGGCAGGTAGTCGGCGTACCGCCGGGGCATACCCTCGTTGCCCAGCCAGTGCTGCACCAGGAAGGTGGTGTGGAAGCCGATCATCGTCAGCCAGAAGTGCACCTTGCCCAGCCGCTCGTCGAGCATCCGGCCGAACATCTTCGGGAACCAGAAGTAGATGCCGCCGAACACCGCGAACACGATCGTGCCGAAGAGCACGTAGTGGAAGTGCGCCACCACGAAGTACGAGTCGTGCAGGTGGAAGTCGAGCGGCGGGCTGGCCAGCAGCACACCGGTCAGACCACCGAAGAGGAAGGTGACCAGGAAGCCGAGCGCGAAGAGCATCGGCGTCTCGAAGCTGATCTGGCCCCGCCACATGGTGCCGATCCAGTTGAAGAACTTCATACCGGTCGGCACGGCGATCAGGAAGCTCAGGAAGCTGAAGAACGGCAGGAGCACCTGACCGGTGGCGAACATGTGGTGCGCCCAGACGCTCATCGACAGGCCGGCGATGGCGATCGTCGCGGCCACCAGACCCTTGTAGCCGAAGATCGGCTTCCGGGAGAACACCGGAATGATCTCGGTGATGATGCCGAAGAACGGCAGGGCGATGATGTACACCTCGGGGTGTCCGAAGAACCAGAAGAGGTGCTGCCAGAGCATCGGGCCGCCGGTGTCGGGGCTGAAGACGTGCGCGCCGAGGATGCGGTCGGCGGCGAGCGCGAAGAGCGCGGCGGCGAGCAGCGGGAAGACCAGGATCACCAGGAGGCTGGTGACCAGCATGTTCCAGGTGAAGATCGGCATCCGGAACATGGTCATGCCCGGGGCGCGCAGGGTCAGGATCGTGGTGATCAGGTTGACCGCGCCGAGGATCGAGCCGAGACCGGAGACGGCCAGGCCGACCACCCAGAGGTTGCCACCGATGCCCGGGGAGTGCGCGTCGTTGCTCAGCGGGGTGTACGCCGTCCAGCCGAAGTCGGCCGCACCGCCGGGAGACAGGAAACCGGCGACGGCCATCGTCCCACCGAACAGGAAGAGCCAGTAGGCGAAGCTGTTCAGCCGGGGGAACGACACGTCCGGCGCGCCGATCTGCAGCGGCACCACGTAGTTCGCGAAGGCGAACACGATCGGCGTCGCGAAGAAGAGCAGCATCACCGTGCCGTGCATGGTGAAGAGCTGGTTGTACTGCTCCGGCGAAAGGAACTGGAGGCCGGGACGGGCCAACTCGGCGCGGAGGATCAGGGCCATCAGGCCACCGATCATGAAGAACGCGAACGCGGTGACCATGTACATGATCCCGATCTGCTTCGCGTCCGTGGTACGAAGCATCCGCGCGATGGCCGAGCCCTTCACCGGCTCTCGGACCGGCCAGGGCCGGGTCACGACCGGCTTCGGTGCGACGGTGGTCACGAGTGGCCTCCGGTTCTCGTTCGTCCCCCTCGGCACGCGCTGGTAATTGCGAGCCGTAGTCCGAAGGAAGGATAGTCCCCGGCAGGTCGACACGCCGCGCCGGGTGGCCGGACACGCCCTGCGCCCGCCGGCTGGTGGCGGGTCAGAGCGGATCGACCAACAGCCGGTAGTGCTCCTGGAAGATGCGCCCGCCCCGGCCGCGCAGCAACGGGTCGCGCAGGGCCGGCGGTACGTCGCGGGTACGGTCGCGGTCGCGGGTGCGGTCCCGGACCCACTTGGTGCGCGGCCGGCGACGGCTCTCGTACGCCACCAGCGCGGCCCCGACGCTGCCGGTGGCGGCGAGCGCCTCGGCGAGCACCACCGCGTCCTCCAGCGCCATCGCCGCGCCCTGGGCCAACGTCGGCGCGGTGGCGTGCGCGGCGTCGCCGACCAGTACCACCCGGCCCCGGGACCAGCGGCCCAACTCGACCTCGTCGGTCAGCCCGACGTGCACCCGGTCCAGGGCGTCGAGCACCCGGGGCACCGGCGGGCCGTAGGAGCCGAACACCTCGCGCAGCCGGGCCATCGGGTCGGCCGGCGGGGCGCTGCCGGCCTCGTCGGCGTAACAGTAGAGTCGCCCGCCGCCGATCGGCATCACCACGAACCCGGCGCGCTGGCCGAGCAGGGCGGTCCACTCGACCACCGACGGACCGCCCCGGACCACCGCCCGGTAGACGATCTGCCCGGCCGGCCGGGCGGGCCCGCCGAGCGCGGCGAGGGTCCGCACCGCGGACCGGGGGCCGTCCGCGCCGATCACCAGGTCGTACTCGGTGACGGTGCCGTCGTCGAAGGTGACGGTGACCGCGTCGGCCGCGAGGTCGAGGGTGCGCACCTCGACCCCGTGCCGGACCGCGCCACCGGCCCCGGTGAGCAGCACCCGGTGCAGGTCGCTGCGGGGCAGGGCCCGGCACTCGCCGACCCCGGCCCAGAGTCTGGTCAGGTCGACCTCGCAGAGTTCACGGCCGGCGGCGTCGAGGAACCGCTGCCGGTGGATCACCTGGCCGAGCGGCCGGACGGGCAGGTCGAGGTCGAGCCGGCGCAGCGCGCGGGCGGCGTTGCCGGGTAGGTAGAGGCCACTGTCGGGCAGGTCGGTGCCGGTCCGTCGCTCGGTGACGTCCGGGCGGAATCCTGCCCTCCGCAGGGCCCGGGCCACGGCGAGCCCGGCGATGCCCGCACCGACGACGAGAATACGCAGGGGGGATCCGCCCATGCTGGTGTACGCCTCCGAGGGGAGCGGCACGCGTTGAAGGCAAGAGACTACTCCCCGCAACCGAACCATGGAAGATCCGATCGGATGGCGCGGGATCTCCCCTTCGACCGAGGGGGAGTAGACCCAGGGTGCACGCGGGGCACCGGTCAGGTTGCACGATAATTTCAAGCATGTAAATGTGTTAGCTGTCCATGGGAGCGCTCCCGACTTCCCCCCGCAATCCCCGGCACCCCCGTGCCGAGTCAAGGAGCAGCACGCACATGACCCGTATCCTCCGTGCCGTCGTGGCGGCCGGCGTCCTCGCGGTCGGCGCGATCACCGGCGTCGCCCTCGGCGGCAGCGCCTCCGCCGACACCCAGATCTGCGAGCAGTACGGCAGCACCGTCATCCAGAACCGTTACGTGGTGCAGAACAACCGCTGGGGCACCAGCGCCCAGCAGTGCATCAACGTCACCGGCACCGGCTTCTCGATCACCCGCCAGGACGGCAGCAACCCGACCAACGGCGCACCCACGGCGTACCCCTCGGTCTTCTACGGCTGCCACTACACCAACTGCTCCCCCGGCACCACGCTGCCGATGCAGGTGAGCCAGATCAGCAACGCGACCAGCAGCATCGAGTACCGCTACGTCAGCGGGGCCACCTACAACGCCTCGTACGACATCTGGCTCGACCCGTCGCCGAAACGGGACGGGGTGAACCAGATGGAGATCATGATCTGGCTGAACCGGCAGGGCCCGATCCAGCCCATCGGATCCCCGGTCGGCACCACCACCCTGGCCGGCCGGACCTGGGAGGTCTGGCGGGGCAGCAACGGCGCCAACAACGTCATCTCGTACGTCGCGCCGTCGCCGATCACCAGCCTGAGCTTCAGCGTGCTCGACTTCATCGCCGACGTCCGCAACCGGGGCGCGATCACCAACTCCTGGTACCTGACCAGCATCCAGGCCGGCTTCGAGCCTTGGTCCGGCGGCGTCGGCCTGGCGGTGAACTCCTTCTCGGCCAGCGTCAACGGGGGCGGCACCAACCCGACCACCCCGCCGCCCACCACCGCGCCCCCGACCACCCCGCCGCCGGGCGGGGCCGACTGCGCGGTCCGCTACACCCCGACGAACACCTGGAACACCGGCTACACCGCCGAGGTGACCGTGACCAACACCGGCGCGACGCCGGTCGCCGGCTGGACGCTGGCCTACCAGCTCCCGGCCGGCCAGCAGATCACCGGTTCCTGGAACGCCACGGTGACCCAGAACGGCAGCACGGTGACCGCCCGCAACCTCAGCTACAACGGCACCATCGCCCCCGGCGCCTCGGTCACCTTCGGCCACCAAGCGTCGATGAGCGGCAGTTACTCGCCGCCGAGCAGCTTCGCCCTCAACGGCACCACCTGCGCCCGCCGCTGAGGCACCGCGCCACCCTCGGCCCTTCCCGCCGCCGTGCCTGGCCGCGGGAAGGGCCCCGGCGTCCGCCGGGCCGACGCCGCAGCGCCGACACGGGTGCCCGGACTCCAATGAACGCGATCGCTGCCGTCCGCCCGCCGGGGGCGGACGTCGCCCCTAGGCGATGACGTCGGTCGGTACGGTCGCGGTCTCGCCGCGCCCCTGGCCGGCCAGGGCGTCGACCATGTCCCGTTCCTCCGGCGTCAGCGCGAAGCCGAAGATGTCGGCGTTGGACCGGATCCGGGCCGGGGTGACCGACTTGGGAATGACCACGATCCCGTGGTCGATGTGCCACCGGAGCACCACCTGGGCCGGCGTGACGCCGTGCGCCTCGGCGATCCGGGTCAGGACCGGATCGGTGAGGTCGGTGGTCTTGAACGGGCTGTACCCCTCCAGCACGATCCCGCGATCACGGTGCTCGGCGTGCCGCCGGGCGTCGTACAGCGGCGGACCCCAGCGGATCTGGTTGACCGCCGGCGCCTCCGCCGTCGCCTGGATCAGTTCGTCGAGTTGCGCGGTCGAGTAGTTGCTCACCCCGGCGGCGCGGGTCAGGCCGTCGTCGCGGGCCTTCAACACCTGCCGCCACATCCGGACGCTGTCCCCGGGGGCGGCCGGGGGCCAGTGGACCAGCCACAGGTCGACGTGACCGGTGTCGAGGGCGGCCAGGCTGGCCTCCAGGACGTGCCGTTCGCGCCCCACCCCGTCCGAGGGGATCTTGGTGGTCACGAAGACGTCGTCGCGGTGCAGTCCGCTGTCCCGGAGCGCCCGTCCCACCTCCTTCTCGTTGCCGTACATGGTGGCGGTGTCGATGTGCCGGTAGCCGGCCGCGAGAGCGGTCCGCACGGCGTCGTACGCGGACTCGCCGGACGCCTGCCAGGTGCCGAAGCCGAGCAGCGGCATCCGCACCCGGCCGGGCAGCACCACGGTGGGTTGGTCGGAGGACCTCATGCCGTTCCGCGTACCCGCCCGCAGCCCAGCCATGCCGGTGCAGCCGCGCCCGGATCCGCGGGCCCGGTCCGCACGGCGGACCGGGCCCGCGGGTACCGGCGGGAACGCGACGCCCGGTGCCCGCCGTCGCGTCGGCCCGGCCGGTGCCCGGCTCAGTCGCCGCCCGGGTCGGTCAGCTCCCAGGCCGCGTTGACCAGTCCGATGTGGGACAGCGCCTGCGGGAAGTTGCCGAGCAGCCCACCGGTGACCGGGTCGACCTGTTCGGCGAAGAGCCCGACGTCGTTGGCGTGCCCGGCCACCCGGACGAAGAGCGCCTCGGCCCGTTCCGGCTCGCCGGCCAGCACGAGGCACTGCACCAGCCAGAACGAGCAGAGCAGGAAACCGCCCGGGTCGGTCGCCCAGCGTCGGACCAGCCCGTCCGGGGTGGCCAGTTCCCGCTCCACCGCCGCGATGGTGGCCCGCATCCGGGGGTCGGTGGCGGGCAGGAAACCGACCACCGGCAGGTAGAGCGCGGAGGCGTCCAGCTCGGCGGAGTCGAACGCCCCGGTGTACGCGCCGGCCCGCTCGTTCCAGCCGCGATCCAGCACGGTCGCCCGGATCTCGTCCCGCACCGCCCGCCAGCGCGCCGGATCGGCGCGGTCACCGAGTCGGGGGGCCAGCTCCACCGCGAGCTGCATGGTCACCCAGCAGAGCGCCTTCGAGGAGAGGTGGTGCCGCTCCTCCTCCCGGGTCTCCCACATCCCCCGGTCCGGCAGCCGCCAGGTCGCGGCCACCTGCTCGGTCAGGCCGACCACCATGTCCCGCAGCTCGTCGTCGAGGCGTTCACCGAGGTACTCGTGCAACCGCCACACGGCCGAGACCAGCTCGCCGGGCACGTCCAGCTGGCGCTGCCGCCAGGCGTCGTTGCCCAGCCGCACCGGCCGGCTGTCGGCGTACCCGCGCAGGTGGGCGATGTCATGCTCGGCGAGCCCCCGCTCCCCCTCCAGACCGAAGAGCACCGGCACCGGAGTGTCGCCGAGCTGGCCGATCGACCGGGACGCCCAGGCGAAGAGACGGGACGCCTCGTCCGGGCAGGCCGCCACCCAGAGCGCGTGCAGGGTCATCGCGAAGTCGCGCAGCCAGGAGTAGCGGTAGTCGTAGTTGCGGTCGCCCCCGAGCCGCTCCGGCAGGGAGGTGGTCAGGGCGGCGGCGACCGCGCCGCTGCGGGTGTACGTCAGCCCCTGGAGCACCGTCGCGCTGTGCCGTACCAGTGCGGGGTGCCGGCCCCGGTACCGGTGCGTCTCCCGGAAGGCCTGCCAGGCGAGGACCGTGTCGGCGAGCGCGTCGACCGGGTCGAGGCACGCGGGCCCCGCTCCGTAGACCGGGGCGTACGCCAGGTCGAAGCCGATCCGCTCGCCGGCGGAGACCGCGAAGTCCGTCCGGACCCGGTCCCGGCCGGCGTGCAGCGGCACGCCGCCGCGCACCTGGAGGGCGACCGGCCCCGCCTCGAACCGGACCGCGCCGTCCGGCTGCTCCCGCAGGTACGGCGTGAGCAGCCCGTACTCGGGCCGGGGCACGAGGTCCAGCCGCATCGGCACCCGGCCGCTGAGCCCCTCGACCACCCGGAGCAGCACCGCCGGGGAGTTCCGCCCCAGCTCGTGCCCCCGTGCGCCGGGCTCGGCGGCGAGCGCGTCGGTGACCGCCACACTCCCCTCGGGCGTGTGGTGCACGGTCCGCAGGACCAGCGTGTCGGGCAGGTACGCCCGCTCCACCCGGCCGGCGCCGGCCGGGGCGAGCTGCCACCGCCCCGCCGCGTCGTCGAGGATCCGCCCGAAGACCGCCGGCGAGTCGAACCGGTCGGGACACCACCAGTCGACCGAGCCGTCCCGGCCGACCAGGGCGCCGGAACGGCAGTCGGAGAGGAATCCGTAGTCGGAGATCGCCGGCCGGTCCACCCGCCCGGCGTACCCGGATCGGCCGCTTTCAGGCCCGGGGCCGGCGGCCACCCGCCGGCCCGCCGCGGGTCAGGCGGTCGGCGGTTCGTCCTTGCCGGCGGCCTCCATCTCGTCGGCCTCCTCCTTGGTCCGGTGCACGACCTGGTCGGCGTGCTCGGGCGGGCCGTAGACGGTGTAGAGGACCAGCGGGTTGGGGCCGGTGTTGACGAAGTTGTGCTTCGTGCCGGCCGGTACGACCACCAGGTCGCCCTGGTTCACGGTCTTCTTCTCGCCCGCGACCCGGGCCTCGCCGGTGCCGCTGACGAAGGTCAGGATCTGGTCGGTGTCCTCGTGGACCTCCTCGCCGATCTCCCCACCCGGCGGAATCGTCATGATCACCAGCTGGGTCTGCTCTCCGGTCCACAGCACCCGACGGAAGTCGGGGCTCCGCTCGGCGACGGTCGCGATCGTGTAGTGCTCCATGACGCGCTCATACCCGGTTCCGGCCCCGGTCACGCCGACAACACCGAATGGTGGACTTTTGCACAGCGGGTGGGTTTGGCGCTGCCGACACGGGGCATGATGCAGACTGACCGGCTGCACCGACAAGGCCGGTCGAGCCAGGTCCCCACTGGCGTACCGCCGCAGGCTGCGACGGTGGGAGACGGCCAGAGCGCGGCGACGTGACGATCCACCGGGATCGAAACGGCGCCGCGCGCTCGTGTCCGGGGACGCCTCTCCCGCTCCTCGTCGACCGTCCCGCAATACCACACCGGACGGCTCCGCCCACACCACGAGACCGCCGACCCCCGGTCGGCCGTTGGGCCGAACGTCGGATACCCGGCTGTTCAGCCTCGGCGCGGGCTTCCCGGTCCGGCACCGGTAGACCCCACAATGGAGGGCCGGTCACCGGTGCGGCAGCGGGAGGGACGAGCTTGAGTCAGGAGACTGAGCCGAGTACGACGACCACCGCCCCGTCGAGCACCCCACGGTCGCGGCAGCTCCGGCTCGTCGCGTTGACGGTGGTGCTGACCGTACTGGCGGTGGCCCTGGTTCCCATCGTGCTCGACGTCGGACCACCGACCCGGGACGAGCTGATGGAACGGGCCGGCATGAAGGGTAAGCGGGAGCTGCTCATCGGGGTCAAGGACGACCAGCCCGGCATCGCGTCGCAGCTGCCCGGGGGCGGCTGGCGGGGCTTCGACATCGACATCGCCTACATGATCGCCAGCTACCTGGACTTCGACCGCAGCAAGGTCGTGCTGCTGCCGATCGAGAGCGAGGACCGGGCGCGTCGGCAGGCCCCCTACAACGACCGGTTCGTCACCGTCGACATGGTGATCGCCTCGTACAGCGTCACCGACGAACGCGCCCGGGAGGGAGCCACCTTCTCCGCGCCGTACCTGCACACCGAGCAGTCGGTGATCACCCGGGCGGACGAGCCCGGCCCGGTGAGCAGCCTGGAGGACCTTCGCGGACGGCGGGTCTGCACGCTGACCACCTCGACCTCCCAGGCCCGGCTGCGCGACGTGGGCGCCGAGGCGTACGGGCGGAACAAGATCAGCCAGTGCGTCCAGGAGCTGCACGACGGACGGACCGACGCGGTCACCACCGACGCCGCGATCCTGGCCGGCTTCGTGACCGCCAGTCAGGACCCGGACGCCTTCCCCACCGGCCTGAAGAACACCAAGCCCCTGCGGCACTGGGACATCGGCTCCTCCCCGCAGGAACGCTGGGGCGTCAACACCGGCCCCAACACCGCCCTGCGGGACCTGGTCGACCTCGCGCTGCACGCCTCCGCCAAGGATGACGAGAACAAGGTCTGGGAGGAGGCGTACGACGACAACCTCCGCTGGCAGCAGCCGTTCAACCGGCCGCAGTCGGTGGCGGAGGAGCAGCAGCCCGATCCGAGGAAGGTGGAGGTACGGCAGTGGCCGTGGGAGAGGTTCGCGCTACCGCTGCCGGGTCACCCCGCACCGCCGGTGACGCCGGTGCGCTCGGCGGCCCGCGCCGGACGGCCGGGGCGCGGCAGGCGCAGCAGTGGCTGCTGACGCTCCTCCCGGCATTCCCTGTCCTGCTGCTGGTGCTGCGGCTGTGGCAGCTCAGCCGCCAGGACAGTTCGACCATGCTGCTGCTGATGCAGTACGTCAGTCCACTGGGGCTGCTCAGCGCCCTGCTCATCGCCCTGGTGTGGGCGGTGCCGCTGGCCGTCCTGGTGGTCGGGGTGCTCGGTCGGTCGCTGCGGGTGAGCGCGCCGGAGCGCTTCGATCCGGAGCGGTCGCTGCTCGCCTCCGGCACGGCCCGTACCCCGGGCTGGGTGCTCACCGCCGCGGTGGCGCTGGCCGCGCTCACCTGGCAGCTGCGGTTCCTCCCGGCCCTGCTGATGCTCGCCCTCTGGCTGCTCGCCCTGCGCACCCGGTACCTGCACCCCGACCGGCCGCTGCGGATCATGCTGGTCGGGCTGGCGCTGCCGGTGGCGGCGGCCGTGGTGGCGTACGCCGTGCTGGGGCCCGCCGTCTGGGCGGCGGTCCGGGCGGACGAGTGGGGCACCGCCGCGCTGCTGGCCGTGCCACCGGCCGCCGCCACCGTGCTCACCGGTCCGCTCCCCCGGCGGTCCGCCCCGGCCCTGACCCACGGGCTCGCGTACGCCGTCGCCGCGACGCTTCCGCTGGTGATGGGGGCGGTGTTCCTGCGGGTGCCCGTCCTGCCCACCGCCGCGGTCGAGGTCGCGTCGACGGAGACCGGCCGGGCGACGGGCGTCGTGCTCGGACACCTGATCACGGTGACCGACACGTCGACGGTCGTGCTCGACCGGGGCGGGGTCGTCCGGTTCCTGCCCAACGGTCGGGTCCGGACGCAGACCCTCTGCTCCGAGGCCACCCGGGTCCCGTTCAGCGTGGTCACCGTGCACGGCTGGCCGGTCGAGGAGACCGCCCTGGACTGGATGATGCCCCGCCGGCCGGTGGCCCCGCCGGACCAGCGCTGCTCCGGGCGGCTGGGCGCCGGGTCCTGACCGGTCGTCGTCGCCGGGCGGCACCGGTGGCTGTCCGTCCCGTCGGTGCCGGTGCGACCGCTTCGACGCGTCACCTTGTCCACTCCGTGATAGCCCTGCGTCCCACCCCGGCCTAGGGTGACGGTGTGCGGAAATCCCATGGTCACCCGCCATGGACGAGCCGGAACCGGCATGTCGACGGCCGAACTCCGGGCAGCGGGACCCCGCCCGGGGACCGGCACGTCCTCACCGGTGCGCACCCCGTCGGTCCGCTGCGCCGCGTCCTCGACGGCCGGTCCGCCGCGGAGTCCGACGGAGGGTCCGCCTGATGCGCTGCACCCGTACCCCGGACTGCACCGGCACGGTCGACGAGACCGGCTTCTGCGACCGGTGCGGGCTGGCCCCCCGCCGTACCGCCCCACCGGCGCACCCCGGGCCGACCCCGCCGCCGACCGGTCCGACCTGGATGGTCGCCGACCTGGTCGCCCTTCCCGTGCTGGAGTTCCCGACCGACCAGCGGGTCCTGCGTGATCCGACGGTCCCCGAGCACCAGCGGTTCTGTACCCGGTGCGGCGGCCCGGTCGGGCGGGGCGGGCGGGACCGCCTGGACCACGGCTACTGCCCTCGGTGCCAGACCCCCTTCGCCTTCGTCCCCGACCTCGGTCACGGCGACCGGGTCGCCGACCAGTACGAGGTCGTCGGCTACCTGGCCCGGGGCGGTCTCGGTCAGGTGTACCTCGCCAGGGACACCCACCTGGACGACAACCCGGTGGCCCTGAAACGGCTGATCAACAAGACCGACCGGCACGCGCTGGCGATGGAGGTCTCCGAGCGGCGCTACCTGACCACGCTGGACCACCCGACCATCGTCCGGATCTTCAACTTCGTCACCGCCCCGGACCGGCTGTTCGGGGGGCAGACCAGCTACATCGTCATGGAGTACCTGAACGGGATGTCCCTGGCGGAACTCTGCCTGGCGGCGCGCGACCCGGCCCGACCGGACGTCTCGCTGCCGCTGGAGCACCTCCTCGCGTACGCCCACGAGATCCTGACCGCGCTGGACTACCTGCACCGCCGGGGACTGCTCTACACCGACCTGCACCCGGGGAACGTGATCCGCACCGCCGACCGGATCAAGCTGATCGACCTCGGCGGGGTACGCCGGGCCGACGACCGGTCCAGCCCGCTGGTGGGCACCCCGAGGTACCGGGTGAGCGACCGGGAACTGGAGAGACACGGCACCACGGTCCGCTCCGACCTGTACGCGGTCGGGGTGCTGCTGGCGGAGCTGAGTCGTGGGCTCGTCCCCGGCCCGGAGGTCCCGCCCGGCGACGTCGACGTCGGGGTGGAGTCGTTCCTCCGGCTGGTCCGACGGGCCCGGCACGACCGGCCGGAGCACCGCTTCGCCTCCGCCACCGAGATGTCCGAGCAGCTCAAGGGGGTGCTGCACGAGCTGCTGCCGGCCCGGTCGGTGCACGAGCAGCCCGCCTCGTCGACGGTCTTCGCGCCGACCCCCGCACTGCTCGACGCGGGGCTCGGCACGGTGCCGCCGCTGGAGCACTGGACCACACCGGCGGGCAGTGCGGTACGCGCGCACGGTCGGCCCGCCCCGGCCGCCGTGGCCACCGGTCTGCCGGTGCCCCGTCCGGTGCCCGGCGACCCCGCCGCCGAGTTCCTCACCACCGTCGGGGCGCTCGACCCGGAGCGCCTGCTGGACGGCCTCGCCGCCTTCGACGCCCCCTCCGTCGAGATCGAACTCGCCCGGTGCCGGGCCCGGCTGGAGCTGGGCGACGCGCCCCGCGCCTGGGACGCGCTCAGCGCCGCCGAGCGGCTGCTCGGTGACCACGTGGCCGCCGACTGGCGGGTGACCTGGCACCACGCGCTGCTCGCGCTCACCCAGGGCGACGTGTCCCGGGCCGGTGACCTCTTCGACGCGGTGTACGGGGAACTCCCCGGCGAGGTCGCGCCGAAACTGGCCCTCGCCTACTGTGCCGAGCACACCGGCGACGAGGTCCGGGCGGCCCGCTACTACGAGGCGGTGTGGCGGCGCGACCGGCTGACCGCGAGCGCCGCGTTCGGCCTGGCCCGGCTCCGGCTGGTCGGGCGGAACCGGGCCGGGGCGGTGGCCGCCCTGGACGGCGTGCCCCGGTTCTCCCGGCACCACGACACCGCCCGGATCGCCGCCGTCCGGGCGCTCACCAGCCGGCTCGGCGACGGTCCGCCCGACGCGGTGGCGCTGAACGAGGCGGTCCGACGCCTCCCCGAGCTGCGGCTCGACGGCGGCAACCCGCACGGCGAGGCCCGCGACCGGCTGACCACGACCGTCCTCGAGGCGGCACTGGAACGGGTCCTGACCACCGGGCCGGACGGGCTGGACGAGGCCGGGACGTTCGGTGACCCGCCCTCGGAGAACGCTCTGCGACGCCGACTCGCCCGCTCCTTCCGCGGCCTCGCCCGACAGCAGGCCCGCAACCGCAACGACCATGGCGTGCTCCTCGACCGGGCGAACACGGTCCGTCCCCTGACCCTGCTGTGACGTGTGAGGAGTGATCCGGTGTCGACCACCCCCCTCGGCTTCGACCTGCACCTCGACCACGACCACCACCTCTCCCCGGCCGATCGCGAGCTGCACGCGATCCTCACCGTCACGGCGTCCGCCGGGCAGGGACAGCCGGTGGCCGGGGTACGGATCCGGATCCGTACCGTCGCCCCCAACCGGGTGCTGTTCTGCCGGCAGGTCCATCCGGCGGTGCGGGACCTGGTCGGCGTACCGGTGGACGACCAGACGGTGGACCACCCGACCGGCCCGTGGGGCGAGGAGCGCCGGGAGTACCACCTCTGCCTGGAGGTGGACGGCACGGACCGGCCCCGGGGCGAGGACCTGCTGGCCGCCCGGATCGACCTGGTGGCGGACGGAGCCACCCGGCCACCACCGGTGGCCGCCCTGGTGCACTGGACCGACGACCCGGTCCTCTCCGGCCGGATCGATCCCCGGGTCGCGCACTTCTCCGGTCAGGAGGAACTGAGCCGGCTGATCGCCGACGGCTGCGAGCGCTACGACAGCGGCGACCCCTCGGCCGCCGCCGGCCTCCTGGGGCGGGCGGTCCGGCTGGCCGCCGTGGCCGGTGACACCCGACGGCTCGAGGAGCTGGGGCTGCTGGTCGACATCGCCGACCCGGCGACGGGGGAGGTGCGGATCCGGGACGACCTGGACCGGGTGGACCTGGCCAACGTGGCGGTCCGCTCGTCGTACACCCGGCACGACACGGTGGTGACCGACGGCGGCGTCCGGACCTGCCGCTGCGGCCGGGAGTCGTCGCCGGACGCCCGGTACTGCGAACGGTGCGGGGCGGAACTCGCGGTCCCGGGGCCGGTGCCGACGTGAGCGGCGCGCTGACCAGCACCACGCGGCTGACCCTGCGACGGCACCGGCGGACCCTGCTCGTCGCGACGGCGGTCGCGCTGGCCGGCTGCCTCTCGGTCTTCCTCGGCGTGCACCGGGCCGCCGACGCGGTCGCCGCGCAGTCCGTACCGTCGGTCCTGGCCGTCTACGACACCCAGGTCGCCCTCCGGGCGGCGCACGGCGCGGCCCTGACCGGTTTCTCCGACGGCACCCGCCTCCTCGGTGGTCCCGGCGAGGAGTACCAGAACCGGATCGCCGCCGCCGGGCAGCACCTGGCCGAGGTCGCCGAGCGGAACGCGGCCGGTGAGACGGGCAGTGGGGACATCCAGGTGGTCGAGGCGCTGCTGGTCACCTACACCGGTCTGATCGCCCGAGCCGACGTGCACTTCCGCCAGGGCCGGGACAGCGCTCTCGGCACCGCCGCGCTCTGGGATGCCGCCAGCCTCCTGGAGGAACTCCTGCTCCGGCTCGACCGGCTGCGCCAGGCGCAGGTGGCGGCGTTGGACGAGCAGGTCGGCCGGCTGTGGGCCACCCCGGCCGCGGCGGCGCTCTGGCTGGTGCCGGTGCTCGTCCTCGTCGGGCTGCTGGTGCGGGCACAGCGCTTCCTGCACCGACGGTTCCGCCGCCGGGTGAACGCCCCGCTGCTGCTGGCCACCTTCTTCGTCCTGCTGATGGGCGCCGCCACCTCGTCCAGCCTCTGGTCCGCCGGGCAGCTCACCGCGACCCGGGAATCGGTCAGCGCGGTCGAGCGGGACCGGAGGGAGCAGTTGACGCTCCTGGCGGCCGAGGACAGCAGCCGCCTCACCGACCGGCTCGAGGCGGCCTGCGGGGGGCGGGGCGGGTGCCCGCGCACCCTCGACCTGGTGGACGCCGAGGGGAGCGCACCCCCGGACGGAGCCGTGCCCCCACCCGCGGCGACCACCGCCGATCGGGCGGGCGACGCGCGGACGAACGGCGACGTCGCCACCGACCGGGCCACCCGGGCGGCCACCAGTTACGGCGGCGAGTTCGTCCTGCCCCTCGCGGCGCTCTGTGCCGCGGTGGCCGTACTGCTCGGCTTCCAGCCGCGCCTGGACGAATACCGGTACCACGAACGATGAGACGCCGAATCGGACTGCTGCTGCTCCTCCCGGCCCTGCTCGCCGCCGGTGGCATCGCCGCCTGCGCGGACCCCACCCCGACCGGGCGGGTCACCGTCATCGCCTCCTGGTCCGAGGCGCCGGGGGGCGACGGGACGACGCCCCCGGACACCGAGGCTGCCGCCTTCGTCGCGGTGCTCGACGAGTTCGAGCGACGCACCGGCATCACCGTGGACTACCGGGGCACCCGCGACGTCAGCCAGGTGCTCCGCTCCGGGGTCGACCGTGGCTCCCCGCCCGACGTGGCGGTGCTGCCCCGGCTCAACGACCTCCAGACGTACGTGCACAGCCGCAAGCTGCACCCGCTGGACGACGTGCTCGGCGCGGACCGGCGGGCGGACCTGGAGCCGCAGCTGGTCACCCTCGGCGGTCGGGTCTACGGGCTCTCGGTGAACGTGGTCCCCAAGAGCCTCGTCTGGTACGCGACCGACCGGCAACCCGCCCTGGCCGGGCGTCCCCCGGCGACCTGGGAGGAGCTGGTGGAGTTCGGTGCCGGCCGGCGGACGCCCTGGTGCCTGGGCATGGGCGCGCCGCCGCTGTCCGGCTGGCCGGGCACCGACTGGATCGAGGACCTCTTCCTGCACCGGTGGGGGGCCCAGACGTACCAGGCGTGGACGGCCGGCGACCTGCGGTGGGACTCACCGCAGATGCGCGAGGTCTGGCAGGCCTGGGGCGAGGTGACCCGGGCCGGCCGGAGCACCCCGAACGCCCTGCTGACCGGCTTCAACGTCGCCGGGCTCGGGATGTTCGCCGAGCGGCCGGAGTGCCAGCTGGACCACCACGGGTCCTACATCGTCCGCGACTACCGGCGGGAGGCCCCGGGGCGGTTCGACTTCTTCCCGTTCCCGCCCTTCGCGGCGCGCGGGGGCACCGCCACGACCACCGAGATCGCGGAGGACGTGGTGGGGATGTTCGAGGACACCCCGGAGGCCCGCGAGTTGATCCGTTTCCTGGCCGGGGAACGGGCCCGGCAGGTCTGGCGGGAGGCCAGCGGCGGGCTGTCCTTCACCCTGAACCGGGGTACCGATCCGGCGGGCTACCCGGACCCGGTGTCGCGCCGGATCGCCGAGACCCTGACCCGGGGCACCCTCTGCCGGGACGCGTCGGACCTGATGCCGGCGGCGATGACCGCGGCGTTCCACCGGGCCGTCCTGCACCACCTCGACGATCCCCGGGACCTGGCGGCCCTGCTCCGCGAACTCGACACCGTGCGGGACCGGATCCCGGCCGAGGAATGGCTGGACCTGCCCTGCCTCGGCCGGTAGGCGGGATCGGCACCGGAGCACCGTCCGAAGGGGACGGACGACCACGCGGGCGGTCCGAGCGCCGGGTCAGCCGAACGGCGCTGTGACACATGGTCATCTCTCGATACATTGGAGTATGGCGTCCGCCCACCCGGGACGGACGGCGGAGCCGGTGTACCGCCCGGTCCTCACCGCCGGGCGGAGCGAACTGGAGGCGCTGGGCCATCTCGACAGCGACGCCGCCCTGCTCGTCGTCCCGATCCTCACCCTCGCCGCCGGTGATCCCGTCGACCTGCTCGGTCGGCTGCCGGCGGGACTGGCCGCCGCCGTCGACCTGGCCGGGTTCCCCGACCCCGGGCCGCTGCTCGGGCTGCTGCGCCGGGGCGTACCGCTGGTCCCGGTGATCCGGTTCGGGGAGGACGCCGACCGGCTGGTCGTCCTCGGCGCGATGGCCCGCGCCCACCTCGGCTGGGCGGTGCTCCGCCTGCGCCTGCGCACCGATCCGTGCGGCCCGGACGCGGCCACCGGCGCGGCGGAACGGATCTGGCGGCGTACCGGGCTGATGCCGGAACAGTGTGACCTGCTGCTCGACGTCGGGGAGGTCTGCTGTGCGGCGGACCTGCGCGCCGCCGAGCCCCGGGTGCGCCGGTTGCTCGACTGGGCACGCCGGCACGCCTGGCGGACGGTGACGGTGGCGGCCGGGGCGATGCCGCCCGCGCTGCCCGACCTGCCGGACGGCGAGCCGGCCCGGCTGGTGCGCTGGGACTGGCTGCTCTGGCAGAAGCTGACCGGCCTCGACCTGGGCTACGGCGACTACGCGATCCGGACCGCCACCCCGACCCCACCCGAACGGCTGCCCGCGATGCGGTACACCGCCGACGGAACCTGGTGGGTCTACCGCTGGTCCCGGCGGGGCGGGCGCGGGGACGACCGGGTCGCCGAGCTGTGCCGGGCGGTGGTCTCCGCCCCGCACTGGCCGACGGTCGGGGCCGGGTTCTCCTGGGGCGACCACGAGATCCTGCGCCGGGCGCGGGGTGCCGCCGGAGCCGGTTCGGCGACCAGTTGGGCGGCCTGGGGCACCTCGCACCACCTGGCCCACGTGCTTGCCGCGCTCCGGCAGCCGGCGGGCGCGCCCCCGCCCCGGCCGGCCCCGCACCGGGGCCGCGAACGCCCCGAGGGCCCCCGACCCCGTGGGTCCCGCCACGGCGGACGACCGGCCCGGCCGCCCCGGGGCGACGAGTCGGGGTGGGGCAGGTGACGACGACCGGCCGCTGCGGGGCGGGTTCGTCCCGGGGGGGCGGGTCGCTCAGCGGGCCGGCTGCTCGGTGAAGCCGAACTGCACCACACCCTCCTCGTCGACGGTCGCGTCGACCGAGGTGTCGGTGAGCAGTTCGGCGGCGTCGGAGTCGAGGAAGATCCGGGCTCCCTCGGTGTCCACCACCTGATCGTCCCGGTCCGGCTGTCCGACCAGTTCGACGGCGAGCGCGCCCGCGTCCAGATCGGCGGTGATGCGCAGCCCGCCGGCCTCGGAGACGTCCTGCTGCGCGGCGAGGTCACGGATCACGAGTACGGCGTTGTCGGTCATGGTGAGCATCGCGGAACTCCTCACTGGTGATCGGGTCGCCGCCGGTGGCCGGCGGCCGGTCCCGTGGACCACCGCCGGTCGCGGGGCCCCGGGCACATCACCCGGTGGGACGTCCGGACAGGGCCGCCACGAACAGGCCCTCCGGTACGCCGGCGGCCCTGGAGAGCGGGCCCGCCACCTGCTGCGGAACGGGGCGACTCGTACCGCCCCTCTCCGGCCAACGGTGCCCGCTGCGGCGGGATCCGTCAAGCGGAAGCCGGCCATCCGGGCAGTCCGGACAACCACCTCCCCGCCGTACCCGTCCGGGCCGGATCGCGAGGTGCGTCCCGGGGAGTCCGACGCCCGTCGGTGGCACGAATCTTCGATCTCGATGCTGCGCTGAAAAGAACCTTCATGACAACATCGGCGGATGCAACATCGTCGCTATCCCCGGGCGCTCGCCCTCGTCGCCCTCGCCACCGCGGTGGCCACCGCGACCACCAGCGCCGCACCCACCGCCACCGCCGAATCCCCCGCCCCCGCCGACACCCGGCTCAGCGCCACCCTCGACGCGATCCTCGCCGACGCCCGCCTCGACGGCGCGCAGGCGGGCGTGGTGGTCGCCGACGCCACCACGGGCGACACCATCTACCAGCGCAACGGTGACCGCCGGCTGATCCCCGCCTCCAACACCAAGCTGCTCACCTCGGCCGCCGCCATGGAGCTGCTCGGGCCGGGACACCGGTTCACCACCGACGTCCTGCGCACCGGCGCCGCCCGCGGCGGCGTCCTCACCGGCGACCTCCACCTGCGTGGCGGGGGCGACCCCACCATGCTCGCCGCCGACTACGACGCGCTCGCCGCCCGGGTCGCGGCGTCCGGCATCCGGGTGGTCACCGGCGGCCTGGTCGCCGACGACACCCGCTACGACGCCACCCGGCTCGGCCCGGACTGGACCTGGGACGACGAGCCCTACTACTACGCGGCCCAGGTCTCCGCGCTGACCGTCGCCCCGGACACCGACTACGACGCCGGCACGGTGATCGTCGCGGCGGCGCCCGGGAAGGCCGCCGGACAGCGTCCGACGATCAGCCTCACCCCGTCGACCGGGTACCTGCGGATCGACAACCGGGCCACCACCGTGGCCACCGGGACGACCAGCGTCTCCATCGAACGCGAGCACGGCACCAACACCGTCGTGGTGACCGGGCAGATCGCCCTCGGCGCCACCCCGAGCAGCGACTGGGTGACGGTCTGGGAACCCACCGGGTACGCCGCCGACGTGTTCCGCACGGCGCTGCGCCGGCACGGCGTACGGGTGCTCGGGAAGACCGTGCTCGGGCGGGCGACCCCGGCCGGTGCGACCGCCGTGGCCCGGCACGACTCGATGCCGCTGGCCGAGCTGATGGTGCCGTTCATGAAGCTCTCCAACAACGGTCACGCCGAGGTGCTGACCAAGGAGATCGGGCGGGTGCTCAGCGGCTCCGGCACCTGGTCGGCCGGAATCTCCGCGATCAGCGGGTACGTGGCCGACGCCGGCATGGACACCGGCACGCTGCGCCAGCGCGACGGCTCGGGGCTGTCCCGGCGGAACCTGGTCCCGCCCGCCGAGTTCGTCGACCTGCTGGTCGCCGTGCGCGCCGAACCCTGGTTCGACGCCTGGTACGCCGCCCTGCCGGTCGCCGGGAACGCGGAACGGTTCGTCGGCGGCACCCTGCGCAGCCGGATGGCGGGCACCCCGGCGGCGAACAACGTACGGGCCAAGACCGGCAGTCTGACCGGGGTTTCCGGGCTCTCCGGTTACGTCACCGACGCCGACGGGCGGCGCCTCGTCTTCTCCGTCGTGCTCAACAACTACCTGGCCTCCTCGGTCAAGAACCTGGAGGACCAGATCGCGATCACGCTCGCGTCGTACACCGCCACCGGCGGCGCGGCGGCGCGGACCGCACCCCCGGCGGCACCGGAGATCCCCCGGACCCCGGAGGGCATCGAGTGCTCCTGGCACAAGCCGATCACCTGCTGAGGTGCCTCCAGGGGCCCCTGTCCCGCACCGAGCGGTGACCGGGGCCCCTGCCACCACCCCGGCCCGCCCCGGCCGGGGTCAGGCGACCGGGGGCGGGACGGCGGCGGGATCGCCCCGCTCGATGAGGGCGTCGATGTCGGCCGGGCGGAGTCCGCGCAGGGCCAGCACCCGGCGACCCCAGCGGTGCAGGCGGCACGGGTGCGGGCTGGCGTCGTTGCGGCACACCGTCCCGCCGGACCACCGGCGCGGCGCGTGCACCACCACCGCCCGGACCGCGAACTGCGCGTCCTCCCCGGTGACGTACGGCGGTAGCGGTATCTCCCGGAGCACCTCCCCGGCCGACGCGCCACCGGCGCGCGTGGCGGCCGGTCGGACGGTACGGGTCCTCGTGCCCATCAGCGAAGCCTCCCGGGATCGTCGAATCTCCACAACGGAAAGTTACGACCCCATCGACGCAACGCGACGGACAAACTGTCCCGGCGCCACCGATCCGGCAGTTCGCCCGCCGGTCGGTGGCACCCGTGACGCGAGGCCCGCCGGGTTCGCGCGCTAGCGACGGGTACGGCGACGCAGGCCCCGGCCGGGATGCCAACTCTCGATCACCAGGTGGTCGGCCGGCTCGCCCACCCGGGTCAGGACCACCTCGGTCACCTCGATGCGGAACCGGTGCGAGCCGTCCTCCGGCCGGGGCAGTTCGTGCGCGATCCCGGCGATCTTCGCGTCACCGGCCCAGGAGCCGGGGTCGTCCTCGGGCGTGTCCTCGGTCGGGCAGTGCAGCGCGACCCGGGGATCGCGCCGCAGGTCGAGCGCCTTGAGCGCGTCGGGCATGCTGCCCACCCGCAGGTCCCCGCCGTCGAACTGGAACTCCGTACCGCTGATCCGGGGTGAGCCGTCCCGCCGCAGCGTCGCCATCGTCCCGTGCTTGCGGACCGCGAAGCGGGCGCGTACCCGCTCGGCGAAGTCCGGTTCCTCGTCGACCAGATCCGACCACCATGCCATGTACCGAGGGTGGCAGCCGCGCCTGACATCCGGTGACAGGTTTTCCACGCCGCCGTGCCGATCCTCGGCGTCAGCGGATCTCGAAGCCCAGCGTCCGGGCCAGTACCAGCGCCTGGTCCGGGTCGATGATCGCGCCGGTCCGCTGGACCGCCGTCGGGTCGACCGCGCTCAGGTCGCTGCCCCGCAGGTCACACCGGGTGAGGCGGGCCCCGGTGACGTGCGCGCCGGAGAGGTCCGCGTCGGTCAGGACCCCGCCGGTCAGGTCGGCCCCGGTCAGGTCCACCTCCCGCATCCGTACGCCGGTGATGCGCGCCCCCCGCAGGTCGGCCCGGGGCAGGGCGACGAAGGACCAGTCCCCGCCCTCGACCCGAAGCGGACGCAGCTCACAGTCGGCGAACGTGCTGCCGACCAGTTTGCAGCCGGTGAACTCGGCCTCGAACAGCACGCACCGGGTGAAGACGCACCGGGTGAACGCCGTGTCGACGTGCCGGGAGGCGTTGAGGCGTACGCCGCCGAAGGAGCACTCGGTGAAGACCGCGCCCCGGGTGGTCGCCTCGGTCAGGTCGACCCCCTGGAACGAACAGCGCAGGTAGTGCCGGTCGACGAGCTCCTCGCCGTACCAGTCCTCGTGGCGGTAGGTCGCGTCCTCGATCAGCTCCGGCACGGCTCCGAGAGTAGCCGCACCCCCTTCCGAACCGTCCGTACCAGCTAGTAGGTTCAGATCTCGTGGACGTGGCGCGCAACATCGACCCGGACGAGATCGGCTTCGACCCGGCCCGGCTGGCCCGGATCGACGAGCACTTCGGCCGGTACGTCGACGCGGGCCAGTTGGCCGGCTGGCAGATCGTGGTGACCCGGCGCGGGCACGTCGCGCACTCCTCGACGTACGGGTTGCGCGACGCGGAGGCCGGCGCTCCGGTCACCCCGGACACGCTCTGGCGGATCTACTCGATGACCAAGCCGGTCACCTCGGTCGCCGCGATGATCCTCTGGGAGGAGGGTCGGTTCGAGCTGACCGACGAGATCAGCCGGTGGCTGCCCGAGTTCGCCGACGTCCGGGTCTACGCCAAGGGCTCCGCGCTCAAGCCGTACACGGTGCCGGCGGTGGAGCCGATCCGGATCTGGCACCTGCTCACCCACACCGCCGGTCTGACGTACGGCTTCATGCAGACCTCGGTGGTCGACTACCTGTACCGGACGGCCGGCTACGACCTGCACTGGCCGGCGGGGGTGGACCTGGCCGGCGCCTCGGTGGCCCTGGCCGGGCTGCCGCTGCTCTTCCAGCCGGGCAGCGCGTGGGGGTACTCGGTCGCCACCGACGTGCTCGGCCGGCTGGTCGAGGTGGTCTCCGGGCAGCGCCTGGACGACTTCGTCGCCGACCGGATCCTGCGCCCGCTGGGCATGACCGACACGCACTGGTGGGTCGACGGGGACGACGCCGATCGGCTCGGCGCGCTCTACGTGCCCGACCCGCGGACCGGGCGGATCCTGCGGCACGACCAGTTCGGGGCGGTCGCCCGGCACAAGCCCACCCTGCTCGCCGGGGGCAGCGGCCTGATCTCCAGCGCGTACGACTACCACCGCTTCACCCAGATGCTGCTGCGCGGGGGCGCCCTGGACGGGGCGCGGGTGCTGGGTCCCCGCACGGTGCGCTTCATGACCCGGAACCACCTGCCCGACGGACGTGACCTGGCAGCCCTCTCCACCGGCGGCTTCGCCGAGTCGATCTTCGACGGGGTGGGCTTCGGCCTCGGCTTCGCGGTGGTGCAGGACCCGGTTCCGGGGCGGGTGCCGAGCAGCGTCGGCGAGTACTACTGGGGCGGGGTGGCCAGCACCGCGTTCTGGGTGGACCCGGCCGAGGAGATCACCGCCCTGTTGTTCACCCAGCTCATGCCGTCGAGCACCTACCCGCTGCGGCCCCAGTTGCGCCAGCTCGTCTACTCCGCCCTGGTCGACTGAGCCGCCCCGCCGGGCACGGGTCGGGTCGGCCGGTGCACCGGGATCGCCGTTCCGCCGCCCGGTCGACGGAACGCTCCTAGCCTGGAGGCGGACCAGTCCGTCGGGCCGGGAGGCGGTCATGAGCAGCATCGTCGTGTTCGGCGCCGGGGGAACCGCGGGTTCCCGGGTCACCGCCGAGGCGTTCCGCCGGGGACACCGGGTGGTCGCCGCCGTGCGGCGGCCGGAGGCCACCTCGTACCTGCCGGCGGGCGTCCGGGTGGTGACCGGCGACGTCACCTCCGCGCGCAGCGTACGGGAACTCGCGCCGGAGGCGGACGCGCTGGTGGTCGCGGTCGGCGGCGGCGAACGGGCGCTCTGGGCGGACGCCGCCCGGACGCTGGTGACGGCGCTGCGCGAGCTGCCCGACCCGCCCCGGATCATCCACCTGGGCGGCGGGGCGACCCTGCTCGCCCCGGACGGCACCCGGTTCCTCGACGCGCCGGACTTCCCCGAGCAGTACCGCGACTCGGCGCTGGGGCAGGCCGACGCGTTGGACTGTTACCGCTCCTCGGCCGACGGCGTGCCCTGGACCTACGTCTCGCCCCCGCCGCTGGAGTTCCACCCCGGCGAGCGCACCGGGCGGTACCGCACCGGCGGGGACCACCCGGTCACCGACGCCGAGGGCCGGTCGGCGCTGTCGTACGAGGACCTGGCGGTGGCCGTGGTCGACGAGATCGAGAACCCGCGCCACCTGAACGCCCGGTTCACCGTCGCCTACTGAACCGCGCCGGATGCCGTCGACCGCCGCGTTGCCAGCTGCGGGCAGCTCGACAGTCTTCGTACCCCTACCGTGCTCCGCACGGTGGGCGGCCCCGGCGGACCGACCGGACCGCCGCCCCCGGCACCGAGCCGCCTGGCGGGTCGGTCCGCCAGCCGAACGCATCAGTCCGCCAGCCGGGGGCGGGTCGGCCGCCAGCCGGGCGCATCAGTCCGGCAGCCGAGCGCATCAGTCCCCGAGCCGGGCCGGGAAGCCGCCGGTCGCCACCGGTCCCCAGCTCTCGATGGTGACCCGGATCAGCGACTTGCCCTGCCGGACCATCGCCTGCCGGTACTCGTCCCAGTCCGGGTGCTCCCCGGAGATGCACCGGAAGTACTCCACCAGCGGTTCCAGCGCCTCCGGCAGGTCGAGCACCTCGGCGGTGCCGTCGAGCTGCACCCACGGGCCGTTCCAGTCGTCGGAGAGCACGCAGGCGGAGACGCGCGGGTCACGGCGGATGTTGTGCACCTTGGCCCGGTCCGGGTACGTCGAGATCACCAGTCGTCCCGCGCCGTCGACGCCGCAGGCGACCGGGGAGGACTGCGGCCGACCGTCGGCCCGGGTGGTGATCAGCACCGCGCGGTGCCGTGGAGTGAGGAACTCGACCAGACCCGGCCGGTCGACCCGCGTGTTCGTCGCGATGCTGCGTGCCATCGCTCGTTTCTACCAGCGGTTCACGACGGGCGCGCGGTGGTCCGGTCACGGGCCGGCTGGACGGGCACCCGGGGCCGGGCCGCCGGTCGCCACTCCCGGCCGTTGGCGTAGATCACCCGGAAGCCCAGGTACGACGCGAGCGGCGCCCACTGCGCCGACCCCATCCGCAACTCGGCGGCGTTGTGCCGCTGGCCGTTGGCGAGCACGTCGAGCAGGACGGTCTCGAAGGCGGCCGACTCCACCCAGTCGACCTCCCGGGTGAACCCGCAGACCAGCGCCGCCCCGGTGACCTCCAGGAACTCCCGTATCGCCGAGTTGGAGGCGCGCAACACCGAGCAGCTGCCGAAATAGATCCGCTTCCCGCCGCACCGGCCGGCCATCCGCTCGGCGACGTCGCTGAGCTCCACCGAGTGCCAGTCGGTGAGGCAGAGCCGGCTCGGCTCGCCGTGCATGGCGAAGAAGCCGACCCGGTAGTCGGCGTACTGTTTGAGCAGCCAACGGTCCAGGAAGTAGTTCAGCTCGTCGGGGGTGGCGGCGTCCTTGTGGATGAACCGGATCCGCCCGAGCCGTTGCAGCAGCTCCAGCGTCGGCAGCACCGACCCGCGTTCGTGCAGGTCGCGGTGCCATTGCCCCTCCAGGCAGAAGATACCGCCGCGCGCCATGCCACCTCCTGCGTCATCCGGTCCGTGACGTTACCGCCGATCGGCTCCGACCACCCCACCCCGGTGCGGATCGTGACCGGGAAGACCACCGACGGACCCGACGGCACCGCCCGCCGGGGCGGGGCAACCGGTCAAGACCAGGCAGAGGGCCGGTTCAGACCAGTTCGGCGTCGTGGACGAGCAGCGCCACCTGGACCCGGTTGTTCAGCTCCAGCTTCGTCAACAGCCGCGAGACGTACGCCTTCACCGTCGCCACGCTCATGAACAGCTCGGCGGAGATCTCCGCGTTGGTGCGTCCCCGACCGAGCGCCAGGGCCACCTCGTGTTCCCGCTCACTGAGCCCGGCGAGCAGCCGCAGCGCCCGTTCCCGGCGCGGGTCCGGCCGGACCTCGGCCGGCACGGCGGCGGTGACGTGCGCGATCAGCCGGCGGGTGACGGTCGGCGAGAGGGTCGCCTCGCCCGCCGCGACCCGGCGCACCGCCTGCACGATCTCGGCGGGTGGGGTGTCCTTGAGCAGGAACCCGCCCGCCCCGGCCCGCAGCGCCCGCAGCACCTGGTCGTCGGCGTCGAAGGTGGTCAGCACGAGCACCTCCGGCGGATCGGGCCGGGCCCGCAGCGCCTCGGTGGCCGCCAGCCCGTCCACCCGGGGCATCCGGATGTCCATCAGCACGACGTCCGGCGCGTAGGCCTCGACGGCGGCGGGCACCTCGCCGCCGTCGCCGGCCTCGCCGACCACCCGCAGGTCCGGCGTCCCGCCGAGGATCATCGACAGCCCGGCCCGGACGAGCGGGTCGTCGTCGACGATGAGCACCCGCACCGGCCGGGGGTCGCCCGCGCCGGTCACGCCGGCCACGGCAGCCACGCGGCCAGCCGGAAGTCGCCGGACTCGTCCCGGCCGTGGGTTAGCCGGCCACCGGCGAGATGGACCCGCTCGGCGATGCCGACCAGGCCGGTGCCGGCGCCGGGGATCTCCGGGGTGCGCTCCCCCACCGGCCAGCGGTTGCGGATCTCGACGTTCAGCCCTTCCGCCGGGCCGCCGCCGAGGTCGACGCTGACCACGACTCCAGGAGCGTGCTTACGGGCGTTGGTCAACCCCTCCTGCACGATCCGGTACGCGCTGCGGCCCACCGCCGCCGGCACCTGCTCCGCCCGGTCGACCCGGTCCCGCAGGTCGACCCGGACCCCGGCGGTCCGGGACTCGTCGACCAGCGACGGCACGTCGCCGAGGGTGGGCTGCGGGCGTTCCGGCGCGGCCGGTTCCACGGCGGCGGGTTCGGCGCGCAGCACCCCGATCACCTCGCGGAGGTCCTGGAGCGCGGCGTGCGCGCTGCCGCGGATCACCCCGGCGGCGCGGGCGATCTCCTCCGGTGCCGCGTCCGGCCGGAACTCCAGCGCCCCGGCGTGCAGGCTGAGCAGGGAGATCCGGTGCGCGAGGACGTCGTGCATCTCCCGGGCGATGCGGGTGCGCTCCACCTGCCGGGCCTGCGTGACGCGGAGCTGCTGCTCGGCCTCGGCCCGCTCGGCCCGTTCGCGCAACGAGACCACCAGTTGCCGACGGGCCCGGACGAACATCCCCCAGGCCAGCACGAGGAGGGTGAGCACCAGTCCCCAGGCGGAGGTTTCCCAGTACGACAGGTGCGGGTCGGGGCGCAGGTAGCTGAAGACCGCGTTGGTCGCGAAACCGACCCCGGTCAGGGCCAGGGCGACGGCGGTGCGGCGGTGCACCACCACCGTGAAGTAGAGGATCGTCAGCGGCACACCGGCGGCCATCGAGAACAGGGTCAGCGGCAGGGTGGCCACCGCCAGGCCGACCGGCCAGCGGCGGCGCACCCAGAGCAGGGCGGTGACGACCAGACCGAGCACCGCGTCCGCCGCGACCATCCAGTCGTACGGCATCGCCGTCGAGAGCTGCGGACGTGCCGAGAACGCGTCCGCCGTCGCCCCCACCACCCAGCCCAGGGAGAGCAGGAAGCAGAGGACGTCCACCAGCCAGTCACGGGTCGTCCGGCGGTGCCGCCGCGCCGGGTCCCCCGGGGGCGTCAGCGCGCCGGGCAGCAACCACGGGTGTTCGGGGACGACGGCCGTGCGGGACATGAGCCCATGCTACGGAGCGTCACCGCTGCTGCGGCACCGACCAAAGTCCACCCTCTTCGTCGACCAAGGTAGCGGCGGTCGTACTCCCTCGGCCGCAGCGGCGGGCCGGGTGGCGCGGGCAGGCTCGTCACATGATCACGGTCGAGAACCTCACCAAACGGTACGGCCGGCACGCCGCCGTGGACGACGTGTCGTTCCGCTGCGAGCCCGGGACGGTCACCGGCTTCCTCGGCCCGAACGGCGCCGGCAAGTCCACCACCATGCGGATGATCTGCGGGCTCACCCCGCCGACGTCGGGCAGCGCGACGGTCGACGGGGTGCCGTACCGGCAGCTGCCGAACCCGGGCCGGCGGATCGGCGTCCTGCTCGACGCCTCGGCGCAGCATGCCGGGCGTACCGGGCGGGAGGTGCTGACCGTCGCGGCCCGCACCATGGGCGTCGACCCGCAGCGGGTTCCGGCGACGCTGGACCAGGTGGGCCTCGGTCCGGCTGCGGCGAAGCGCCGGGTCCGGGCGTATTCGCTGGGGATGCGGCAGCGGCTCGGCCTCGCGCACGCGCTGCTCGGCGACCCCCGGATCCTCATCCTCGACGAGCCGGCCAACGGCCTGGACCCGGAGGGGATCTTCTGGATGCGCGGCCTGCTGCGCGACTTCGCCGACCGGGGCGGCACGGTGCTCCTCTCCTCGCACCTGCTCCGGGAGGTGGAGGCGGTGGCCGACCGGCTGGTGGTGATCGGTGGTGGCCGGATCGTCGCCCAGGGCGGCAAGGACGAGCTGCTGGCCGGGGCCGGCACCCTGGTCCGGGCCCGGGATCCGCAGGCCCTGCGCGGCGCCCTGGCTGCCGCCGGCCTCTCCGTGACCGGCAGCGCCGACGGGGGGTTGCTGGTCCGGGGCGAGGCCGGGGCGGTCGGGCAGGCCGCCGCCGACGCCGGGGTCGCCCTCACCGAACTGCGTCCGGCCGGCAGCGGCGGCCTGGAACAGCTCTTCCTCACCCTGACCACCACCGAGTCGAAGCAGGAGGTCGCCCCGTGAGCGCCGGCACCCTCGCCAACCCGGCACCCGTACGGTCCACGGCGGCCGACCGCCGTCCCTCGCTGCTCCGGCTCACCGGGGTCGAGCTGCGCAAGCTCGCCGACACCCGGGCCGGGCTGTGGCTGCTGATCGTGATCGGCTTCTCCGCCGTCGCGATCGTCGCGGTGCAGCTGTTCGTGGCCCCCGCCGAGGAGCAGACGTTCCGTCCGTTCTTCGAGTCGACGCTGCTGCCGATCGGGATCCTGCTGCCCGTCCTCGGCATCCTGTCGGTGACCTCGGAGTGGTCGCAGCGGACCGCCCTCACCACGTTCGCCCTGGTCCCGGCGCGGCACCGGGTGGTGCTCGCGAAGCTGGCGGCGGCGGTGGTCGCCGCGCTGCTGTCGGTGGTGGCGAGCATCGTGGTCGCCGCCGCCGGCACCCTGATCGCCGACCTGACCGGGGGCGCCGGCACCTGGTCGGTGCCGGGTGCGCTGCTGTGGCACGCCGTCGTCTTCCAGGTGGCGAACGTGCTGATCGGGATCGCCTTCGGTCTGCTGCTGGGGAACACCCCGCTGGCGATCGTCCTGTACTTCGTCCTGCCGACCGTCTGGTCGGTGCTCGGCGAGATGGTCAAGGCCCTGCGGACGCCGGCGGAGTGGCTGGACACGGCGGTGACGATGACCCCGTTGATCTCCCCGGAGATGACCGGCGGGCAGTGGGCCCGGCTCGGCACGTCACTGCTGCTCTGGCTGGTCGCGCCGCTGGTCGTCGGGCTGGTCCGGACGATGCGCCGCGAGGTGTCCTGACCGTGCCGGCGGACGCCGTACCGGCGGGCCCGAACCCGGGTTCGCCGGTCGTGGTGAGCGGGGGCCCCGGCGAGCTGGTCCTCTTCTGGGGCGGCTTCCCGACGCTCGGTGCCGGGGCCGGCTGGCTGCTGGCGACCGTGGTGGACCGGCTCGCCGGGTGGTCCTGGGTGCCGGCACAGGACCTGCTCGAACTGGTCGCCTCGCTGCCCGAGCCGCAGGTCACCGTCGGGGCCCTGGCGGTGGGCGCCCTCGCCGGGCTGGTGCTCGCCGGGATCGCCACGTGGGAGCGGCTCGTCGTCACCGTCGCCCCCGACCGGGTGACCCTGCGCCACAGGGGCGAGGAGCAGGAGCTGAGCCGGGCGACGGTCCGGGCGGTGTTCCGGGACCGTCGGCAGCTCGTCCTGCTCGGCCCGGTCGACGAGGAACTCTTCCGGGAGTCGTGCGACCTGGGCGCCCGGCGGTTGCGCGAGGCGTTCCTCGCCCACGGCTACCCGTGGCTGGCCGAGGATCCGCACCGGGACCGGTACCGGCGCTGGGTCCCCGGCCTGCCCGACCTGCCCCCGGGCGCGGACGCGCTGCTGCGGGCCCGAGAGGACGCGCTCAAGCACGACCGGGGCGACGACGCCCGGGAGCTGCGCCGGGAACTGGCCGCCCTCGGGCTGGTCGTGCGGGAGGAGTCGACCCGCCAGTACTTCCGACGCACCCGGGCCGAGTGACAGCGCCCGGGTGACCGGCGGCGGGGCCGCCGTGCGGTTCGCGCTCAAGTGCGGGAACGGGAACGTCAGCGAGGCCGTGCTGGGTAGCGACGCCCGATCCGAA
>NZ_JBEZZN010000011.1:0-230461 GCF_040639195.1 Micromonospora sp. NPDC023956
CGCCGACTGGACCGCCACCCGCGGCTACTCCGCCTGACCCACCCGCACACCACGACGGGCCGACCCCCAACCGGGGGCCGGCCCGTCGTCGCGTCCGGAACCTCTGCCGTCAGCTCACCTGAGTGACCTGGCCGTTGTCCAGGTCGTACCGGGCGCCGATCACCTTCAGCGCGCCCGCGTGCACCCGCTCGGCGATGATCGGACTGCGCACGGTCAGCGCCTGGACCTGGGCGCGGACGTTGGCGCGGACGGCGTTGTCGACCTCGTCCCCGGGCTGCCCCAGCACCGGCTCCACCACCGGCCGCAGGCTCTCCACGATGGTGCCGATGTGGCCCGGCGCCGAACCGCCGGTGCGGATGGCGTTGATGGTGGCGGTGATCGCCCCGCACCGCTCGTGGCCGAGCACGACGATCAACGGGCTGTGGAACTCCTCCACGGCGAACTCGATGCTGCCCAGCAGCAGGTCGTCGACGATGTTCCCGGCCACCCGGTTGTCGAACAGGTCGCCCAGACCCTGGTCGAACAGCACCTCCGGGGCGACCCGGGAGTCCGCGCAGCCGAGGGTGATGGCGAACGGGTGCTGCCCGGCGGCCAGTCGACGCAGGTCGTCCAGGCCCTGGTGCGGGTGCCGGCCGTGGCCGGTGGTGAACCGGTGGTTGCCGTGGCGCAGCCGACGCCACGCCTCGGCCGGGGTGACGACGGGCGGCTGGTGCGGGGCGGCCACCGCCGGCCCGGAGGCGGCGAGGCCGAGCGCGACGGCGGTGGCTCCACCGGTGGCCAGCAGCGACCGACGGGACACGAAATTACGCTTCACGATGATCTCCTGAGATGAGGCACTCGCCTGCTTTCTACCACCGGCAGGAGATCCACTGTGTCCCTTTTCCGACCCGGTCCGGTGCGTCACAACGGCCGACCGCCCGGCGGCAGCCCGGTCAGGACCCCTTCGACCGCTTTCCGGCCGGCTTCGACCGGCTGGCGGCAGACGCCCGGGTGCGGGGTCTGGCCGACTGGGCGAGCCGGGCCACCTGGACGGCCCGCCGGCTCAGCGACTCCACCCGGTGAGCCACCCCGTCCAGGTGGGCGTCGTCCCGCTCCGGCGCCGACGCCACGGTGTCGAGCAGATCGGTGTAGTCGGTGACCAGCGCCGGGTAGTCGCGGACGAACGCCTTGTGGTCGGCGTTGCCGGCGACGGCCGTCGGTTTCAGCCGGGCGTACCGCTGGTCGAGGTCGATGATCTGCTGGGCCAGCACGGCGGTGGCCGCGCTCAACGCGCTGCGCCGGTCGGCTCGGGCGTCCCGCACGTTCCGCCGGTCGGCGGCGAGCCGACCGGCGCGCAGACCCGTCGCGTAGACCAGCGCCGAGCCGACGAGCACGGCCAGTACGGCTGCCGCCGCGACCAGGTAGCGGGGCAGGGACGGGCTGATGGTCCGGGTGCCGTCGGGGACGGTGCCCGCCTTCACCAGCCGGTCGTAGTTGACCGTGACCACCTTCAACGCCTCCAACGGCCGGTCGGCGAAGCCGTCGATGCCGTTGCTGATGGTCATCTCCGCCACGAAGGCCCGGCCGAAGTTCTCGTCGCCCCGTTCGGGCAGCAGCGCGCACCCGTAGGTGTCGTACTCGTCGTCCTCGCGGCTGAGCACCAGCACCACCGTGCCGTCGGCGGCCCGCTCGACGTCCTGGCAGCCCTCCCGCAGGTCCGCCCCGGGGGCGAGCAGCAGCACGACCAGCCGGCGGTTGCCGATGATCCGTTCCGCCGCCGCCTCGTCCAGGTCGACGCCGGGAGCGACGTACACGGACGAGGCGCGTACCTCGCGGGCGACCGGGCCGTCGGTGATGCCGCCGCTCCACAGCGCCCAGCCGGCCAGCAGCAGGCAGGCCAGGACGCCCAGACCGAACGGGGTACCGAGGAAGCGTGCCGCACGGGCGGGAAGCGGCTCGGTCACCGCCTCCGGTGCCGGAGACGGGTCGGTGCCCGCGGGGCGGTTCGGATCGCGGGTCTGCTCCGCGTCGGTCATGACAGCCTCTCCCGCAGGTAGACCGTCGGCCGGTAGCCGGCGACGCCCATGGTGCGGGCGGTGTCGTCCAGTTCGGCCTCGGCCTCGGTGAGCAGGTTACGGACGTGCCGGTCGGGCAGCCCCTCGTCCAGCGCGGTTCGGGCCGCCTGGAGCTTCGTCACGCCCCGGGTCAGCCCGGGGTCGCTGCGCCGGTCGGTCAGCAGGGACATCTCCACGGCCAGCGCGGTCAGTCCGGCCAGTCGCGCCGTCGTGCCCGGTCCCCGCACCGTGCCGGTGCGGCCGACGCCGCGCCAGAGCGACCGCGCGGAGAGGGCGAGGAACCCCACGACGCAGGCGGCGAAGAACCAGGGCAGCACCGGCAGCGCCACCCGCAGCGGATCCACCGGCCGGTACGGCAGCGGCCGGTCGAACAACCCCGCGTACCGTACGTCGGTCACCCGGGCCAGGTACGCGTGGAGCACGTTGTCCTGCGGGTACTCGTAGCGGCTGAGCCGGTCGCCGAACTGGCCGTAGAAGCTCGCCCCGGTCACCTCGGCGAACTCGTCGCCGTGCGGACCGTGGTACTCGATCCAGGCGCCGTAGAGCACCACGACCGGCCGGTCCGGGAAGATCCTGGCCAGCGCGGGCCCGTACCGGGGGACCGGTTCGCCCCGCGGTTGCCGGGGCAGCGCGACGTACAGCGCGTCGCCGTCCGGGAAGGCGCTGGCCGCCGTCCGGGCCGGCACGGCGGTCAGCGTCGCGCCGTCGGCCACGTGCCGGCCGGTGGCGCGCAGGTCGGCGGTGACCGGGGCGAGTTCGGCCGCGTCCGGGGTGCGCCACCGCAGCTCGTCGCGGTCCGGCGGGGTCGGTTCGTCGCCGAGCGCGGCGATCAGCGCCACCAGCGGGTTCGTCACGTCCCCGGTGGCGAACTGGGCCCGCCAGCCGGGCAGCGTGTCGGCGCTGGCCTGGTACATACCCCCGCTGACCTGGAGGCCCAGCACCCGGACGGTGACGTCCTCCACCTCCCGGACCCGGTCCCGTTCGGCCTCGTCCAGGCCGGGCGGCGCGACGAGGATCCGGACGTCCCGGTCGCCGATCACCTCGCGGACCCGCTGCTCGTCCCAGGAGGCGACCGACCCGGGCAGCCGCACCACCGGCGCGGCGGCGACCATGGCGTCCATCTCGGTGACCGACGGCACCGTGGTGTCGGTCAACTCCCCGGCCGACCCCTCCGGCACGGCCGCCGACGCGGGGGAGCGGCCGTAGCTGACGTCGACGCTCTGCCGCTGGGCGATGAGGAAGACCACCAGCACCAGCACGGCCAACCCGAGCACGGCCCACCGCGCCAGGTCCAGGTGACGTCGCGGCGTCCGCTCAGCCATCGTGACCCGCCCGCCACAACCGGTCGGCCTGTTCGGCGTACCGGGTCGCCAGCCGGGCCGCGTCCGCCCCACCGCGCCCGGCGGCGATCAGCTCGGCCCGGCTCATCAGCTGCTCCGCCTCGGCCACCCGGCGCGGTGCCGCGTCCCGGCTGACCGTCGCGCTGTCGATCGCCGCTCGGGCCGCGGACCAGGCGGTCCGCCGGTCCTGTTCCCACGTGTGCCAGCGGGGCGCCAGCGTGGCCGCGGCGCCCGCCGCGACCAGCAGCACGCCACCGGTCAGCCAGATCAGCCACATGACCAGTCCACTCCCGGATCAGCTCGCAGGGGGAAGGGGTACACCGGACGAGTGTGGCTGATCGAGGCAAACAGATTCGCGCTGGACGCACCGTCCCGCAACGGTCACCGTGCGGGACGGACGGCACCCGCTCTGACCAGGTTGAACACCTCCTCGTGGGCATCCAGGCTCCGTTCGGCACCGAACAGCTTGCGGGCCTCGCGGGCCTTGCTCTCCCGCCAGTCGCCGGGGGCGTCGGCCAGTTCCAGGATCGCCCGGTGCAGCGCCTCCGGGTCGCGTGGCGGCACCACCCGACCGAACTGCGTGGCCAGGACCGGGTAGCGCCCGCCGGGCAGGTCGGTGGTGACCGACGGCACGCCGCACATCATCGCCTCGGCCTGCACGATGCCGAACGACTCGGCCACCGACGGCAGCGCGAACACGTCGATCGAGGCGTAGAAGTCGGCGATCTCCTGCCCGCGCAGCTCCCCGAGCACCTGGATGCGGTGGTCCGCGCCGATCTCCGCCCGGATCGCGGCCAGGTCGTCCCCACCCATCACGGTCTGGTAGTTCCCCCCGATCAGCAGCCGGGCGTCGGGGTCGGCGATCCGCCGGAACGCCCGGACGAGGTAGGGGATCCCCTTGTCCTCCACGATCCGGCCGAGGAAGCCGACGTGCAGTCCGCCGGTGCTGCGGTAGCGCGGCCGGCCGCCCCGCCGGTCCAGGCACGGCGACGGGATCGGCCGGTAGGTCCGCTCCCGCATCAACGGCCAGAACGTCGAGTGGTGGGCCTGGTCGTCGCTGTAGGCGAGCACCGCCGCCGAGCGGCGGATCGCCGACCGGGAGGTGACGTCGGAGGCGGCGACCGCGACCCGGTTGAGCCGGCCGGGCGGCAGGTACAGGTCGATGTGCACCATGCTCACGACCGGCGTCCGCCCGGCGAGGCGGGCGACCAGCGCCCCCTCGGCCATCGGCAGGTTCAGGTGCAGTACCGAGGAACGGCGGGCGAGTCGTCCCGCCAGCAGCGGGTACGCCGGACTGATCTGCGCCCGGGTGATCTGGCCGAGGACGGGGGCCCGGTGGACGTCCACGCCGTTGAGGGTCTCGCGGCGCGGGGTGGAGCGGTCGTGCTGACTGGTCACCACCGCCACCCGCCAGCCGCGTGCGGCCATCCCCTCGGCGACGGTCTGCGCCGTGTGGGTCACCCCGCTCATGTACGGGGTGTAGTAGGTCAACGCGACGGTGAGGTCGTACTGCGGTTCCCTGGTCGACATGGGCATTCCTCTCTCGGGTGCGCTTCGTGCCGGGGTCAGAGGGAGACGACGACGTGCTGCCCGTGGTGGTCCGACAGGCCGTCCGGGGCCACCATCCGGTACCGGTGCACCGCGACGTCCGGGCTGGTGAAGACCCAGTCGAGGCGCCACAGCGGCAGGCCGTGGCGGGCCCACGAGACGGGGTACGCCGAGTCCAGCGCCCCGGTGGCGTCGACCAGCCGGTCGGGCAGCGTGCGGAGCAGACCCATCGCCGGTGACGTGTTCAGGTCGCCGGCCAGCAGGACCGGGTGCGGGTTGCCGGCGACGTCGGCGGCGAGCGCCCGGTAGCCGGCGCGCCGCAGGTCGTGGCGGGCCAGCCCGTCGTCGGCGGTGTCCGGATGCCGGGCCGGCAGCCCGACCGGCGGGACGTGCAGGTGCGCGTTGTAGACCGAGAGCACCCGGTCGCCGACGAGCAGGTCGGTGCGGAGCGTCTTGACGGTGTGGTACGCCGGCAGCGACGAGCCGGCGGGCGGCAGGTCGGACCAGCGGCGTGCCAGCCAGGGCCGCAGGTCCAGGGGGTGCTCGCCGACGATCGGGTAGCGGGAGATCGTCACCAGCTCGCCGGCGACCGCGACGTGGTGGTCGGGGAACTCCCGGCGGATCCGGGCCAGGTCGTCCAGCCGGATCGGGTCGTAGTCCACCGGGTCGATGTAGAGGTACTCCTGGAGCAGGTAGACGTCGGCGGCCCGGGTGTGCAGGTACCGGTAGAACCGGTCCGGATCCGTGATCCGCTCGCCGTCCGGGCCGGTCGCCAGCAGTTGGTCCCAGTACCAGGTGTTCCAGGAGAAGACCCGCAGCGCGTCCGGCGGGGCCGGTGGGGGCCGGTGCCACAGGGCGGCGGCGTTGACCCCCGCGCACGGCCAGCCCAGCACCAGCGCCCCGACGGCCAGCGTCGCGCCCACCGTCCGGGCCCGTCCGGTACCCGTGGCCGTCTCCCGGCGGACCAGCGGCACCAGCGCGAGCAGCAGCACCGGTACGGTGCCGAAGAGCAGCGGTGGGAGCAGGTCCGGCAGGGTCCACCACCAGGCCCGCCCGGAGAGCACCCGGTGGACGGCCACGAAGAGCAGCCAGGACCCGGCCGCCGTCCACACCAGCTGCCGACCCCACCGGCGGGTCGCCGGCGGGGCCACGTCGACGGCCCTCACCCCTGGCTCCGCGCGGCCAGCAGCAGCACCCCGGAGAGCACCGCCCAGAGCGCCGAGTTGGTGACCAGCGCGGGATCCCGCACCAGCGTACGGACCGGGTTGCCGCCCGCGTCCCGGACGAGCACCAGTTGCAGGTACCGGAACAGTCCGAAGATGGCCAACGGGGTGAGCAACGCCGTGGCGGTGGACGCGTACCCGCCCAACGGTGCCTCGTCGCGCAGGTAGAGCAGGTAGCTGCCGGCGGTGAGCGCCGCGGAGAGCTGCATGAGCTGGTCGGTGAGGGCGACGGTGTAGCCGCGCAGCGCCGGTCGGTGGTCGCCGCCGGTGACGCGCAGTTCCTGCCGGCGTTTGCCGAGGGTGAGCAGCAGGCACAGGGTGAACACGGCGGTGAGCAGCCAGCCCGGCACGGCCGTACCGGTGGCCAGGTGGCCCTGGACGAGCCGGAGCGCGAAGCCGCTGGCCACCAGGAAGACGTCCAGCAGGGGCACGTGCTTCAGGCCGAGCGAGTAGCCGAGGTTGAGCAGCAGGTAGGCGGCGACCGGCCAGGCGGTGGCGACGGTGGCCAGGGTGAGCACCGCGACCAGCAGGGTGGCCACGCCGGTGGCGAAGAGGACCGCCGCGCGGGGGGTGAGCAGGCCGGCGGCGATCGGCCGGTGCCGTCGCGCCGGGTTGTCCGCGTCGCGCCGCCGGTCGGCCAGGTCGTTGAGGACGTAGACCAGCACGGAGCCGAGGGTGAACGCGCTGACCGCCCAGACCAGGCCGCCCAGGGCCGAGCGGGTCCACGCCTGCGGGTCGAGCAGGGGCACCGAGACGACCAGGACGTTCTTCGGCCACTGGCCGGGCCGGGCCAGCTGCACCAGGCTGCCGACCAGGCCGGGGAGGCGTCGGACGGACCCGCCGGTGGCTCCGGGCGGCCGGGCGCCGGTGGCTTCGGGCGGCCGGGCGCCGGTGGGATGCGGGCCGGTGGCGCGGACCACCGGACCGGTGTGGGTGGCCGGGTTCATCAGAAGAACGCCTTCGCCACGCGCAGGGCCCCCTGCGACCAGGGGTCCCGGCTGGTCCGCCCGGACTGGTGGCCCTCGCCCGCGCTGCGGTGCGCCCGCCACCACGCGAAGGTCCGCAGCAGCGCGTCGGAGTTGGAGTGGCGCGGGGCGAAGCCGAGCACCCGCCGGGCCTTCTCCGTGCTGACGTACGAGTCGGCGAGCAGTTTGTGCAGGAGCCGGTCGTAGACGGGGGAGAGCCGGGCGCGCCGGAGCGCCTGGAGGGCGAGCAGGGCGGGCCGGGCGGGGACGGAGATGGCCCGTCTGCCGTGGCCGGCGGCGTCGAGGACGGCCTGGACGTCGTCGCGGAAGGTGCCGAACTCCTCGGCGGCGACGTTGAAGGTGTCGTTGGCGTGGTGGGGGTCGGCGTGCAGGACGGTGCGGACGCACTCGGTGAGGTCCTCGACCGCGCACATCTGGATGCGGACGTCTCCCCGGCCGAGGACGGGGAAGTGCCGGCCCTCGTGGGCCCACTCGAACAGCATGGCGAACAGGCCCATGCGGCCGGGCCCGAGGAACGTCTTGGGGCGGAGCACCGGCACGCAGAGCCCGCGCTGGCGGAAGTCCTCGGCGACCTCCTCGGCGGCGGCCTTGGCGTGTCCGTAGGTGTCGACGGGTTGTCGGGGGTGGGTCTCGGGGGTGGGCACGACGGTGGGGAGGCCGTAGACGGCGGTGGTGGAGATGTGCACCACGCGGGGGACGCCGCTGGCACGGGCGGCGGTGAGCACCGTGCGGGTGCCGTCGACGATGACGGAGTGGATCTCGTTCGACGGGTAGCTGGGCAGGGCGGCGGCGCAGTGCACCACCGCCGCCGCGCCGGCGCAGGCCCGGGTCATGGCGGTCTGGTCGCGGACGTCGGCCACGGTCGCCGGGACGGCGGGGTCGGCGGGGGGTCGGAGGTCGACGGCGTGGACGGACCTCCCCTCGGCGCGCAGCCGACGGACGACGAAGCCGCCGAGCATGCCGCTGGCGCCGGTGACCACGACCGGACCGTCGCCTACCACGTCGCGCTCACCTTCTCCCGCACGAAGCTGGTGAGCAGCCGACGTAGCCCCAGGGCGAGGGTGGCGTCCAACGCCGACAGGAAGTACTCCAGGTCGGCGGGTTCGACCATGAGGGTGGGGGCCACCATCAGCGGGTTCTCCACGTTCGGGCTGTAGTAGGTCATGACCTTGTGTTCCCGGTAGAGGTGCGCGATGACCGACAGGGTGATCAGCTTCGTGCCGAAGTGGGGGTCCCGGGTGAAGCCGGGCATCAGCTTCCCGGCCAGGTCGAGCAGCTTCGGTCCACTGGTGAGGAACACCCCGTGCAGGGCCCCCACGCCGGTGACCCGGTCCACCGCGTCCGGGTGGGCGGCGCGGATCCGTTCCAGGCCGGCGCCGAGGATCCCCTCGATCTGCCGGGCCCGGCCGGGGAAGTCGTCCTCCACCACCACGTTGACCGCCTCGATGGCGGTGGCGGTCTCCTCACCGAACCCGTAGTAGGTGGTGCTGTGCAGGATCACGTCCGCCAGCCGGTCGTACGCCCGCCGGAACAGCCGTTCCCGCGCGGTGTACCCGGAGATCGACGCCTTTCCCCCGCCGAGGGACTTGGAGTAGGTGAGGATGTCCGGCAGCAGCCCGTCGTGGCGCATGAAGTAGAACAGGCTGCCGGTCTTGCCCCAGCCGGTGTAGACCTCGTCGAAGATCAGCACGATGTCCTCGTCGTCGCAGAGCCGCCGCAGCTCCCGCAACGCCGCCTCCGACCAGCAGCGCAGGCTCGACGCCGAGTACGGCTCCACCAGCAGCGCGTACACGTCACACCGGCCGTCCGGCCCGCGGGTGGCCTCCACCGCCGCCCGCACCGCCGCCACGTCCCCGAACGGGTACACCACGATGTTCGGCAGGCCGGGGAAGCGGAAGTGGTTCTCCGCCGAGCCGGTCAGGCTGCCCGCCCCCAGGGTCTTGCCGTGGAAACTGATGTCGGCCCGCAGGATCGTCTGCCGCCGCCCCTCGTGGTACTTGTACGCCATCTTGATGGCGCCCTCGTTCGCCTCCGCCCCCGAGTTCGGGAAGTACGAGACGTTCAGGTCGCCCGGCAGCAACTCCGCCACGTTGTGACTCAACGCCGCCACGTACGGCGAGAAGAACGCCTTGTGTACCTCCAACCGCTGCTCGGCGGCGAACCGGGCCCGCGCCGCCAGGATCCGCGGGTGGTTGTGTCCGTGGTTGAGCACCCCCACCCCACCGGAGATGTCCAGCACCCGCGCACCGTCGCGCATGTACACCCAGGCACCCTCGGCCCGTTCCACCAACTCCCGACCGAACCCGAACGTCGTCATCAACGACACCTGCGACCTGCTCACGTACCGCCGGTACAGGTCGTGCACCTGCCGAACATCGAGCTGCTCACACTCGTCAAGACCGATCAACCGGGACATCACCACTCCACTCCCTGAGCACTGCCGTGTCCACTACGGACGACCTTCGATGGATCACCTCCACCACCGCCAACGCCACGCCACCGACCACCACCTCCCCCACCGTCGTCACCAACCGGCTCGCCACCGCCACCGCCACCGCCGACGGCACCGGCAGCACCGACGCCAACGCCCCGACCAGCACCGCCTCCCGCACCCCCAACCCGTCCGGCACCACCACCGCCACCACGCCGAGCACCGTGGCCAGGGCGAACGCCCCCACGCAGAGCGGCAGCGCGGCGGCGGCGTCGGCCCCCATGGCCACCGCCAACAACCACAGGTGCACCCCGCTGACCAACCACGACAGGGTCTGCCAGCCGATCGCCGCACGGACCGCCCGGCCGGACACGGCCGGCGCCGGACCGGGGCGGCGGGTCAGCCGCAGGGCCAGCGCGACCAGCCGGCCGAGCAGCCCCGGCCAGCAGAGCGCCACCAGCACCGGCAGCGCGGCCAGGGCCAGCCAGACCACCCGGTCGCCGAGCACCCGCACCCCGGCGAGCAGCCCGACGGTCAGCCCGGTCAGGTGCACCAGCACCGTGGTCACCGTCCCGGAGACCAGCATCCGGGGCACGCTGACTCCGTTGGCGGCTGCCACCTTCACCGCGGCGACCAGGCCGGGCAGCTTGCCCGGCACGTACTTGGCGAGGAATCCGACCAGGTAGACGCGGAGCAGTCGCAGCGTCGCCACCGGCGGACCCAGCTCCCGCAGGATCGCCCGCCAGGCGAGCATTCCCACCAGCGGTCCGACCGCCGCGGCCGGCAGCGCCCCGGCCAGCAGCAGGCCGACCTGGCCGCCGTCACGCCGGGCGAGCAGCACCGCGACGACCGACCAGTCCTGCCCGCGCAGCGCCCGGACCACCGCCACCGCCACCGCCACCGCGAAGAGCACCCCGAGCCACCGCCAGACCAGGCGCCACCGGCGCGACCGGTCCGCCGTGCCGGCGGCGACGGTGGCTCCGGCCGGCCGGGCGGGCGCGGGACCGGGGCGCGCCGTCATCGCGGCACCCGCGCCGGCCGGGCTGCGGGCGCGGGCTCCCGCAGCAGCGCGTGGCCGGCGCGCGGCACCCCCGCGACCAACCCCGCGACCAGGGTGAGCTGCGCCAACACGTGTATCCCGGCGGCGACGAGCGCGAACCGCCCGCCATGCAACCGGTACGCGAACCGCAGGAACCGGTGGTTGGCGGCGACCACCACCGCCGCGCACGCCGGACCGGTCCACGCCAGCGACGGCAGCGCCACGCCGAGCGGCCCGGCCGCCAGCGCCAGGGCCGAGGCGACCAGGGTCACCCGGGCGGACCGGTCCAGATGCCGGAACCGGTCCGGGGACATCATCGCCACCCGGGCCCCCGCCGCCCCGCCGCGTTGCCGCCGCCACGTCCGTGCCATCAGCGGTGGCTTGGCCCGCGCCCGCACGAACTGTTCGCGCAGCATCGGCAGGAGGCGGTCCACGTCGTCGTGCCGGGTGAGCACGGTGTCCGTCGCCACCAGCCGGTACCGCGCCGGCAGCCGGGTGCCGAACTCGTCGTCCTCCCCGTCCCGCAGCCGTTCGTCGAATCCGCCCGCCTCCTCGAAGACCGCCCGGGGGATCAGCGCGGCGGCGAACAGCGCCCCGGTCTCCCGGCCGACCGTCGCCCGCCGCCAGAAGTGTTCGAAGGCGACGCGGTAGCGCTCGACGGGTCCGTCGTCGTAGAGGGGGTGGGGGGCGTAGATGCCCTGGACCATGCCGGTGTGGGGGGTGGTGTGGAGGGTGTGGAGGGCGTTGGCGATGGCGTCGGGGTGCAGGGCGGTGTCGGAGTCGACGAAGAAGAGCAGGGGTGCGGTGGTGTGTCGGGTGCCGGTGTTGCGGGCGGCGGCGGGTCCTTTGTTGGTGGGGTGGGTGATGAGGGTGCAGGGGAAGTGGTGGGTGATGGTGGGTGAGTGGTCGGTGCTGTGGTCGTCGACGACGACGACTTCGGTGGGTCGGTGGGTCTGGGCGTAGATGGATTCGAGGCAGGCGCGCAGGGTGCGGGCCTTGTTGTAGGTGGGCACCACCACCGCCACCGCGTCGTTCACCGCCGGTACCCCCGGGCCAGCGTGTACGCCACCCGCAGCGCCCCCACCCCGGTGCCGAGCACGGCCAGGGCGTAGAGCACGGTGTGCAGTCCGGTGGCGTACGCGGCGAAGCCCGCGCCCCGCAACCGGTAGGTGAACCGGAGGAACTCGTGGCTGGTCGCGGTGGACGCCGCGAGCAGCGCCAACCAGACCGGTGCCAGCCAGGGCAGGAACGGCAGGAACGGCAGCGTCGCCAGGCTGAGCCCGGACAGCGCCAGCCCGGTCGGCGAGAACGCGTTGACCCGCATGCCGGTGCCGGCGTTGCGTCGCCGCCAGGCGTGCAGCATGACCATCGGGGTCTGCGTGGCGAAGCCGAACTGTTCGCGCAGCATCGGCAGGAGGCGGTCCACGTCGTCGTGCCGGGTGAGCACGGTGTCGGTGACGACCAGCCGGTACCGGGCGGGCAGCCGGGTGCCGAACTCGGTGTCCTCGCCGGTGCGCAGCCGTTCGTCGAATCCGCCGGTCTCCTCGAAGACCGCCCGGGGGATCAGGGCGGCGGCGAACAGCGTCGCCGCTCTCGGCCGGCCCACGCTGCGTCGTCGCCAGAAGTGTTCGAAGGCGACGCGGTAGCGCTCGACGGGTCCGTCGTCGTAGAGGGGGTGGGGGGCGTAGATGCCCTGGACCATGCCGGTGTGGGGGGTGGTGTGGAGGGTGTGGAGGGCGTTGGCGATGGCGTCGGGGTGCAGGGCGGTGTCGGAGTCGACGAAGAAGAGCAGGGGTGCGGTGGTGTGTCGGGTGCCGGTGTTGCGGGCGGCGGCGGGTCCTTTGTTGGTGGGGTGGGTGATGAGGGTGCAGGGGAAGTGGTGGGTGATGGTGGGTGAGTGGTCGGTGCTGTGGTCGTCGACGACGACGACTTCGGTGGGTCGGTGGGTCTGGGCGTAGATGGATTCGAGGCAGGCGCGCAGGGTGCGGGCCTTGTTGTAGGTGGGCACCACCACCGCCACCGCGTCGCCGGCCGACATCAGCGCCTCCCCGCGACGTCGAGGGTCGCCGGGCGCGGCCGTGCCGCCGGGGCCGCCGTCCGGGCCGGGCCGGTACGGCGCAGGTGGGTCGCCGCGCCGACCAGCAGTGCCGCGCCGACCAGCGTGTAGAGCAGCTCGACCGGCCGTACCCAGGCCCGCTCGGACAGCGGCACCCCGCCGAGGACGTGCACGATCCACCAGGGCAGGGGCAGGGCGAAGACCAGCCAGAGCGCACCGACCGCCAACCGCCCTCCACGGCCGGGCGGGCGGGCGACGAGCAGCGCCAGCAGCGGTACGCACCAGACCCAGTGCGTGTACCAGGTGACCGGCGAGACCAGCAGGCCGGTGACCGCGCACACCAGGAGCCCGGTCAACTCCTCGTGCCGGCGGCTCGCCCGCACCGCCAGGATGAGGCCGACCACGCCGACCAGGGCGCTCAACGGCAGCCACACCGGGTGCGCCGGGTCCGGCAGCAGGTTCAGCACCGCGCCCCGCACCGAGGTGCCGAACGCCTCCTCGCCCGGCGGTCGGGTCCGCGAGCCGTCCAGCCCGGCCCCGCCCCAGAAGGTCGCGGCGGCGCCCGGCAGGAACAGGAAACCGGCCCCGACGGTGCCGAGGAACGTCGCCAGCGCGGTCAGTCCGGCCCTGCGCCGGCCGGTCAGCAGCAGGTACACGACCACGATGAGCGGGGTCAGCTTGATTCCGGCGGCGATGCCGACCAGGACGCCCCGGTGCCGGTGCGGGACCCGCAACAGGTCGACCAGGACCAGCGCCAGCAGGAGGAGGTTGACGTTGCCCAACAGCAGGGTGCCGGCCACCGGCGACAGCGGCAGGACCAGCGCCGTGCCGACCGCCAGCGGTCCCGGCCGGGACCGGTGCGGGGCGAGGTGCGCGACCAGCAGCCCCACCACGGCGGACACGGCGAGCGTCGACAGCACCGTCCAGGCCCAGAAGCCGACCGTGGGGCCGAGGAGTGCCAGCGGCGTCAGCACCAGCGCCGCGAACGGCGGGTAGACGAAGCCGTACCCGGCGCGGGACACCCGGTACGGCGATCCGCCGTCGAGGACGGCCCCGGCCGCCTCCCGGTAGACCGCGAGATCACCGCCGGGGGCCCAGCTGCTCCCGGTGCGCGCCGCGGCCCACTGCACGAGTGCGACCGCGGCGACCGACGCGCCCACGGTCAGCAGCAGCACTCCGGTGATGCCACCGTCGGCCGTCCGGCCGGCGCGATCCGGCAGCTCCGGCCCGGCCAGCCTCACCGGGACACCTCCACCGGGGGGCCGGCCCGCCAGGTGAGCCGGTGCCACAGCCGTTGCCCGGTGCCGACGGCCGCGCCGGCCGCCGAGGTGAGCTGGTAGAGCAGGTGGAGCGGGGTGAACCGCAGCCCGAACCGGAGGCCCCGGTCGACCACGACCCGCCGGTAGGTGCCCGCCTCCAGGGCCGTCGCCACGGCGAGCAGGAGCAGTGGCACCGCGACCGCCGCCGGCCCGAGGACCAGCGGCAGCGGCGAGGCGAGCACGGCGGCCAGCACCAGCCCGCTGGCCAACACCCGTGCGGCGGCGCCACCACCGAGCGCCTCGCCGGGACGCACCTCGGCCGCACTGGCCCGGGCGCGCAGGAACACCTTCGGCAGCAGGACCCGCAGGGTGGTGTCGTGGTCGTGCACCCCGGCGATGGCCGCCGTGCCGCGCACCTCGTACCGCTGCCGGATCCGGTGTCCGTACTCCGGGGCCTCGGTGTGCCGCAGGTCGGGGTTGAACGGTCCGATCTCCCGGAACACCTCGGCACGCATCGCGCACAGGGCGGTGTGCAGGCCCTCCATCGGGCCCTCCCGGGCCAGCCACCAGTGGTACATCTGCAACGCCCGGTACTCGGCGACCAGCTTCCGGGAGAGCAGGGACTCCGGTCGGAGCACCCCGCAGATCGCACCCAGTCCGGGGGCGGACCGCAGGTGCGCGACGGCGGCGGCGACGCTCCCCGGTTCGAGCGCGACGTCGGCGTCGAGGAAGAACAGGATCTCGCCCCGGGCGTGCGCGGCCCCCCGGTTCCGGGCCGCCCCGGGCCCGCTGTTGGTCTCCAGCCGCAGCACCGTGGCCCCGGCCGCCTCGGCGACCGCGCCCGATCCGTCGGCGCTGGCGTCGTCGACCACGACGACCTCGATGGCCGGGTACGTCTGCCGCCGTACCGATCGCACGCAGAGCGCGACCGTGCGGGCCCGGTTGTAGCAGGGGATGACGACTGAGACCAGCGGGTCCACGGTGCCTGCCTTCCTCACGCCAGGGCGGACCGGCCCGACCGGCGCGTCCCCACGACGGGAGGCGGTTCGGGCGACGTTCCGTGTAGCCGGAGTCCGTGCGGGGTGGGATTCGTCGACAAGGGTCCGTCGGTGGATTGTCCGAACGGTTCCCGGGTCAGAAATGGCGAGACCATGGGTGGGTCTACCAAATGACGACCGCCTATATGTTGCGGTGTTTGCAGGTGGCTGGTCAAGGGGCTGAGTATCGCCGCTGGCACGTGTTTCCGGTTCACCGGACCCACGTGCGGAATGTCGAATGGTTTTCGGCCAAGAACGGCGGCTATTCGGTAAACCTCGATTAGGTCGGCCTTGCCCCGTTGGGATCGGGCGTCCGCCCGGACGGGCGCTTTGGTCCATCGTGGACACAATGTGTCGGTGGTGCTGAGTGGGCGCGTTGCCTCGGTGGTGCTGACCTGTTCCGATCCGCCGGTGGTGCCCGAAAGGTGGGCGTGGACCGGCGGCGCCGCTGCGGTGTTTTCCTACCTTCGGGATCCTAGATCACGGCACTTGTCGTCACGATCTTCGGCGGTGCTTCCGGTTCGGTCGAGAACCGCAGGAATCGATCAACGGAAAACGACCGCGCCGCAGTCGGCGCAGCGTTCCCGATCGGACCAGTCGGCCCGGTCGAGCAGCGCCGGGGTCACCGGCTCCTGGCCGAACTCCTGCCGCAGCGCCATCCGGAACGTCCACAGCGACTCGGCGAAGGGGTGGTAGGCGGCGTGGTACCCCGGACCGGCGAGGACGGCGCCCGTTCTGATCGCGTCCCGGATCGCGATGAGCCGCAGGAACGCGGCCTCGCCGGCCGCCACCACCGGCACGGTCGCCGAGACGAGCAGCTGCTCCCGGGCGACGTACAGCGCGCCGTCGTGGACCGCCCGGTTGGCCGCGTCGTACCGGTCCTCGGGGGAGAGGTCCGCGTCGGCGACCCGGCGCAGCGCGCCGTGCGTGGCGTCCAGGGCGAGCATGAAGGCGACCCCGCTGGCCAGACCCGGCGGGAGCGGGACCGAGGTCGGCAGGACGGCCTCGACGCCGGGCCGGTCGACGGCCGCCCGACGCGTCGCCGGGTCCGCCGGTTGGTCCGGCACCGGCGGCACCCGGCCCCCGCTGCCGGACGGCGCCGCCGGGGACCCGCGCCGGGCGAGTGCGGCCAGTGCGCCGCCGGTCGGCAGGGCCTGGTCGCACCGCAGGGCCAACGCGAGGTTTCCCGGCGCCCGGCCGGTCTCCACCTTGCTGAGGTACCCCCGGCTGTAGTTGACCCGTCGCGCCAGGCCGGCCAGGGAGAGCCCGGCGGCCTGCCGGTGACGTCGCAGGCACTCGCCGAGGCTCTCGGGGCGGTCCGCCCCGGCAGGGGGCGGGTCGGTCACCGGCACGGCTGCCGGCCCGCGTCCGAGCGGGGGCGGCCGTCGTCCGTCCCCCGGCCGGCTGCGCGACGTCGCATGGTCACGACCGTACCAACGCGTCCGGCGCGCGGCATCGGGCAACACGACGGGGAAGGGCCCCGGACGTCCACAGGGGACGTCCGGGGCCCGGGTGCACCGTCAGGGGCAGCGGGGCGTGGAGACCTGGTTCGCGACCAGCGAGGAGTGGATGTAGCCGCCGGTCGGGCTGTTCACCTGGAACCAGCGGTTCGAGGCGTAGTTCGACTCCGGCGGGTACACCCACTGGTTGTCCTTGAAGCAGACCATGGTGACCCCGGTGCCGTTGCCGTAGTAGCCGTTCGAGGAGCACCCGGTGCTGGCGCAGCTGCGGACGTTCGCGCCGCCGGAGTTGGAGCTGATGTAGGGGCCCGCGGCGAAGGCGGGCGTCCCGGTGAGCAGAAGGGCACCGGCGGTCCCGGCCACCAGGGCGGTCCGGACGAGGCGGCGGGAGGTGCGGTTCTCGGACATGGGCCTGTCTCCTTGCGTTCGCGGGGAGTTCCGACGCGGGTGTCCACCCGGGTCGCCGGCGCCCGGTGGACCGGGCGTCCGATGTGGTAGTTCCCAGCATCGACCTGCGCGGATGCCCGGGACAGGTGTTTCCTGTTGCGTGCCCGGACAGGAGACAGCGCCCCCGACCCGCAACCGTCCACCCGGGCCGGTGCCGGCCACGGCGCCCGTCCCGCCCGCGACGGCGTCACGCAAAGTTACCCACCGGCTTCCGCTGGCCACGCCTGGTCCTTTTCGGCAGACTGTTGCGGATCCGCATGATCGACGGTCGTCAGTGGCCGTGTCCAACGTCGAGACGGGGTGGAACACGTGGCATCTCTCCGCCGCAGCGCAGCGGCGCGCCGACCGGCATCCGTCGGACGGTGTGCCTGATGCCGGAGACCCGCGTCCCCCGACAACTGGTGCTGTTCCGGCTGCTCGTCGTCGGCACCTCGGTCTCGGCGTTCGGCAGCTACCTGAACATGGTGGCGCTCAACCTCTTCGTCTACCAGGCGACCGGCAGCGCCCTCCAGACCGGCGCCTTCATGGCCCTGCGGCTGGCCGCCGGCTTCCTCGCCGGACTGGCCGGGGGCACCATCGCGGCCCGGCTGCCGCGTCGCCCGGTGATGGTCGCCTGTGACCTGACCCAGGCCGCCGCGCTCGTCGCCCTGGCGGTCGCCCCCGACTCGATCCGCCTCGGCCTGCTCCCGGCCGTCGCCGTGGCCGGCGGGCTGCTCGGCACCACCTCCTCGGTGCTGCTGCGCAGCAGCGTCCCCGACCTGGTGTCCGGAGCGGACCGGGTGACCGCCAACGGCTTGCTGGTCACCGGCCGGGCCGTCGCGATGACCCTCGGCTTCGCCGCCGGCGGCCTGCTGGTCGGCTGGCTCGGCTACCGGGCGGCGTTCCTGGTGGACGCGGGGACGTTCCTCTTCTCCGGCCTTCTGCTGGCCGCCCTGCCGTTGCCGTTCCCGGACCACCGCAACCGGCCGACCGAACCGGTCCCGGCCCCCGACCGCCCGGACGCCCGGCGGCGACGCCGGCTGGCGCTCGCCGCGCTGCTGGCCGCACCGGCCGTCCTGGTCATCGTGGTGGTCCGCGCCGCCGACGCGCTCGGGTCCGCCTCCCACAACGTCGGCCTGCCGATCTACGCCACCCAGACACGCCCGGAGGACCCGGCCGCCTTCGTGGGCAACTTCTTCGCCGTCTGGGCGGTGGGTCTGCTCACCGCTCACCAGCTGGTGAAGCGGCTGAACCAGCGGGGACCGGGGTTGGACGACCCGCGCCGCAGCGAACTGGCCTTCGTCGTCGGCACCTGCGTGATGTCGGCGGCCTTCGTGGTGGCCTTCATGGACCTGCCCGGCTACTGGGTCTTCGCGGTGGCGCTGGTCGCCGGGGCCGCCGACGGCTTCACCGAGATCAGCTACACCACCCGGCTCCAGGCCGAACCCGATCCGCAGCGCGGCCACTTCTTCGGGGCGACCGCGATGGCCGAGAACGGCGGGCTGGGCGTGGGCATGCTGCTCGCGGCCGGTCTGCTCGAACTGTGGCGACCGCTGCCGGTGGCGGCGGCCATGCACGGCACGGTGGTCGTACTGGCCGTCGTCGTCGCACTGGCCGGCGTGCGGCACCGCCGATCCCGCCCCGCCACCACGAACGGCGGCACCGTGCCCCCGGCCAGCGAACCGGCGGGCGCGGTCGCCGCGAGGACCCCGGTCGAGGAGAGTGGACGATGACCGTGGACGACCTGATCCGGGCGCTCACCGGCCGCGCCGAGATCGTCGACGCCGCCGTGCTCGACCGCACCGCCCGGGATGGAGGCACCCACCGGATCGCCTACGTGGTGCCGGCCGCCACGGTGCCACCGATCCGGGCGCGGCGGACCGCCGAGGCGGTCACACTGGCCCGGCGCGCGTCGTCCGGGCCGCCGGTGACCGTGGCCGTGGTCTCCGGTATCCCCCGCGCCGCCGACGGCACCCCCGACCGGGCCGCGCTCGCGGTGCTGCCCGTCGCCGGCAGCGTCGGGGCCCCGGTCCGACCGGCGCCCGCGCCGCCGGAGGACCGCCGGCACCTGGCCGACCTGATCGACCTTCCGGCCCGCTGGACCGCGACGCCCGCCGCGCCCCAGACCACCACCCCGGACACCCCGCTGCCGGACGGCCCGGCGGCCGTCGCGGCGGGACCCGCGACGATCGTCCACCCGGACGACCCGGAGACGCTGCCCGAGGCCCTGCTGCGCGTCGCCGAACGGTGGCCCACCCGGGGTCTGCGGGTCGTGGAGGAGGACGGCACCCGACTGCTGCCGTACCCCGACCTGCTCGCCGCCGCCCGGCGGACGCTGACCGGCCTGCGCGCCGCCGGCCTGACCGCCGGGGACCCGGTGATCCTGCACCTGCCGTCCCTGCTCGACCACTGCGTCGCGCTCTGGGCCTGCCTGATCGGCGGCCTGCACCCCGTAGCGGTCGCCCAGGCCCCCGGCTACACCGACCCCAACGCCACCCTGGACAAGCTGGAACACGCCTGGCGCGGCCTGGACCGCCCCCCGGTGCTCTCCGGCGACGGCACCGTGGCCGCGCTGACCGGGTACGCCGACCGGCACGGCCTGGACGGGATGCGGGTGCTCGACGTCGCCGACTGCCGCGACCACCCGCCCGCCACCGACCTGCACCGGCCGGATCCGCAGGACGTGGCGATGCTCCAGCTCTCGTCCGGCAGCACCAGCCGGTCGAAGGTGATCCCGATGACCCACCGGGGCATCGTCGACTACGCCCGGGGCGCCCGGCAGGTCGGCCGGATGCGGGCCGGGGACGAGGTGCTCAACTGGCTGCCGCTGGACCACGTGGCCGGGATCGTCATGATGCACATCGGCCCGGTCGTGCTCGGCTGCGGCACCACCCACGTCGCCACCGCCCTGGTGCTCGCCGACCCGCTGCTCTGGCTCGACCTGCTGGAGCGCCACCGGATCCAGCACAGCTGGTCCCCGAACTTCGGCTACAAGCTCGTCTCGGAGGCGGTACGGAAGCGGCCGGACCGCCGGTGGGACCTGCGGCACGTCCGGAGCCTGGTCAACGCCGGGGAACAGTGCACCGTGCCGGTGGTGCGGCAGTTCCTGGCGGACGTGCGCGGCTTCGGCATCGAGCCCGCGACCCTGCTGCTGGCCTGGGGGATGGCCGAGACCTGCACGGCGATCAGCTACCAGCCGGCCGACGCCACGGCGGTGCAGCACGTGGAACTCGCCGCCGACGGCACCCGGGTGACCCTGCGCGACGCCCCGGGCCCCGGCGTCACCGACTTCCTCAGCATGGGCCCGGCGGCCCCCGGCGCGCGGTTCCGGATCACCGCCCCGGACGGCGCCACCGCCCTGCCGGACCGGCACATCGGCCGGCTCCAGGTGCGGTCCGTGCGGGTCACTCCGGGCTACCTCGGCAACGACGAGGCCAACCGGGCCGCCTTCCCCGACGGCGACTGGTTCGACACCGGCGACCTCGCAATGCTCACCGACGGCCGGCTCACCATCACCGGGCGCGGCAAAGAGGTCATCATCGTCAACGGGGTCCACTACTTCTGCCACGACATCGAGGACGTGGTGGGCGACGTCGACGGCGTCGCGGCGAGCTTCGTCGCCGCGGTCGGCGCGCCGGACGCGGAGGGCGCCGAGCAGATCGTGGTGCTCTTCGTCGCCGAACACGACCCGGACGCCGCGCTGCTGAGCCGGATCCGTCGCCGCCTCGCCGACCGGCTCCAGGTCGCCACGGTCCGCCTGGTGCCGGTGGAGCGGGACCGGTTCGACAAGACCACCAGTGGCAAGATCCAGCGCAGCGGCATGCGGGCCCGCCTGCTCGACGGCGGGTACGCCGCCGCCGAACGCCGCGCCGACCTGCTGGAGGCGGGCCCGGACACCATCACCGACTGTCTCTACCGCCCCGGGTGGGAACCCCGGACCATGAGCGGCGACCCACCACCCGGGCCGGTGCTCGTGGTCACCGACCGGCTCGGCCTCGCCACCGCGCTGCGCGCCGCCCTACCCGACGTCGTGCTCGTCGACGACCCCACGGTGGCCGGGGACGGCGCGGACCCGGCGGTCGACGGACCCACCCTGCGCGACGCGCTCGCCGCACCGGGCCGCACGCCCGCGCTCGTCGTCTTCGCCCCCAGCTACCTGCCGACCCCCGACCCGGACGACGTGGCGGCCGTCGACGCGGCCGTCGAGACGTGCGGTACCCACGCCCTGCGCCTGCTCCGGACGCTGGCCGAGGTCGGCTGGACCGGCACCCTGCTGACCGTCAGCCGGGGCCTGTACCGGGTCCGGGGCGACGAAGCCGGCTGCTACCCGGCCGCGCTCACCGCCAGCCTCGGCGAGACCTTCGGCGTCGAGCACCCCGACGTCCGCACCTGGCACCTCGACCTGCCCGGCCCGGACGCGGCCACCGACGCCACCGTCCTCGCGGCGGCGACCGGCTGGCGACACCGGGAGAACGTGGTGGCCTGGCGGGACGGGGCGCTCGTGCGCACCCTGCACCGGGTCGGTGCCCCCGACGCCACCACCGGCGCGGGGCCGGTGGTCCCGTCGGGCACCCGCTGGCTGGTCACCGGCGGCCTCGGCGGCGTGTCCCGCGCCGTGCTGGGCCGGCTCGCCGTCGACCTCGACCTGCACCTGCTCGTGGTCGGTCGGACGCCGGCCACGCAGGTCCCCGCCGCCCTGGCGGAGCTGGACGGCGGCACCGGACGGGTGCGGTACGCCGCCGCCGACGTCACCGACGGCGCCGCCCTCCGGGCCGCGGTGGACGCGGCCGAGCAGCAGTGGCAGGCGTCGCTGGACGGGGTCCTGCACGTCGCCGGCGACTACCGGCAGGCCCCGCTGACCGAGACCGATCCCCGACGGTGGCGGGCCGCGACGGCGGCCAAGGTGGACGGCTCGGTGCAGGTGGCCCGGCTGCTGTCGCGCCGTCCGGGCAGCCGACTGGTGGCGTTCTCGTCCCTGCTTGCCCTGGTGCCGGTGGTCGGCACCGGTGGCTACGCGGCCGGCAACGCCTTCCTGGAGGCGCTCTGCGCACACCTGGGCGCCGACCGACCCGTGCAGTGCGTGAGCTGGGGGATGTGGCGCGGCGTCGGGATGAGTGCCGACCGCAACGGCGTCGAGGAGGCCACCCGCCGCCACCTGCGTACCCTCACCGCCACCGAGGGGCTCGCGCTGACCCGGGCGGCGCTGCGCCTGCCCCCGGGGCACCTCCTCGCCGGCGTCGACCCGGACGCGGCGCGCGTCCGGCACCTGGTGCGGCCGGTCCGGCCGCTCGAGGCGGTCGGCGGAGCCGGGCCGGACCCGGTGGACGCCTTCGGCACCGCCGCGCTGGCGGCACCGGACGAGTCCCCGGACCCGCCGGCGGCACCGGACGAGTCCCCGGACCCGCCGGCGGCACGGCAGGGGGCGTCACCGGTACCGGACGAGCCGCCGCCCGCCCCGGTCGTCCGCGCCGTACCGCCGGCACCGACCGTCGCCCCGACGTCGCCGTCCGGGTCCGTGCCCCGGCCACCCACCGCGTCCGGCGCGCCGCTGCGGGATCCGCTGACCGTGGCGCGCACCGTCCGGGAGGTGCTGCGCGGGGCCCTGCCCGCCGGGATCGAGGACCGCACCGCGTTCCACGACGCCGGTCTCGGCTCGGTGCACCTGCTCCGCCTGCACACCCTGCTGCAACAGGCCCTGGACGCGCGGTTCCCGCAGACCGCCCTGTTCACCCACGGCACACCGGCCGCGCTGGTGGCGTACCTGGTGGACCTGCTGGCCGGACCGGCGGACCGGACCGCCGGCACCGCCGGCACCCGGGCGGCGGGCGACGGGCGGATCGCGATCGTCGGCATGGCGTTGCGGCTGCCCGGCGCCGACACCGCCGCGCGGTACTGGCGCAACCTGCTCGCCGGGCAGGTCGACGTGCGCCGGTTCGACCGCGCCGACCTGCTCGCCGCAGGCTGGCCCGCCACGCTCGTCGACGACGAGGCGTTCGTCCCGGTCAGCGGCGCGCTCGAGGACATCGAGAGCTTCGACGCCGAGGCGTTCGGCATCGCCCCGCGCGAGGCGACGCTGACCGATCCGCAGCAGCGGCTCTTCCTCGAGGTCTGCCAGGAGGCGCTGGAGGACGCCGGGTACGCCGGCACCCGCCGACGGGTCGGGGTCTTCGCCGGCTCCGGCATGCACCTGTACTCGCTCCGCTCCTACCTGCTGGAACAGCTCGCCGGTACCGATCCGGTCGACCACCTCACCGCGTTGCAGGTGACCATCGGCAACCAGCCCGACTTCCTGGCCACCCGGGTGGCGTACCGGCTGGGGCTGACCGGACCGGCGTTGAGCGTGCAGACCGCCTGCTCCACCTCGCTGGTCGCGGTGCACCTGGCCGTACGGTCGCTGCTGGCCGGGGAGTCCGACCTGGCGCTGGCCGGCGCCGCCGCGCTGCACGTGCCCCGGGTGGCCGGCTACCGGCACGCGGAGGGCTCGATCCTCTCCCGCACCGGCGTCTGCCGGGCCTTCGACGCCGACGCCGACGGCACGGTCGGCGGCAACGGAGTCGCGGCCGTGCTGCTGAAACGCCTCGACGACGCGCTCGCCGACGGCGACACCGTGCACGCGGTGATCCTCGGCTCGGCGGTCAACAACGACGGGGCCGCCAAGAGCGGCTACACCGCGCCCACCGCCGACGGCCATGCCGGCGTGATCCGGGACGCCCTGGCGGTGGCGGGCGTGCCCGCCGCGTCGATCGGCTACCTGGAGACCCACGGCACCGGCACCCGGGTCGGCGACCCGATCGAGATGGCCGCCCTGCGGACGGTCTTCGCCGACCGTCCCGCCCCGCTGCCGCTGGGCGCGGTGAAGGCCAACATCGGCCACCTCGACACCGCCGCCGGGATGGCCGGGCTGATCAAGGCCGCGCTGGCGGTCCGGCACGGCCGGATCCCGCCGGTGGCCAACCTGCGCCGGCCCAACCCGGAACTCCGCCTGGCCGACGGGCCGTTCGACCTGCCCACGTCGGTCCAGCCGTGGCCGGTGACCGGTCCCCGCCGGGCCGGGGTCTCGTCCCTCGGCGTCGGCGGCACCAACGCCCACGTGGTCGTGGAGGAACCCCCGGCCGCCCCCGCGTCGTCGACCACCCCGGGCACGCCCACGGTCGTGCCGCTGACCGCGCAGACGCCCGCCGCGTTGGCCGCGCTGGCCGAGCGGATGGCCGACCGGCTCGCCACCGACCCGCCGCGCCCCGAGGACCTGCTGGTCACCCTCGGCGCGGGCCGGCAGCGGCGACGACACCGGCTGGTGGCCTGGGCCGCCGGGCCCACCGAGGCGGCGGCGGTGCTCCGGGGCCGACCGGACGAGGCGGGCGACCCGGCCGGTTCGGTCACCGGCGCGGTCGCCGACGCGGGCCCCGGGCCGGTCGTCCTCGCCTGCACCGGGCAGGGCGTCAACCTGCGCGCGGCGGCGGTCGGCCTGCTGGCGTACGAGCCGGCCCGGGAGGTGCTGGAGACCTGCGCCGCCCGGTACCGGCAGGACTGGGGCATCGACCTGCTGGCAGCGCTGCGCGGCGCGGCGCACGAGTGGAGCACCGCCACCGTGCAGCCGGCCCTGTTCGCCCTCCAGGTCGCGCAGGCCCGACTGCTGGAGTCGGTCGGCGTCCGCCCGGACGTCGTCATCGGACAGAGCGCGGGGGAGTACGCCGCGCTCTGCCTGGCCGGTGCGCTCTCCGTGGAGGACGGCCTGCACCTGGCCGCGGTCCGTGGCGAGCTGATGCAGCGCGGTACGCCCCCGGGCGCGGCGCTCGCCGTCCTGGCCGACGAGGCCGAACTGGAGCCGCTGCTGCGCCGGGCACCCGAGGTCGAGCTGACCGTGTCCAACGGGCCGCGCCGGCACGTGGTGGCCGGACCCCCGTCGGCGGTACGCCACCTCGGGCGGCAGTTCGACGCCGCCGGCCTCCGGCACCGGCCGCTGCCGACCGACCGGGCGTTCCACTCCGCGCTGCTGGACCCGATCCTCGACGACCTCACCGCCCACGCCGCCACCCTCGACTGGCGACCGTTGCGGATTCCGCTGGTCACCGGAATCGGTGGCGTACGCCTGGCGCCCGGAACGCGGCCGGACGCCACGCACGTCCGTCGCCAGACCCGGGAACGGTCGGACTTCGGTGCCGGGGTCGCCGGGCTGGTCGCCGACGGCTGCACCACCTTCCTGGAGCTGGGCCCGGAGGCGCTGCTCACCATGCTCGGCCGGCAGTGGCCGCAGACCCGGTGGATTCCCGTGCAACGGGGACGCGCCGACCGGGCCGCCGAGGTGCTGGCCGCCCTGGCCGAGGTGTTCTGCCGGGGCGTCGAGGTCGACTGGGCGGCGCTGACGCCGACCGGCCGCCGCGTACCCCTGCCCACGTACCCGTTCCAGCGGACCCGGCACTGGGCGACCGTGCCCCGTCCGGTGCCCCCCGTCCCGTCCGACCCCCCGGTCGCAGGAGGTCCTGTCATGTCCCCGGCCGCCACTCCGGCACCCACCGCCACGCCGCTCGTCCTGCGCCGGGTGCGGGAACTGACCGCCCACCAGCTCGGCACCGACGTCGACCGGGTGCCCGAGGAGACGCCCTTCTTCGATCTCGGCGCCGACTCGTTGTTGATGATCAACCTCTTGCGGGAACTGGAGACGACCTTCGGGATCCGGGTCCCGATGCGGGAACTGTTCGAGGAACTCGACAGTCCGAGCCGGCTGACGGCGGCGATCGTCGAGCGGGCCGCACCGGAGCGCCTCGCCGCGCTGGGCGCGCCCGCCCCGGTCGACGCCGCGCCCACCACACCGGCCGCTGCACCGGCCACGATGGACGTCCGACCGGCCACAGCGGACGCACAGTCGGCCACAACGGACGTATCTCCGGCGACGGCGGGCGCCCAGCCGGCCACGCCGGACGTCCCAGCCGCCGTTCCGGCCCTCGGTGGTGCCGCGCCGCTGGCGACCGTCCCGTCCGCTCTCGCCGCCGTGCCGGCCGGGCCCACCGGGGAACCAACCGCCGGTCCGACGTCGACGGTGGCCGGTGCGCCGGCCCAGCCGCTCCCGCTTCCGGTGGGTGCCCCGGTGGCCGACGACTCCGTCGCCGGTGAGCTGCTCCGGGGGCAACTCGCGCTGATGGGGCAGTTCACCGACCTGATGGCCCGCCAGCTCTCCGCCCTGGCGGCCGTCCCGCCCTCCGCGACCACCGTCACCCCTGCGCCGCCGGTCGTCGCCCCACCGCCGGTCGTCACCGCCCTGCCGCCGGCCGCCGCCCCACCACCGGCCGCGAGTGCCGCACCGCCGGCGGGAGCCGTCGCACCGGCAGCCTCCGGTGCACCGTCGGCCACGCTTCCGGCAGCCGCGTCGGCGAGGACCGATCCGGCGACCGTTCCGGCCCAGGTCGGCCCCCGACCCACCCGGGTCGGCACCGGACTGGGCGGTGGCCGCCTCGACCCCCGCCAGCAGGAGCACTTCGCCGACCTGGTCCGCCGCTACACCGCGCGGACCCCGACCTCCAAGGAACTCGCCCAACGGCACCGCCGGCGGCTGGCCGACAGCCGGGCCGTGGTCGGCTTCCGCCGTGCCACCAAGGAACTGCTCTACCCGCTGGCCGCCCGACGGGCCCGGGGCGCCTACCTGGAGGACGTCGACGGCAACACCTACGTCGACATCACCATGGGCTTCGGGTCGCTGCTCTTCGGCCACGAGCCGGACTTCCTCACCCGGGCGATCGCCGAACACCTCGGCGACGGGCTGCGGCTCGGGCCCCGGGGCGCGGAGACCGGTGAGGCGGCCGAACTGCTCTGTGACCTGACCGGCATGGACCGGGCAGCCTTCGCCACCACCGGCACCGAGGCCAACTCGGCGGCCTTCCGGCTGGCCCGCGCGTACACCGGCCGTCCGCTGATCGTCATGTTCACCGGGTCGTACCACGGTCACATCGACCCGGTGCTCGGGAGCGGGGTGCGCGACGGTGACACCTGGCGCACCGTGCCGGTCTCCGCCGGCATCCCGGACTCGGCGGTCACCGACGTCATGGTGCTGCCCTACGACGACCCGCAGAGCCTGGACGTGATCGAGCGGTCCGCCGGCCGGATCGCCGCCGTGGTGGTCGAACCGGTGCAGAGCCGGCACCCGGACCGGCAGCCGGCGGAGTTCCTCCACGCCCTGCGGGCCGCCTGTGACCGGCACGGCATGGTCCTGCTCTTCGACGAGATGCTCACCGGGTTCCGCCCGCACCCGCAGGGAGCGCAGGGCGTCTTCGGTGTCCGCGCCGACCTCGCCACGTACGGCAAGGTGATCGGCGGCGGGTACCCGGTCGGCGCGGTGGCCGGTCGCGCGGACATCATGGACTGGGTCGACGGCGGTTTCTGGCGCTACGGCGACGACAGCTACCCGCCGCAGGACACCACCTTCTTCGGCGGCACGTACATCCAGCACCCGCTCTCCATGGTGGCGGCGCGGGCGGTGCTGACCGAGCTGCGCGACCGGGGACCGGCGCTCCAGGACGGGCTGAACCGGCGCACCGAGCGGCTCGCCACGGCGGTGAACGCGTTCTGCGCCGAGCAGGACTTCCCGCTGCGGGTGCACCGCTTCGGGTCGCTGTTCCGCTTCGCCTCCGACGTCAACCTCGACCTGCTCTTCCACCACCTGGTGCTGGCCGGGGTGCACGTCTGGGAGTGGCGCAACTTCTTCCTCTCCGACGCGCACACCGACGCCGACGTCGACCGGATCGTCGACGCCGTCCGGGACAGCCTGCTCGCCCTGCGGGCCGGTGGGTTCCTGCCCGGTCCGGCCGCCGCTGCGGGCACGCCGTCCGTCCCCGGGCCGGTTGCCGCCGAGCGTCGAGAGCCCGTCAGCGTGCCGTCCCCGGTGGTCGTGCCGCCTCCGGGCGGCGAACGGACGCCGGCGGTGGTGCCCGCCACCGCGGGACGGGTCGACGTCAGCCTGTACTTCTTCGGCGACTACCCGCAGCAGAGCGTCCAGGACCGCTACGACGCGGTGCTCGACGCGGCGGCCTTCGCCGACACCCACGGCCTGTACGCGGTGTGGCTGCCCGAACGGCACTTCGACTCGTTCGGCGGCATCTTCCCCAACCCGTCCGTGCTGGCCGCCGCCGTCGCCGCGCGCACCGACCGGGTCCGCATCCACGCCGGCTGCGCCGTGCTGCCGCTGCACGATCCGATCCGGGTCGCCGAGGAGTGGTCGGTGGTGGACAACCTCTCGCGCGGCCGGGTGGGCATCGGCTGCGCCAGCGGCTGGCACGCCCGTGACTTCGTCCTCGCCCCGCAGACGTACGGCCGGCACCGGGAGGCGATGTACGAGTCCCTCGACCAGATCCGCCGGCTCTGGCGCGGGGAGGCGGTCAGCCGGACCGCCGGCAACGGCGAACCCGTCGAGGTACGGCTCTTCCCGCCCCCCGTCCAGTCGATGCCGCCGCTGTTCACCGCCGTCGTCGGCAACCCGGACAGCTACCGCCGGGCGGCGGCGGCCGGGCTCGGCGTGATCACCAACCTGATGTCCCAGGACGTCACGCAACTGGCCCGCAACATCACCCTGTACCGGCAGACCCGGGCCGAGCACGGGCTGGACCCGGACGCCGGTCGGATCGTCCTGCTGCTGCACACCTACCTCGGCGAGGACGGCGACCGGGCGCGCGAGGAGGCGTTCGGCCCGTTCTGCGACTACCTGCGGTCGTCGCTGGCCCTCTTCGGCCAGGTGACCAACAGTCTCGGGGTCACCATCGACCTGGACTCGACCACCCCGGAGGACGTCGACTACCTGCTCCGCCGTGCCTACGACCGGTACACCTCGGACCGGGCGTTGATCGGCAGCCCGGAGGAGGCCCGGCCCCTGGTGGAGAACCTCACCGCGCTGGGCGTGGACGAGATCGGCTGCTTCGTCGACTTCGGTCTCTCGTCGAGCCGGATGCTGGCCGGCCTGCCCGGGATCGACCGGCTGCACAGGCTCCTCAACCAGCCGGCGCAACCGGCCCCTGGACCGGCCGACGGGCCGGCGACGCCCGGCCGATCGGCGGCGTCCGACGGGGGCGGGGTTCCGGTGGAGGACGCCAGCCCGCTGACCGAGGCGCAACGCGAGATCTGGTTCGCCGAGCGGGTGCTGCCCGGCCGACCCACCTACACCGAGTCGCAGGTCGTCCGGCTGGACGGGCCGCTCGACGTGACCGCCCTGCGCGACGCCCTGACGCTCGTCGTACGGCGGCACCCGGCGCTGCGATCCACCATCCGGGAGGTCGACGGCGAGCCGTGGCAGGTGGCGCGGCCACCGGCCCCGGTCGAGCTGCCGGTACACGACGCGGCCGGGCGGGACGTCGCCACCCTCGCCGACGAGATCGCCGAGGAGGAGACCCGGCACCGGTTCGACCTGGACACCGGCCCGCTGTTCGCGCCCCGGCTGGTCCGGGTGCACGAGCGGCTGCACCTGCTCGTGCTCCGCATGCACCATCTCGTGATCGACACCCTCTCGGCCCAGGTGCTCGCCCGGGAGGTGGCCGCCGGCTACCGGGCGGCGCAGCTCGGCCGGCCGGCCGAGCTGCCGGCACCGCCACCCTGGCCGATCCCGACCGACCAGCCGGCGCCGGAGGTGGTCGACGCCCAGCTGACCTACTGGCGGGACCGTCTCGGATCGCGGCCGGGGCTCGGCCTGCCGACCGACCGGCCGCGTCCGGAGATTCCCAGCGGGGCGGGGGCGGTCGCCGGGGTCGAGCTCGACGCGCACCTCACCCGTGCGGTGCGCGACGCCGCCCGACGGCACCGGGCCACCCCCTTCATGGTGCTGCTGGCCGGGTTCGCGGCGGTCCTCGCCGACGACGGTCGCCAGCCGGACGTGCTGCTCGGCACCCCGGTCGCGCACCGCCCCGCCGCCGCGCAGGAGGCCGTCGGGCTGTTCGTCACCACGCTGCCGCTGCGGCTGTCGGTGGCCCCCGACGCGAGTTTCGCCGACGTCGTCCGGGCGGCCCGCACCGCGCTGCTCGACGCGCACGATCACCGCGACGTGCCGGTGGGCCGGGTCGCGCGGGCCCTGGGCACCGAACCCGAGGTCGGCCGGCATCCGCTGTTCGACGTGGTCATCGAGTACGACAACCAGCCGGCCTTCGCGTTCGACCTGCCCGACGTCCGGGCCACCCTGCTGGACGCGGCCGTCCGCCGGGCGCCGTTCGACCTCACCCTCTTCGTCACCGACCTCGGGGACACGCTGCGCTGCCAGCTCAACTACGCCACCGACCTGTTCGACCCCGGGACCGCGCGGCGCGTCCTGGACCGGCTGGTGGCGGTGCTGCGGGCCGGCACGCAGCGCCCGGACGAACCGGTCGCCGTACTGGTCCGTCCCGGCAGCGACGCCGCCGCCTCGAACGGTCGGGCGCACCGGGCGGACGCCGACCCGGCCGCCTCGAACGGTCGGGCCCACCCGGGGACGGTCGCCCCGCCCGGGGCGACCCCGCCGGATCCGGCGTGGCAGGACGGCGGGCCGCCGGCAGCCGGTGCCGACGCGCCGCTGCCCGCCCTGCTGCACCCCGACCGGGCCACCGTGGTCGGCCCGGACGGGCGGCTGACCGGCCCGCAACTGTGCCGCCGGGCGGAGGTGGTGACCGAGGCGTTGCGTGCGGCGGGCGTCGGTCCGGGCGACCTCGTCGGGATCCACCTGCCGCGCGGCGCCGACGCGGTCGCCGCGATGCTCGGTGCGCTGCGCGCCGGTGCGGCCTACGTGCCGCTGGCACCCGAGCAGCCCACCGCCCGGCTGGCCGACGTCGTCGACCAGGGCGGGCTGCGGGCGGTGGTGTCCCGCTCGGCCCTGCCACCGCTGCCCGGCGCGGCGGCCACCCTGCACCTGGACCGGCTGACCTACGCCGATCACGCCGACCCCGACGGCACCGGCCGGGCCGCCCGGACCGACGGTGGTGAGCACGGTGACGGCGACCCGGTGGTCGGACTGGACGATCCGGCGTACGTGCTGTTCACCTCCGGCTCCACCGGCCGGCCCAAGGGCTGCGTGATCCCGCACCGGGCGATCAGCAACACCGTCGCCTGGTACACCCGCGACCTCGGCATCACCGCCGAGGACCGGCTGAGCTGGTTCTGTAGTCCCGGCTTCGACGCCTCGTGCATCGAGGTCTGGCCGGCGCTGCGCGCGGGCGCCACCCTGCACGTGGTTCCCGACGAGGCCCGACTCGACCCCGTCCGGCTGCGCGACTGGCTGGTCGCCACCGGCGTCACGGTGGCCTTCCTGCCCACCCCGGTCGGGGAGCTGCTGCTCGACCTGGACTGGTCCGCGGGGCCCCGGCCGGCGCTGCGGCACCTCGTCGTCGGCGGGGACCGGCTCCGCCGGGGACCCACGCCGGACCTGCCGTTCAGGCTCACCAACGTGTACGGCCCCACCGAGGCGACCGTCGTCTCCACCTGGGTGCACCTCGACGCCACCGCTGTCGCCGCCGAGCCGCCGCCGATCGGTCGTCCGGTGCCGGGCACCGTCGTCCGGGTGCTCGACGACGAGGGCCGGCCGACCCCGGTCGGCGTGCCGGGGGAGGCCTACCTCGGCGGTCGGCAGCTGGGCCGGGGCTACCTGGACCTGCCGGAGGAGACGGCCGCCCGTTTCCTCCACCACCCCGAGTACGGTCCGCTCTTCCGCACCGGTGACGTGCTCCGGTGGCGATCCGACGGGCAGCTGGAGTTCCTGCACCGCGTCGACGCCCAGGTGCAGATCCGCGGCTTCCGGGTGGAGCCGGGCGAGCCCGAGCACCACCTGCGCCGCCTCGACGGGGTGCGGGACGCGGCGGTGCGCGGCTGGACCGACCCCGAGGGCGGGTACTACCTGGCCGGGTACGTGGTCCCCGACCGTCCCGGGGTGGACCCGGCGGAGCTGGCCCGCCAACTCGCCAGCCGGCTGCCGGAGTACCTCGTGCCGACCGCGTGGACGATCCTGTCCGAGCTGCCCGCCACGGAGAGCGGCAAGATCGACAGGGCGGCCCTGCCGGAGCCGGACCGGACCACCCCCCGGTGGGCCGGCACCGGCACTCCGCCCGCCGACGACCTGGAACACCGGCTGCACGATCTCTGGTGTGCCGAACTGGGGCTGCCCGCGGTCGGGGTGGAGACCACCTTCTTCGCGCTGGGCGGCACCTCGCTGACCGCGATGCGGCTGCTCAACCGGGTCCGCGCGGAAACCGGCGGCACCGTCGGGGTGCTGGACTTCCTGCGGGAACCCACGGTACGGGCGATGGCGCGACAGCTGCGCGGAACGGGACCGGAGCCGGCCGACGCCGCCGGAGCGCCGACCCGGGTCAGGGGGACGCTGTGACCGCACCCGAGTCGGCCGAGCTGGACGACCTGCTGGGCGAGTTGCGCCGCCGGGACGTGCGGCTGACCGTACGCGCAGGTCAGCTCGACTACGACGCGCCCGCCGACGCGCTCGACCCGGAGCTGCTCGCGACCATGCGTCGACTCAAGCCGGCGCTGCTGGACCGACTCGGCCGAGCCGGCGGCCCGACGGCGACGCCCGGCGCGACGCCCGCCCCCGCCGCGCCCGCCCCCACCGTGCCCGCCGCGCCCGCCCCCACCGTGCCCGCCGCGCCCGCCCCCACCGTGCCCGCCGCGCCCGCCCCCACCGCCACCGTGACCGCTGGGGACGGGGACGGCGGCGGGGACTGGCGGGTGCTGGCGACCGGACCGACCAGCATCGGCCAGGCCCGGCAGTACCAGATCACCCGGGAGACCACCTTCCCGCAGGTGCTGACCGTGGCCTTCCGGCTGACGCTGGACGGCCCGCTCGACCGGACGGCGCTACGCCGGGCGCTGACCGACCTGACCGTCCGGCAGTCGGCCCTGCGGACCCGGCTGGCGGTAGGGGAGGACGGGGTGTGGCAGCAGGTGCTCGCGCCCCGGCCGGTGCCGCTGCCGGTGCGGACGGTCCCGGCGGACGACCTCGACCGCGCGGTCGACGAGTGGGCCTCGATCCCGTTCGACCTGGAGCGGGAGCCGGCGTTCCGGGCGGCGCTGTTCCAGCCGGACGGCCCGGCCGGGCCGGACGACCACCGGCACGAGCTGACCATCGCCATCCACCACGGGTTCGTCGACGGCTGGTCGGTTCAGCCGCTCCTGGACGACCTGGCGGAGTTCTACCGGGCGGCGGTCACCGGCCGCCCCGCCGAGCTGCCGCCACTGCCCGGGGAGTTCGTCGACTTCTGCCGGTGGGAGGCCGAGTACCTGTCCCGACCGGAGACCCGGCAGATGCTCCGGGAGTGGGTCGACGGGCTTCCCGCCGGGACCGTCCCGCTGCGGCTGCCCACCGACCGGCCGCGCGTCCCCCTCACCACCGATCCGGGCGGGGTGCTCCACCACACCTTCCCGCCCGACCTGGTGGCGGCGGTGACGTCCTACGCCGTGAGCCGTGGCGCCACCCCGTACGCGGTGCTCGCGGCGGCCTTCACCTGGTTGCTGCACGACCTGACCGGCGCGCCGACCGTGAACCTGGTCGCCTCGGTGGCCAACCGCACCGACCCCCGGTACGACCGGGTGGTGGGGGTCTTCGCCCAGGCGGCCCTGCTGCTCGTCCCGGTCGCCGGGGTGGCCTCCTTCGACGAGCTGGTGCAGCGGACCGCCCGGGTGACCTGGCAGGCCCTGGCGCGCCAGTCGGTGCCCTCGTCGGTGCAGATCGCGGCGCTCGGCGAGGCGTTCACGAACTTTCCCTGCCGGGTCTACTTCGACCTGCTCGACATGGCCGATCCGGTGCTGCACCTGACCGGTCTGGCCCCGGCGCCGGCCCGGGACGTCGTGCTGGCCGGCTCCCGGGGCGACCTGACCTGGCAGCTCCGCCCGCTGCCGGAGGGTGGGATGGCGCTGCTCATCGAGTACGCGACGAACCTGTTCGACGTCGACACGGTCGCCGGTTGGCTCGGTCGGTACCAGCGGCTGCTGTCCGGGTTGCTGGCCGCACCGGACGCCCCGTTGCCCCGGGACGGGGCCGCCGGGGTGGCGTGACCGGCGGGCGGTCCGCTCCGTCCTGAGCGCATTGGGCGCCGGGCCACGGACGAGCGGGGTGCGGGTGACCCGGGAGCGGATGCGGCGGCCCGTCCGGGCGGGCCGCCGCCCCGGCCGGCCGAAGGCCAGACCGGGGCGGGGTGCCGTGCGGCGCGTGGGCCGGAGGCTAGGAGATCTCGACGAAGTCCAGTTCCGCCCAGCGGCTGCGGTGGGTCAGCCGGAGCGTGTTGTAGCCGGCGTTGAGTGTGACGTCGGCACGGACCTGCCGCCAGGTCTCCCAACCCGTGTTCGGGTAGGTGACGGCCTGCGCCGCCCCGCCGTTGACGGTCAACGTGTGCTGGGCGTCGCCGTAGCCGGCGGCGTAGGCGATGTGCGCGGTGTAGCCGCCCGCCCGCGGAGCGAAGACGGTGACCTCCACCCAGCTGTCGGCGTGGTCGATGTACGCCACCGCCTGACCCTGGGAGGCCGTCGTGGTGTTCCGCACCCCGCAGTTGTGGAGCTGGCCCCGCTCGGTCTCGTAGCGCACCCGGCTGCCCCGGACGACGGGGTACCCGCCGGACCAGCCGAGGTCGGCCACGTACATGCCCCGGGCGGTGTTGTTGTTGATCCAGCCGTGGAAGACGATCCGGTCGCCGCCGGCCTCCCGGACGACGTCCGCGCCGCCCGGACCCCGGACGGCGTTGTCCAGCGAGGCCGTGGTGAGCAGGGAACGGTACGCCTTGGTGTACGGGCCGGTCAGCGACGTCGAGGTCGCGTAGCTGGTCTGGTAGGCGTCGCCGCCGTACCCGCCGAGCGAGTAGAACAGCACGTACTGGCTGCCGACCTTGGTCAGCACGGGTGCCTCGATGACCCCGGCCTCCTCCGGGCGACCGCTGCGCAGCAGCTCCACCCGGGAACCCTGCAACGTCACCCCGTCGGCGGCGACCTGCTGGAGCCAGAGACTGGTGGGCTGACCGATCGCGTTGCCGTCGTCCTTGTAGAGCAGGTACCGCAGGCCGGTGCTGTCGACGAAGCTGGACGCGTCGATGTCGCCGCCCTCACCGCCGTTGCAGATCAGCGGCCCGGTGCCGACCGGGGCGAACGGGCCCAGCGGCGAGGTGGCCGTGGCCGCGCCGATGCACTGCCGGCCCACGCTGCGGCTGAGCGCGGTGTAGTAGAGCACGTACCGGCCGTCGGCGCGGCGGGTCACCTCGGGAGCCCAGGTGCGTCCGCCGCTGGCCCAGGCACCGAGGGTGGGCAGGACGTCGGGCCGCCGCGTCCAGGGGCCGGTCAGCGAGGTCGCCGTGGCCACCGGGACGTTGCCGTGGCCGTTGTTGGTCGAGTAGGCGTGGTAGGTGTCGCCGACCTTCAGGATGTCGGGATCGGGGAAGTCGCTTCCGATGACCAGCGCCGGTGCCGCGGTTGCGGCGGCGGCCGGCGTTGCACTGAGGACGAGAGGGCTGGCCGCGAGGGCGGCGACCAGGCAGGCGAGAAGTCGGCGCATGACGAAATGGAACCACGTACATCGATGTAAAGATAGAGGTTCGGCTCGTCCGCTACCTCGGGGTGTGGGTCCGCCGTGCCGGTTGGGGGCGGTCCCGTGCGGGCAGCGTGAACCGCCAGCGCCACGCCCGCAGTACGGGCACGACCCGGTCGACCGCGTCGACGGTCTGGCGCCGGTCGCCGCCGCCGTCGTGCATCAGCACCACGGCACCGGGCGTGACCCCGTCGAGCAGTCGCCGGACGAGTTCGTCGGTGCCGGGCGGTTCCCAGTCGCCGACGGCCAGCCGCCAGCCGAGCGGTCGCATGCCCAGGGACGCGGCCACGGCCGGCGTCTGTCCCCAGGCGCCGTAGGGGGCGCGGAAGTACCGGATCCGGGCACCCGGGACGGCCCGCCGGATGGCGTCGTTGGTCTCCCGGAGGTCCGCGGCGATCCGCGCGGGCGGCCAGGAGCCCATGTCGTCGTGGCGCATGCCGTGGTTGCACAGGGCGTGCCCGTCGGCGACGATCCGCCGGACCACGTCGGGGTGGTCGTCGACGTGCTCGCCCCAGAGGCAGAACACGGCGGCGATCCGGTGCCGGCGCAGGACGCCCAGCAGCCGCGGGGTGTCGGTGGGGTTCGGGCCGTCGTCGAAGGTGAGGCTGAGCGTGCGGCCACCGCCCCGGGCGGTGTCGACGACGTCGGCGCTGACCGGGCGGACCGGGGCGGTCACGCCGGCCGGGCGGGGCGCCCGGCCGGTCACGGCGGAGGATCTCATCGGCTGTCCTGTCCGTACCGGGGCCGCCGCCGGGGATCCCGCCCGACGAGGCGGCCCGTCCGTCGTGGTCAGTGTTCGAGGTAGGTGGCGTGGTCGAAGTCGGCGTGCACGCCGTCGTTGCCCAGGTCCTGCACCCACAGACCGAGGAACGCTCCGGTGAAGCCCCACGCCGCGGGTTCCCCGTCGATGACCAGCGCGGCGTGCTCGTCGGAGAGGATGGTCGCGTCGAGCTTGACCGGAAGCTCCCGCCAGCCGGCACCGAGGTCGTACCCGAACCGGACGACCGGACCGTCGAACACCGCCCGTAGCCCGACCCGACCGACGTCGCCGACCTCGACCGTGAGGTCCGGATACGCCGTCCGCCGTCCGCTGTCCGCGCTGAGCAGTTCCAGCACCACCTGCCCGTCGTCGGCCCGGGTGAGGTAGAGGTGGTGCCAGTTGAGGGTGTTGTAGTACGCGGTGATCCCGGCCAGGTGCCGATGGTCGCGCGGGTCGAACTCCACCACGGTCTCCAGCGAACAGTGGGTCGCTCCGACTCGACGCGCGACCAGGCTGGGCGTCTGCCGGCCCACGGGGGACTGTCCCCCGTGGATCCGCAGGTGCGACGGGCGGGACCGCAGGTCGATCCAGTCCGGGCCGGCCGGCCGGCGGAGCGTCGACCAGCACGGGCCGAGCCGGTCGTCGTCGAAGTGGTCGGTGGCCGGCTCCGCCGGCCACGGGTGCGGGGGCAGATCCGGCGCGGTGACCTCGTCGGCCGGTACGCCCCCGGGAACGCGCGGCCAGCCCCCCGGCGCCCACTCGACCCGCTGGATCGCGGTCTCCCGGCCCAGCACGCAGTTGCCCCGCGGCGTGTACGGTCGCCCGACCAGGTGCGCCAGGTACCAGTCGCCGTCCGGGGTGCGGACCAGGCTGCCGTGGCCGGCCTTCTGCAACCGCAGGTCCGGTCGGCCGACCGAGGTCAGCGTCGGCCCCGCCGGGTCCACCTCGTACGGTCCGAACAGCTCCCGCGAACGCGCGACGGTGACCTGGTGCTCCCAGCTGGTGCCCCCTTCCGCGGTGACCAGCCAGTACCAGCCGTCGTGGCGGTAGAGGCGCGGGCCCTCGGTGAGCCCGACCGGGGTACCGGTGAAGATCGTCCGAGGGCGGCCGACCAGCCGGCGTCGCCTCCGGTCGTAGCGCTGGATCTCGATGCCGGCGAAGCGGTCCCGGCCGGGCCGCCAGTCGGCGCTCATGCTCAGCAACCAGGTGTCGCCGTCGTCGTCGTGGAACAGCGAGGCGTCGAAACCCCGTCCGTGCAGCTTCACCGGATCCGACCAGGGGCCGTCGATGTCGGGTGCGGTGACCAGGTAGTTCTGCGGGTCCCAGTAGCCGCTGGCGAAGCTGGCCACGTCGCTGTACACCAGCAGGAACTCACCGTCATGGTGGGACAGGTCCGGCGCCCACACGCCGTTGGAGTCTCCGCAACCGCGCAGGTCGAGCAGGCGGCGCTCGGTGATGACCCCGCCCAGTGCCCGCCAGTGCACCAGGTCGCGGGAGTGGTGCAGCCGCACCCCCGGATACCACTCGAAGGTCGAGGTGGCCAGGTAGTAGTCGGCGCCCACCCGCACGATCGAGGGGTCCGGGTGGAATCCCGTCAGGACGGGATTGCGGATCGACCGGGCGGCGGTCGCCACGTCAGCGGTCTCGGTCGACATCTCGACTCCTCTGGTGCGGCTTTCGACAAACTTCCGGAACCTCTCACCGGAAGCTCTGGAACTATCGACCACGGTAGCGGGTCCGATCGTGATAGGACAGACCCCTTGACCCGGTGTGCAACCACGTCGTAGCGTCCCCGCAAACACTCGGTAATACCGGTGGCGCGCCGAAAGTTCCGGAAAACCCACAGTCGCTTCTCGGCGGTCAGATCGATATCCGAGCACCTCGTGAGTCCCCGAAGGGATGGACCATGGCAGCGCACCTCTCCCGCAGAACGCTGTTCGGCCTCGCCGGCGCCGGCGCCGGCGCCTACCTGCTCAGCGCCTGCGGCGGCGGGGACTCCGGCGACCCGGACGGCCCGCAGACGATCAACTGGTGGCACATCCAGAACACCGAGCCGATGCTGCCGGTCTGGGCGGCGATGGCGAAGGAGTACCAGACCGCGCACACCGACGTCACCGTCAAGATCCAGCCCCTGGAGAACGAGGCGTTCAAGGCCAAGCTGACCACCGCCACCCAGGCCGGCTCCCCGCCCGACCTCTTCCAGTCCTGGGGCGGCGGCGTGCTCCGGCAGCAGGTCGACGCGGGCCTGGTCAAGGACCTCACCGACGACGTGAAGCCCTGGATCGGCACCCTGCTGCCCCTCGCGTTGGAGCCGTACACCATCGACGGCCGGATCTACGGCGTTCCGTTCGACCTCGGGATGGTCGGTTTCTGGTACAACAAGGACCACTTCGCCAGGGCCGGGATCACCGCCGCGCCCACCACCTGGGCCCAGCTCCTCGACGCGGTGACCAAGATCAAGGCGACCGGCGTCGTCCCGGTGGCCCTGGCCGGCAAGGACAAGTGGCCGGCCCACTTCTACTGGGCCTACCTGGCGATGCGGATCGGTGGTCTCGGCGCGTTGCAGCAGGCCGCCAAGGACAAGAACTTCGACACCCCCGACTTCGTCGCCGCCGGCCAGCGGTTCAAGGAGCTGGTCGACCTCCAGCCCTTCCAGAAGGGGTTCCTCGGCGCCGAGTACGGCTCCCCGGACGGGCAGGCCGCCACGATGGGCAACGGCGGCGCGGCCCTGGAGCTGATGGGCCAGTGGGCGCCGTCGGTGCAGGCGTCCTCCTCCACCAGCAAGAAGGGCATCGGCGACAAGCTCGGCTTCTTCCCGTTCCCGGCCGTCGACGGTGGCAAGGGCTCGGCCACGGAGGTGTTCGGGGGCGGCAACGGTTTCGCCGTCGGCAAGGACGCCCCCGCTGCCACCGTCGACTTCCTCAAGACGCTGCTCAGCGCGGACAGCCAGCGCAGGTCCGCCGCGACCGGCGCGGTGCTGCCGACGGTCACCGACGCCACCTCGGCGATCACCGACGTGAACAACAAGGCGGTGGCACAGACGCTGGCCAGCGCGACCGGCTTCCAGCTCTACCTGGACCAGGCGTACCCGCCGGCCGTCGGCCAGCAGGTCAACGACAGCGTCGCCGCGCTGGTCGCCGGTGACAAGCGCGCCGAGCAGATCGTCAAGGACATCACCGCGGTGGCGAAGAGCCAGTAGGCCATGGCCCACCACCGACCCGTACCCGTCCGCGACAACAACCGAGTGGAGCAGGCATGACCAGGCCGCCGACGACGTCGGGTGTGCGGGACGGTGCGGTGGCCAGACCGCCGACACCGCGACCGGTGGCCACGCGACCGCGTGGCCGCCGGTTCCGGCCGGGCCGACTGGGCACCCTCACCGTCTTCCTGGCCCCGGCGCTGGTGCTGTTCCTCCTGCTGGTCATCACCCCGATCGTGGTGGCGGGCTACGCCAGCCTGTACAAGTGGAACGGCTTCGGCCTGCCGGAGAACTTCGTCGGGCTGGACAACTACACCCGCGCCTTCCGCGATCCCACCTTCCGGGGGGACCTGTGGCGCGGGCTCGTGCTGATCGTCCTGTCGCTGCTGGTCCAGCTACCGGTCGCCCTCGGCCTGGCCATGCTGCTCAACCAGCCGCTGCGGGGCCGGAGCGGCTACCGGCTGATCTTCTTCGCCCCGTACGTGCTCTCCGAGGTCACCACCGCCGTCCTGTTCACCCTGGTGTTCTCCCCCAACCGGGGGCTGGGTGACACACTGACCCGCCTGCTCGGCGCGGACGCCGGCACGATCTTCGCCGATCCGGACACCGTGCTGATGGCCGTCTTCCTGGTGATCTCCTGGAAGTACTTCGGCTTCTACATGATCCTCTTCCTGGCCGGCCGGCAGAGCATTCCTCAGGAGATCCACGAGGCGGCCACGGTCGACGGGGCCGGCTCCTGGCAGGCATTCCGGCACGTCACCCTGCCGTTGCTCGGCCCGACCATCCGGATCAGCGTCTTCCTGTCGGTCATCGGCACCATCCAGTTGTTCGACATGGTGTGGGTGCTCACCGGCGGCGGTCCGGTCCACGCGTCGGAGACTCTGGCCGTGACCATGTACCAGTACGGGTTCCGCCGCTTCGAGGTCGGCTACGCCAGCGCGATCAGCATCGTGATGTTCCTGCTGAGCATGGTCTTCGCCCTGTTCTACCAGCGGATCGTCATGCGCCGCGACACCGAGGGCGCGCTCACCACCCAGGGAGACCAGCGATGAGCACCACGACGAACCCCCCGGTCCGGGCCCGCCGGCTCGTGCTGCACCTCGTCTCCGTCGCGGTCGGCGCGCTGATCGTCGTGCCGGTCCTGTTCGGGGTGCTCGGCGGGTTCAAGGACAACGGCCAGCTCTCCACCAACCCGCTCGGCTGGCCCGACCCGTGGGTGACCGAGAACTACACCGGCATCCTCGCCTCCGAGGTGTTCTGGCGTCAGCTCGGCAACAGCGTCCTCATCGCGGTGGCCAGCACGGTGATCGTGGTCGGCGCGGCGGCGATGGCGGCGTTCGTCCTGGCCCGCTACGCCTTCCGGGGCCGGGAGCTGTTCGTCACCCTGTTCGCGATCGGGTTGATGTTCCCGTTCGCGGTGGCCATCCTGCCGCTGTTCGTCCTCCTGCGCGGCATGGGCCTGCTGGACAACCCGCTCGGGGTGATCCTGCCGCAGGCCGCCTTCGGGCTGCCGGTCACCATCATCATCCTGCGGCAGTTCTTCCGCACCATCCCGGGCGAGGTCGAGGAGGCCGCCGTCCTCGACGGGTGCACCCCGTTCGGATTCTTCTGGCGGGTGCTGCTGCCGATGGCCCGTCCCGCCCTGGCCACCGTCTCGGTGCTGGCCGTGGTGTCGAGCTGGAACAACTTCATGCTGCCGCTGGTGGTCTTCACCGACCAGAGCTGGTGGACCCTCCCGGTCGGGGTGCAGGCCTTCCAGGGGCAGTACGCCGACGACACCGCCCGGGTACTCGCCTACGTGGTGCTCTCCATGCTTCCGGCCCTGGGCTTCTACGCCGTGGCCGAACGCCAGCTGATCGGTGGGCTGTCGGGCAGCGTGAAGGGCTGAGCCGGGGCGGCTCCGGTAGCCTTCACCGACCGTAAGCTCCAGGCACGAGGAAAGGGCGGATTGTGGGCGCCGACAACGACCGGAACGTCACCATCGCGATGATCGCGCGCCTGGCCGGCGTTTCCGTGCCCACCGTCTCCCGGGTCATCAACGGCCGGTCCGACGTCGCCCCGCAGACCCGCGAACGGGTCGAGGGACTGCTCACCAAGCACGGCTACCGCCGCCGTCCACCGAGCCGCCGGCCCCGTTCCGGCCTGGTCGACCTGGTCTTCAACGACCTGGACAGCCCGTGGGCGGTGGAGATCATCCGTGGGGTGGAGGACGTCGCGCACGGCAGCGGTGTCGGCACCGTCGTGTCGGCGATCCACCGGCGCACCTCGTCGGCCAAGCAGTGGCTCGACAACATGCGGACCCGCTCCACCGAGGGGGTCATCTTCGTGACCTCGATGGTGGCCCCACCGTTGCAGGCCGAGCTGCGCCGCCTCAACGTCCCCGTGGTCATCGTCGACCCGGCCGGGGTGGCCCCGCAGGAGGCGCCCACGATCGGGGCCACCAACTGGACCGGCAGTCTGCGGGCCAACCAGTACCTGCTCGGCCTCGGCCACCGGCGGATCGGGTTCATCGCCGGTCCGCCGCAGCTGATGTGCAGCCGGGCGCGGCTCGACGGCTACCGCGCCGCCCTCGAGGCCGCCGGCATCGCCTTCGACGACGCGCTCGTGCGTCCCGGCAACTTCTACCACGAGGCCGGGTACGCCGGCGGCGCGCAGCTGCTGGCGTTGCCCGATCCGCCGACGGCCATCTTCGCCTCCAGCGACCAGATGGCGCTCGGCGTCTACGAGGCGGTGCGCAAACGCGGGCTGCGGGTGGCCGACGACGTCAGCGTGGTCGGCTTCGACGACCTGCCCGAGGTCCGCTGGTGCTCGCCACCGTTGACCACCATCCGTCAGCCGCTGGCCGAGATGGGCATGCTCGCCGCACGGACCGTGCTGCGGCTGGCCAACGGCGAGAAGATCGAGAGCCCGCGAGTGGAACTCGCCACCGAACTCGTCGTCCGGGACAGCGCCGCCCCGCCGGCCGGTCGGTAGGGCGTCCGTCGCAGGGGCCCCGGATCGCTCGGCGGGACAGCCCGAACCCGGAGGCGGCGGCCGGCGTCGCCGGGCCCCGGTGGGCACCGGGCGCCGCCCGGCGGTGCGTCCGCCGCCGATGGTAATCGTCGGGCGTCAATATGTAAATGCGGTGGCGCGGGGTGGTGGTCGGGGTTCTGCCGCGTCGGTCGAGTTTCCCCGTCGTGTAGGAAACCTTCCCCTTGACCGTTGACTCCGACGAATCTCGACATAAAAATCTGCCTCAATATCGAGCGCGATCGATAGATGTCGATCGCGGACGAGGAGGGAGACGCCCGTGGCAGCACTCACCGGCGAGGTGTCCTGGTTCTGTTGCGGCAACGCCTGGGGGCCGTGCGGATCGACCGGGTTCGGGGCCTGCGGCACGTGCAGCTCCGGCAACTACCAGCACGCGTGGCCGAACGCCTCGGACGCGTGTCTGGCGATCACCCGGCCGCACGTCTGCGGGATCACCGGAATGAGCCGCCGCGGCTGCGGCTACCGGCACTACACCACCAACCTCTGCAACGGCGCGCGGATCGGCACCACCATCGCCGACTGCGGCCCGCAGACCGACCTGTGGTGCGGCGAGCGCACCTGTTGCGGGTCGGCCTGCGGCAGCAACCGGATCATCGACCTGACGCCCGCGGCGTACAGCGTGATCGCCAGTCTCTCCACCGGGCTGCGGCCCTGCTCGGTCGACTCGGTCTGACGGGAGGGTCAGGATGAACCAGACAGTGAACCGTCGTCGGCTGCTCGCCACCGCCGCCCTCGGGGGCGTCGTCGGCGCGACCGGACTGGGCTCGCTCGCCCCCGAGGCCGCCTTCGCCGCCGAAGCCGTCGGCGTTGAGCCCGGCGCGCCCGACCCGAACTTCGCCGAGGGGCTGATCAGCTCGATCTCCGGCAGCATGCTCCTGGTGACCGGCTCGGACACCGTGCTGCACTCGATCCGGATCACCGACGGCACGAGCATCTGGAAGCTGCACCCGACCACCTTCGACCGGGTCGCGGTCGGCGACGGCCTCTACGCCCGTGGCGTCCGGCTGCCCGACGGCACCCTCGCCGCCGACTCCGTCTGGGTCAACATCGTCAACCTGCACGGGCACATCGCCGCGGTCGGCCGCAACGTCGTGCACCTGGACCACAAGGGCCGCCGGATCGTCGCGCACGTGGTGCCCGACCGCTCCGCGGCGGTCTACAACGGCACCCCGGCGGTCAGCGACCTGTCGCTGCTGCGGGTCGGCCGCCACGTCCAGGTGCTCGGCGCCTGGCACCCGGGCACCAACGAGATCGACATCGCCACCGTCTACGCCGCGGCCTGACCACCCCGCCCCGGGTGAGGCCCACCACCCGGGGCGCCACCCGCCGGATCACCTGAGGGGAGAACCCATGATCGACATGACCGCGGCGCTGCAACCGCTGGTCGTCGGTGCGGTACTGGTCTGGTCCGCCCGCGTCAAGCTGTTCAGCCGGCACGCCACCGCCGCCGCCCACCGGTCGGCGCTCGTCGTGCTGCTCGGCGAACGTCGGGCACTGCCCGCGTACCGGCTGCTCGGCGCCGTCGAGCTGACCCTCGGCGCGCTGCTCCTGCTGCCCCCGGTGGCGCGGCTGGAGGCGGTGGCCGCGACCGTGCTGGCCGTCGGCTTCCTCGCCTACCTCGGCTACACCCGCCGGGTGGCGCCGACGGCCTCCTGCGGTTGCCTCAGCGCCCAGCCGACGCCCGTCTCCGGGCGGAGCCTGGTCCGGGCCGGGTTGCTCGTGGTCGCCGGCGCGCTGGCCGTCACCGGCACCGCCGGCTGGTTCGACGCGCTCGCCGACCGCCCGGCGGCCGGTGCCGTCGTGCTGCTCGTCGAGACGGCGGCGGTGGTGGCGCTCTCGCCCGAGCTGGACGCGACCTGGCTGCTGCCGCTGCGTCGGCTGCGCGCCCGGCTGACCCATCCACTGCGCGGCGGCTCCGGGGTGCCACTGCTCGCCACCGTGCAGCAGCTCCAGCTCAGCGACGCCTACCGGCGGGTGGCCCCGCTGCTGCGCTCCGACGTCCGCGAGCACTGGGACGAGGCCGGCTGGCGCTTCGCCGCGCACGCCGCGCGCTACCAGGGCCGGCCGGCGACCGCCGTGTTCGCCGTCCCGCTGGCCGACCCGGAACCGGCTGCGGTACGCGTCGCCCTGGTCGACGACGTCACCGGACAGACCCTGCTGAGCCTGGCCGGCACGCCCCCGGCCACCGGTGGCCGGCTCACCGTCGTCCCGGCCTGAAGCCGGCCCGCGGCGGCACGTCGGCGGTATCGCCCGACCGCACGACCCGGGCCCGGTCAGGGCTTGCGGGCCACCCCGCCGTACTGCGGCACCGGCGCGGCGTCGGCCTCGTCCGGCCCGGGCCGCCAGCGGGAACACGAGACCAGACCCGGTGCGACCAGCTCCAGCCCGGTGAAGAAGCCGGCGATCTCCGCGCCGGTGCGGGACCGGATCGGTGGGGCGGCGTTCTCGTTCCAGAACGCCATCGCCGCCACGTTCGCCTCGCCGCCCAGCTCCACGGTGGGATGGGTGACGGCCAGGTAGCTGCCCGACGGCAACGCGTCCATCAGCCGGCGCACTATCGCGTACGCCTCGTCGGTGTCGAGGACGAAGTTGAGGATGCCCAGCATCATGACCGCCACCGGCTGACCGAGGTCGAGCGTCTCGGCGGCGGCGGTGCGGATCGCCTCCGGCCGGTGGATGTCGGCCTCGACGTAGCGGGTCGCACCCTCGGGCCGGCTGGTCAGCAGCGCCCGCGCGTGCACCAGCACCATCGGGTCGTTGTCGACGTAGACGATCCGGCACTCGGGCGCGATGGCCTGGGCGAGGTCGTGGGTGTTGTCGGCACTCGGCAGCCCGGTGCCGATGTCGAGGAACTGCCGGACGCCGGCCGTGCCGGCCAGGAACCCGACCGCTCGGGCGAGGAACCGCCGGTCGGCGCGCGCCACCTCCCCGATCACCGGGAACGCCCGGCGGACGTGGTCGCCGACCCGGCGGTCGGCCTCGAAGTTGTCCTTGCCGCCCAGCCAGTAGTTCCACACCCGGGCGTTGTGCGCCACGGACGGGTCCACCCGTGGCGGTCTCGCCGCCGGCTCCGGTACGACGTGGTCACCCGTCTGCGGCACCTGGGAACTCCTGTCCACTGTCGATGTTTCCCCCACCGACAGGGTAGCGGGCGGTGATCACCGTGCCGGTGTCCACCGTACGGACGTCCGGTTGGGCGACCGTGAACCGGCAGGTCGCCTGCGGGCACCGACGGTGGTCAGCCGGCGTGTCGGGACAACGGCAGCCAGGCGAGGACGTCCCGGATCCACTCGTCCCAGTAGGCCCAGTCGTGACCGCCCGGTCCGAACCGGACGGTCACCGGCACGTCCCGCCGCCGGGCCGCCTCGACGAAGCGCACGCTGTCGTCGTGGAGGAAGTCCTCGGTGCCGCAGGCGACGTAGAGCCGGGGCAGTGGCCGTGCCCGGTCCGCCGCGGCGTCCAGCAGGTGCAGCACGTCGTCCGGGGAGCCGACCACCGGCCGGTCACCGAAGAGGGTGTGCCAGAGCCGGGCGTCGACCGGGTGGCCGTCGGTGCCGGGGGAGCGGCGGGCGATGTCCAGTGCCCCGGACAGGCTGGCCGCGGCCGCGAACCGGTCCGGGTGGCGCAGCGCCCACTTGACTGCGCCGTACCCGCCCATGGAGAGCCCGGCCACGAAGGTGTCGGCGGGCCGGTCGGACAGCCGGAAGAACGACCGGCAGACCTCGGGGAGTTCCTCGCTGAGGAAGGTCCAGTACCGGTTGCCGTGCTCCTCGTCGGTGTAGAAGCTGCGGTCGACCCGGGGCATGACCACCGCGAGGCCCAGCGGGGCGACGTACCGCTCGATGGAGGTACGCCGCAGCCAGATGGTGTGGTCGTCGCTGAGTCCGTGCAGCAGGTACAGCACCGGCGGGTCACCGGCCGGTGCGGTGCCGGCCAGCCCGATCTGGGACGTCGTCCGCTGCGGCAGGAGCACCGTCATCGAGGTGCCCATGCCGAGCGTCTCGGAGTGGAAGTCGCAGTGGATGAGGGCCATGACCGGCAACGATAGTGCCCGCCCGGCCGGCGACGCCGCGGCCGGACTCCGCCCCGCCGCAGCCGGGGACCTCCGCCCCCGTGGCCTCCCGGGCGGGGTCACCCGGCGAACGGGTGGGCGGCGAAGCCGGGCACCGGTGGGCGGAGGCGGAACAGTGCCCCCGCCGGGGACCGGTCGCCCGGCGGTGACCCCTGGCGGGACGTGGTGACGTAGAGGTCGGTGTGCTCCGGGCCGCCGAAGGCGCAGGCGGTCGGCCGGCGGGTCGGCACGTCGACCACGGCGGACAGTTCGCCGTCCGGGGTGTAGCGGCGCACCGCCCCGCCGTCCCAGAGCGCCAACCAGATCCCACCGGCCACGTCGACGCAGATCCCGTCGGGCACCCCCTGTTCCGGCGGCACCGCCACGACCGGCCGCCGACCGGTGAGCTCCCCGGAGGCGCGGTCGACGTCGAACGCGTCCACCCGTCCCAGGGCCGAGTCGACGTAGTAGGCGGTGCCGCCGTCGGCGGTCCAGGCGAGCCCGTTGGAGACCGTTACCCCGGTCAGCACGGTGGTCACCGTGCCGTCCGGGTCGAGCCGGTACAGCGCGGCCCGACCGGGCGCGGCGTCGTACGCCATCGACCCGCAGTGGAACCGGCCCAGCGGGTCGCAGGCCCCGTCGTTCATCCGGACCGTCGGATCCGACCAGATCTCCGGCAGCAGCTCCACCGTGTCGTCGGTGAGCAGCGCGAAGCCCCGTTCGACGGCGGCGACCAGACCGCCGCCGGACCGGGGCCGGATGGCGGCGACCACCCCGGCGACGTGCCGGCGGGTGACCACGCCGGCCACCGGGTCGAGGGCCAGCACGTCCCCGGCCAGCAGATCCACCCACCGCAGCCGGTCGTCGTCCGGGCACCACACCGGTCCCTCGCCGTGGTCGGCGACCACCGGGGTGACCTGCTCGGCGACCAGCCGCCCGGGAGCCCTCACAGGTAGTCCCCCGGCCAGTGGAACGCACCCGGCGCGCCGGTGGTCGCGGCGAGCCGGTCGGCGTCGGCGCGCACCGGGCGGACCATGCCGGTCTCGTCGACCTCGGGCACCGGGTCGCGCAGCAGCCACGGCAACGCCGCCCCGACCACCGGGTCGGCGGGCAGCCGGGCCACACACCGCACCGTCCGGTCGGCGTGCGCGGTCGTGGCGACGGTGCCGAACAGCGCCCGCAGCGCGTCCACCCCGCCGGCCACCTCGACCACCCGGACCAGCCCGGCGGAACGTTCCCGCACTAGGTACCCCACCGGCTCGCCGTGCCGGTGCGCGACCAGCAGTTCGGCGGGCGGGGCGTACCAGGCCGGTACCCGGTGCCGCCAGTCGTGGTCGTCGCGGACGGTGCTGAGTGGGCGGTGCGCGTTGAACGCCCGGTGCAGCGGCGCGAGGTCCGGCCAGTCCGCCCAGGAACCCGGCCGCACCGTCCAGCCTGGCGGCGGCACGGTCGGCGGTGCCGGCCGGCCGCTGGGGTAGCCGAGGCGGAAGGTCCGGAAACCGCTGCCGAGGTAGACGGCCGGTGTGCCGGTGAACAGCAGTGCCCAGGCGCACCCGTCGACGTCCATCGCCGCGAGGGCCTGCTCCAGCAGCCGTCGCACGTGCCCCTGTCCCCGTTCCGCCGACCGGGTGGCCACGTTGGCCACCCCGCCCACCCGGTCGACCGTCCCGTCGGCGGCGCGCAGCCGACGCGGCAGGTAGTGCACGGCGGCCACCACCCGGCCGTCGCGTACCGCGACGAAGGTCCGCGCGAACCGCCCCGGATCCGTCGCCCAGAGCGTGGTGACGTCCGTGGCGGGGAACGCCTCCGCCCAGGTCGACCGCAGCGACGGCAGGTCCTCCGGGGTGGCCGTGCGGTAGCCGACCGGCGCGCTCACGCCGCAACGAGGAGGTTGCGCTGCCGGCCCAGTCCCTCGATCTCCACCTCCATCACGTCCCCCGCGCACAGGTACGGGAACCGGCCGGACAGCGCCACGCCCTGCGGGGTGCCGGTGTTCAGCACGTCCCCGGGTTCGAGGACGGTGAACTGGGAGAGGTGCCAGATCAGGAACGCCACGTCGAAGATCATGTCGGCGGTGCGGGAGTCCTGCCGGGGCTCGCCGTTGACCCAGGACCGCAGTCGCAGCGCCTGCGGGTCGCCCACCTCGTCCGGGGTGACCAGCCACGGGCCGAGCGGGTTGAACGTCTCGCACGACTTGCCCTTGGCCCACTGCCCACCCGGGTCGGCGAACTGGTATTCCCGCTCCGTCACGTCGTTGGTGACCGCGTACCCGGCGACGTGGGCCAGCGCCTCGGCCGGCGAGTCCAGGTAGCGCACCCGGGAACCGATCACCACCGCCAGCTCGACCTCCCAGTCCGTCCGCGTCGACCCGCGGGGGACCCGGACCTCGTCGTACGGCCCGACCACGGTGTTCGGCGACTTGTGGAACAGGATCGGCGCGGCCGGTGGCGCGACACCGCTCTCGGCGGCGTGCGCGGCGTAGTTCTGCCCGATGCAGAGCACCGCCCCGGGTCGGGCGACCGGCGCGCCGACCCGCTGACCGGTCACGTCGACGCGGGGCAGTGGCCCGGCCGCCCGCACCCGGGCGACCGGGTCGGCGGCGAGGAACGCCGCGTCGATGTCGGCGGTGACCCCGCTCAGGTCGAAGTGGTCGGCGCCGTCGACGAGCACCGGACGTTCGGCCCCGGCCGGCCCGATCCGCATGAACCGCATGATGGTGTTCCTCCTCGTGTTTCTCAGCCCATCCGGGCGAGCAGGTCGGGCGTCACCGCGTGGGCGAGGGGCTGGCCCGTGGCGTACCGGACGATCTCGTCCACCACGATCTCGCCCTGCCGGCGGCGGCCCTGCACCGTGCCGGCCGCCTGGTGCGGGGTGAGCAGCACGTTCGGCAGCGAACGCAGCGGGTGCCCGACCGGCAGCGGTTCGTCGTCGAACACGTCCAGCGCCGCGTCGATCCGGCCGGAGGTCAGCTCGTCGACCAGCGCCGCCTCGTCGACCAGCCAGGACCGGGCGGTGTTGACCAGCCCCGCACCGTCGGGCAGCAGGGCCAGCTCCCGGGCCCCGATCAGGTGCCGGGTCTCCGGCAGGGTCGGCGCGTGCAGCGCCACGATCCGGCTGCCGGCCAGCAGTTCGTCCAGCCCGACCAGTCGGGCACCGAGGGCGGCGGCGTCCGCCGAGGTCAGGGTCGGGTCGGCCACCGTGACCTCCGCGCCCAGCAGCCGCACCAGTTCCAGGTACGCCCGCCCGGTGCGGGACGCCCCGACCACCCCGACCGGGCAGCCGAGCAGCTCGTGCCGGGGCGGGGCGGCCTCGGCGGCGTGCCATTCGGCGCCGGTGTGCAGGGCGTGGTCGAAGCGGGGCAGCCGGTGCAGCAGTGCCAGGGTGAACGCCAGCGCCACCTCGGCCACCGGGCGGGCCATGCCCTGCCCGGCCTGGGTGACCGCGACGCCCCGGGCGAAGACCTCGTCGGTGACGAACGGCTTGACCGACGCGCCGGTGTGCGCGACCAGCCGCAGCGCCGGGGCCCGGTCCAGCAGGTTCGCGTCGAGCCGGGGGACGCCCCAGGAGGTCACCAGCACCTCGGCCCGGGCCAGCACCGGGGCGAGCCCGGGGTGGGTGAGCACGGTGTGCCCGTCGAGCAGCGTGCACTCGGCGACGGCGGCCAGCCGCTCGCCGACCCGGTCCGGGAAGAACTGGGCGCGCAGCGGCGGCGGCACGCTCACCACGGCGACCGGACGGCGGGTGGCGCCGCCCGGCCGGTCAGCGGAGCCAGTCATCGCGGTGCGCGGCGACGAACTCGTCGTCGGTCAGCCACGGGTGGGCGGCGGCGACCCGGGTCAGCTCCTCGGCCTGGCCGGGGGAGAGCCCCTCGGCCGGGTCGAGGCACCACACCCCGCCGAGCAGCCCCTGCCGGCGCAGCACCTCGTGCACCCCGGCGATGCAGCCGTGGAAGTCGTGCGCGGCGTCGAAGACGGCCGCGTTGGCGTCGGTGACCGCCGCCGCCCGGTCGGTGAGCAGCGCCAGCGCCGCCGTGTCCCCGGCGCGGGCCGCCCGCACCTGCCCGAACAGCTCCACCGCCGCCCGGGTCCAGACCGCCCACTGGCCGAGCAGCCCGCCGACGAACCGCCGGCCGGCGAACTCGCCGAGCAGGTCGCCGACGATGTGGTCGTCGTTGCCGGTGTAGAGGGCCACCTCGGCACCCCGGTCGGCGGCGGCGATGCCGCGCACCGCCTCCAGGGTCCGGTACCGGTCGAACGGGGCGAGCTTGACCGCCACCACCGGGGGCAGGTCGGCGAAGGCCCGCCAGAACGCCGTCGACAGCCGGGGCCCGCCGATCGCCGGCTGGAGGTAGAAGCCGATCACCGGCAGCACCTCGCCGACCGCCTTCGCCCGCTCCAGCAGGGCGACCTCGTCCGCGCCGGGCACCACCGGGGACAGCAGCACCGCGTGGTAGCCCAGTCCGGCGGCGAGTTCCGCCTCGGCGACCGCCTGCGCGGTGTCCCCGCAGGCCCCGGCGACCTTGACCACCGGGCGTCCGGCCTCGCCGTCGACCACCTCGGCGGCCAGGGCGAGCACCGGCTCCAGCAGCCCGGCCGACCGGATGGCGAACTGGGTGGTGTGCACCCCGACGGCGAGCCCGCCCGCCCCGGCGGTCAGGTAGTAGCGGGTCAGCGCTCGCTGGCGGCGCTCGTCGAGCCGGCGGTCGGCGGTCAGGGCCAGCGGGTGGGCGGGGATCACCGTGCCGTCGCGCAGCAGGTCCAGGGACATGTCAGAACCTCCCGTCCCGGACGGCGAACCTCGTCGGCTTGCCGGAGGTGGGCAGTCCGGCGGCGAGCCAGTCGGCCTGCCAGTCGACCAGGGCGCCCAGCGGCACGTCCGGGTAGCCGAACAGCGCGTGGCAGCGGGTGGCGTCGTTGAGCAGCGCGGTGGGCGCCTCGGTGCCGGTGAGGGTGACCGGTCGGCCCAGCCGCTCGCCCATCCGGGCGGCGATCCGCCGCACCGGCGCGGTCTCCGGGCCGGTCAGGTTGAGGGTGAACACCTCCGGCGTGGCGTGCCGCAGCGACCGCAGCGCCACCTCGTTGGCGTATCCCTGCCAGACCACGTTGACGTGCCCGGTGGTCACGTCGACCGGCTCGCCGGCCAGCACCGCGTGCCCGATGTCGGCGAGCACCCCGTAGCGCAGGTCGACGGCGTAGTTGAGCCGGAGCACCGCGACCGGGGTGCCCCGGGTGGCGGCGGCGTGCGCGAAGACCTGCTCCCGGCCGAGGCAGCTCATCGCGTAGTCGCCGACCGGGCCGGGCGGGTCGGTCTCCACGGAGCCGCCGGAGCCGACCGGCGCCATCGGGTAGACGTTGCCGGTGGAGAACGCGGCGATCCGCGCGGCCGGGTAGCGGCGGGCCACGGCGGCCGGCAGCACCGCGTTGACCACCCAGGCCAGGTAGGGTGCGGCCGAGGTGCCGAACTTCGCACCGACCATGAAGACCACGTCGGTGGCGTCCGGCAGCCCGCCCAGGTCGGCGTCGCCGAGCAGGTCGAACGGCACCGGCTCGACGCGGTCGCCGGCCAGCGCCTCGGCGGCGGCCCGGTCCGTCCAGCGGGACACCGCGTACACCCGGTCGCCGGTGCGACCGGCGGCGTCCAGCCCTCGGCGGGCCAGCCGGCACAGCGACGGTCCCATCTTGCCGCCGGCACCGAGCACCACCAGGTCGCCACGACCACCGGCCAGATCGGCGACCAGGGCCGTCGACGGGCGGGCCAGCCGCTCCTCCAACTCACTCTCGTTCGTGAACACTCGTCTCAACCCTTGATTCCGGACATCGTGACGCCCTCGGTGAAGTAGCGCTGACCGACCAGGTACGCGGCGAAGATGGGCACGAAGGCGACCACCGAACCGGCCAGCATGACGTTGAGCGGCACCTGCTCCTGCTGGAGGGAGGCGATGCCGACGGTGAGCGTGCGCATGTCTCCGCTCTGCCCGATGATCAGCGGCCAGAGCAGGTCGTTCCAGTGCCACAGGAAGACGAACACCCCGAGGGTGGCCAGGATCGGCTTGCACAGCGGCAGCACGATCCGGACGAAGGTCCGCCACTCCGAGGCACCGTCGATCTTGGCGGCCTCGAACAGTTCGTCCGGCAGGCCCCCGATGAACTGCCGCATCAGGAACACCGCCTGCGCGTTGGCCAGGGTGGGCAGGATCAGCCCCCAGTAGGTGTCCACCCCGCCGGCCTTCGCGATCAGGATGAACGTGGGGATCAGCGTGACGTGGTAGGGCACCATCACCATGGCCAGGAACGACCAGAACATGGTCTCCCGGCCGGGGAACCGCTTCTTGGCGAAGGCGTACCCGGCCATCGCGGCGAGCAGCAGCACCGCGACCACGCTGACCACCGAGTAGATGGTCGTGTTCAGCAGCCAGCGCAGGATGCTCCGCGACGCCAGCACCTCCTGGTACGCGCCGACGTCGACCGGCCAGGGGAGCAGGCTGGCCGGGAACTCGATCGCGGCGGCCGGCTTCAGGCTCAGCACCACCATCGCGTAGAACGGGAAGAGGGTGACCACGCTGGCCACGGCGAGCAGCGCGTACCGCACCACCCGGCCGGCGGGTCCGGGCTCCAGCGCCCGGTAGGCGCGGCGACGTCGACCGGGTGGGGTGGGCGTCGGGGTGGTCGGCGCGGGGGTGGTGGTCGTGGCGGTCACTTGTCCCTCCCGAGGGCGAGCCGTTGGATCAGCGCGACGACCAGGGTCATCACGAACAGGGCCACCCCGATCGCACTGGCGTAGCCGAGGTCGAAGTACTTGAAGCCCTGGTCGTAGAGGGCCATGACGAGGGTGTAGCTGCCCCGGGCGGGACCGCCGCCGGTCATCGCGTAGACCAGGTCGAAGACCTGGAACGAGGCGGTGGTCTCGATCACCAGCAGGAAGAACAGCACCGGCTTGAGCTGCGGCAGCACGATCCAGCGAAACCGTTGCCACGGACCGGCGCCGTCGGTCAGCGCCGCCTCCTCCTGCTCGCGGGGCAGGTCCTGGAGGCGCGCCAGCACGATCAGCATGCCGTAGCCGAAGTGCGACCAGACCCCCACCAGCGCCAGCGCCGGAAGCACCAGCGTGCTGGAGGCGAGCCAGGACTCGTCGGGCAGGCCCAGCCAGCCCAGGATCCGCGACCACGGTCCCTCGGCGGAGAACACCCAGGCGAAGATCGTCGCGACCAGCACCAGACTCGTGACCACCGGCAGGAAGAACACCGACCGGAAGAACCCCACGCCCCGGAAGCCCCGACGGACCAGCAGCGCGAGTCCGACCGAGGTGACCATGGTCAGCGGTACGTAGAGCAGGGTGTAGACGACGGTCACCCGCAGCGACTGCCAGAACACCGGGTCGTCGGCCAGTCGGCGGGCGTTCTCCAGGCCGGTCCACTCGGCCTCGCCGCCGATGGTGTACTCCATGAAGCCGAGTACCAGGCCGGCGATGGCCGGGCCGAAGCGGAAGGCCAGAAAGAGCAGGAACGCGGGCAGGACGAAGAGCAGGCCCCAGCGGGCCTCGCGCCGCGCGACCACCCGCCGGGACCGTCGGGCCACCACCTGTGCCGGTACGGCCATCTCGTCCTCCTTGTCTCGGGTACGGCACCGACCGGCCCGGCCGGTGCCGTGTGGCCCGCCGCCGGTGAGAACCGGCGGCGGACCGTGTCGACGGGTCAGAGCAGCGCGTCGGCGGCCTTGGCCGCGTCGGTGAGTGCCTGCTCGGGGGTCTTCTTGCCGATCAGCGCGGCCTGGATCTCCGGGGCCAGCACGCCCATCACCTCACGACTGGACTCGTGCAGCGTGCCGACGGTGGTGCTGGTCAGGGTCTGCTCCATCGCGCTGCGCACCGGGTCGTCGGCGTAGAGCGGGCCGGCGGACTTCTTCGCCGAGAAGTAGTTGGCCTGCTTGTCGTAGGCGGTGGACACCGTGGGGTCGGTGACGAAGCCGACCCACTCGCCGGCGGCCTTCTTGGCCTTGCTGGCCCTGAGGATCGACAGGCTGCCGACGGTGCCGTACCCGACGCTCTTCGCCTCGGCCAGCGGCGGAAAGATCTTGATGTTCTCCTTGCCCCAGAACTGCTCGACGTCGGCCGGGACGTGTTGCCAGGTGCAGGCGACCTTGTTCTTGGCGACGTTGGTCTGCTCGAAGGCCGGGATGCTGGTGATCAGGTCCTTCTGCACGTACCCGCCGTCGACGAGCTGCTTGAGGAAGGTCAGCGCCCGGACCCCCTCCGGCCCGTCGAAGGCCACGGACTTCCCGTCGGCGCTGAACACGTCCCCACCGGCCTGCCAGAGCAGGGGGTAGAACGACTGGTTCAGGGTGGCACTCGGGTCGGCGTAGTAGTTGGTGACGTCGAAGCCCTTGGCCTTGAAGGTGGGCGCGAGGGCGAGCAGGTCGGCCCAGGTCTTCGGGTACGCGGTGACCCCGGCCGCGGTGAACACCTTCGCGTTGCACATCAGCGGGTTGCTGCTGGTCAGGATCGGCGCGCCGAGCATCTTGCCGTCGAGGGTGACGGCGGCGCGGACGTTGTCCAGGTAGTCGGCCTTGGCGTCGTCGGGCAGGTGCCCGTCGACCGGCTCGATCACGTTGTGGAACTTCCCGAGTTGGTCCGGGATCAGGTACACCACGTCCGGCCCCTTGCCGCCCGCGATCGCCGTGGTCAGCGACTCCTCCCGCTTCGCCCACGGGAAGATCTCCACCTTCACGTCGACGTTCGGATGCTTGTCCCGGAATGCGGAGACCTGCTGGTCCCAGAAGCCCCGGTGGGTGGCCTCGTCGGGGATGACCGGGTAGATCCACATGGTGACGGTCTGCTTCTCGTCGCTCCCGGCGCCGTCGCCGCCGCCGCACGCGGCGACCAGCCCGGTCAGCAGTGCGGCGACCGCGACCGGCGCGAACCTGCGTACTCGCATCTGTCTCGTCCTCTCAGTGGTTCAGTGCGCGGGCACGGTCACGACCGTGCCGGTGTGCCGGGCCGTCTCGGCGGCGAAGACCGCGAGGTGACTGGCGAGGGACTCGTCCAGTCCGGACCGGATGTGGTGGCGGTCGCCGGTGGCGACGGCGCGGACGAACGCGTCCATCACGCCGCTGTCGCCGCCGCCGTGATCGTCGGCGGCGGTGGCGCCGCCGACCGTGCCGGCGTCGAGCTGCTCGATCCGGTCGGTGCGGAAGTCGTGCACCCGGACCCGCTCGCCGTCGCCGGTGAGCGTGCCGTGGGTGCCGAACAGCCGGGTCTGCCGGTGGGTCTGTTCGGTGAAGGCGGTGACGGTGAAGGTGGCGGTCAGCCCGCCGGTCAGCTCCATCGCCACCACCTGGTGGTCGACGACGTCGTTGTCGCAGGAGTAGACGCACCGCCCGTACGGGCCGGTGCGCAGCGCGTCGAGCAGCGCCGGCTCGTCGGTGCCGTCGGTGACCACGCTGACCGGCCAGATCGGCCCGCGTTCGCGCAGCGTCGGCAGGTAGAGCTTCGGTGCCGAGTACGGGCAGGTCGGCTCCACCGGGCAGGTCAGACAACGGTCGGTGGCGCCGGCCGGGCGCCGGCCGGGGCGGAAGTGCCGCAGGCCGCCGAAGCTGGACACCCGCTCGATCCGGCGGCCGGTGACGTAGCTCAGCCAGTCCAGGTCGTGGCTGGACTTGGCCAGCAGCATCGGCGTGGCCAGGTCCTCCCGCCGCCAGGGTCCGCGCACGTACGAATGGGCGAAGTGCCACCAGCCGACCGGCTCCAGGTGCTGCACGCTGACGATCTCGCCGAGCACCCCGCTGTCGGCCACCCTTTTCACCAGGTCGGTGTAGGGGGTGTAGCGCAGCACGTGGCAGACCGCGAAGAGCACCCCGGTGGCGCGGACCGCGTCGACGATCCGCCGGCACTCGTCGGCCGTCGGGGCGAGGGGCTTCTCCACCAGCAGGTGGTGGCCGGCGGCGGCGAACGCGACCGCCGGCTCCACGTGTGCCCGGTCCTGGGTGGCGACGATCACCGCGTCCGCGGCCACCCCGGCCGCCAGCAGGTCCCGCCAGTCGGTGAACCCGACGGCGTCCGCGTGCGCGGCGGTGACCAGGGACCGCTGGTGCGCACGCGGGTCGGCGACCGCGACCAGCCGCACCCGCTCCGGGTGGGCGGCCACCCAGTGTGCGTACGTCTGGCCCCGGTTGCCGGCGCCCACCAGCGCCATGGTCACCGGTCGGTCCTGCTGCGGCACGTCGCTTCTCCTCGTTGCGGGTCGGCTGGTCAGACGGTCAGGTTGCCGGCGTCGCGGATCCGCGGCCCGGCGGCGGGCAGCGTCCGGTCGACGTCCTCCTCGACGCAGCCGGTGTGGTGCAGGTGGGAACCCTCACCGAAGCCGGCGTCGGTCAGCCGCAGCCGCCCGCCGCTGAACTGCGTACCGACCGCCGAGTACCGGTTCCGCCCGGACTCGACCACCACGTGCGCGGTGTCCGCGTCGGCGGCCACGCTGAGGTATCCGCCCAGCTCCCAGCGCACCGTACCGCCGGCCGCACCCCGGCTGAGCAGCGCCTTCGCGGCGTTGGTGCCGCGTAGCACCGCCCCGCCGCCGACGGTGAGTCGCTGGTCGGCAGTGCCGGCCAGTCGGATCCCGGTGTCGGTCAGCGTGCCGCCGGAGACCCGCGTCTCGGCGGCCTTGACCACGATCGGGGCGGCCCCGGCCGCGCCGGTCAGGGTCACGTCGGTCAGGTGCAGCGCGCCGGTGCCGTCGAAGGTGTGCCCGTCCAGCCCGGTGATCGTGGTCCGCACCAGGTGCACGGGCACGGTGACGTTCGCCTGCACCACCGAGGTGGCCCGGGCGGCGAGCCGGAACGTGCAGCCCTCGATGGTGTTGGGCCGTCCGGACCGGCTGGACGCCTGCGAGATGATCAATGTGTCGTCGGCGGAGCAGCCGCGCATCTGGATCCCGTCGGCGTTGACCCAGATCATGCCGGAACCGGCCAGGCCGTCCTTGCGGATCACCTGGACGTCCTCCAGGGTCAGGTCGGTGACCTTCACCCGGGCCACGAACCAGGAGCAGACGTGCTTGCGGACGGTGATCCGCTTGGCCGCCGAGCCCCAGGCCGCGCCGGAGTTGGCGAAGGTCATCAGCCCGGAGTTGCCGGTGTAGACCAGGTCGTGCTCGTACTGGCCGTGGGTGACGAACGGTCCCTGGTCGTCGCCGTCGCCGTGGCAGTTGGTGACGTAGCAGTACGCCGAGGCGGTCCAGTCGTTGAGGTGCCGGGCGTTGGAGGTGCGGCAGTCCTCGACGTGCCCGTAGAGGCAGTAGATCTGCTGGGTGAGGTAGCCGGCGCCGCCCCAGGTGACCGACGTGGGGTTGGTCAGGGTGCACCGGGCGGTGTGGAAGTACGTGGACCAGCGCCGCATGATCACCGGCCAGAAGGAGCCGGTGGCGTCGATGTCGGTCGCGTCGCAGTGCACCGCGTACTCGTAGGCCAGCGGGTGCGAGCCGGTGTACTGGTCGGCGCCGTTACCGGTGAACACCAGGTTGCGCACGTGCACCCGGCTGACCGGCTCGACCCGGGTCCAGGTCAGGGTTCGACCGGCGGCCAGCTCCCAGCCGTTCTTGTAGTTGATCCGGACGTGCGTGCCGTCGACGATCTGGGTGACCTGGACGAGCTTCTGGAGTTCCTTCTCCCAGCGGCCGGCGAGCTGGTTGACCTCGACGGCGTACCACTGCCCGACGGCGAAGGCCGACGAGTCGCCGACCTGGAAGGAGTCCCAGCCCTCCCGGACCACCTCGGTCAGTCTGTGGGTGTGCACCTGGTCGGTGACGGTGCCCCGGAAGAAGAGCACCGCGGCGAACGGGTCGTCCTGCCCGGCGTTCTCGATGCCCTTGGTGGACATGGTGTGCCCGCCGAAGTCGAGCACCAGGTCGCTGCGGGTGAACCGGTGCCGCTTGACGAAGTGCAGGTCGGAGTGGGCCTCGATGCGGTGCACCGTCGGGTCGTTCACCATGGCGTCGAGCGCGGCGTCGGCCGGGGTCGTCGGGTCGAAGATCCCGAAGTGCCGGAACTCGACGACCCCGTCGTGCACCTGGAGCCAGCGTCCGGCGCCCGGCCGGTCGCCGTACGGGCTGAGCACGGTGCCGCCGTTGGCGGTCGCGGTGCTGGTGGCGGCCCAGCGGACCAGGCGGCCGCCGCCGTCCCCGGCGGCGTGGTGGCCGTCGACGTGCACCAGTTGGCCGTCGTCGACCTGCTTCGGGTCCAGGCCGAGCAGGGCGGCGACGGTGGGGACGTGGAACACCGCGTCGCGGCCCGGGCGCAGCGGGGCGGCCCCGGAGCCCGGCTCGGTGGGGGCGGCGGAGGCCGCGGAGGTGGGGGAGAGGGCCAGCGCGGTGCCGGCGAGGGTGAGACCGCCGAGACCGGAGGCGCGGAGCAGGACCCGGCGAGTGGTCGGTTCGGAGCGTTCCATGGGGTTTCTCTTCCTACGGGCGGGGGAGCCGGGGGCGGTCAGTGGACGAGGTTGTCGCCGGTGGCGACGCGCGGAGAGTCGGCGGGCAACTCCCGTTCGACCCCCTCCTCGACGCACCTCGTGTGCAGCAGCGTCGACGGCGTGCCGAAGCCCGCCGGGGTGAGCACCAGACGTCCGCCGGCGAACCGGGAGCCGACCGCCCGGTACCGGTTGACGCCGGTGTCGAGGCGCACGTGCGCGGTCCGCGCGTCCGCCGCGGTGCTGTGGTAGTCGCCCAGTTCGACGCGGACCTGCCCGGGGCCGGCGGCCCGACCGAGCAGCGCGCCCCGGGAGTTGGTGCCGGTGACCACGGCGCCGCCGTCGAGCACCAGGCGCTGGTCGCCGCCAGGTGACGGTGCGTCCGGGGGCGAGTTCCCAGCCGTTGAGGTAGTTCACCCGGATGTGCCGGCCGTCCACGATCTGGGTGACCTGCACCATCCTCTGCAGGTCCCGCTCGTCGAGGCCGGTGAGGGCGTTGCTGGTGGCGGTCCACCACTGCCCGACGGCGAACCGGCCGGAGTCCGGCACCTCGAAGACGTCCGACAGCTCCGGCACCGTCTCGGTGAGGGTGTGGGTGACGACCGTGTCGGTGACCCGGCCCCGGAAGTAGAGCACCGCGCCGAACGGATTGTCGTGCGTGTTGCGCTCGATGCCGTCGGTGTGCACGGTGTGCCCGCCGAAGTCCAGCTCGATGTCGCTGCGGCCGAAGGTGTGCCGCTTGACGAAGCGCAGGTCGGTGTGGGCCTCGATCCGGTGGATCGTGGGATCGGTGACCATCGCGTCCAGCGCGGCGTCGGCGGGGGTGTCCCGACCGAAAACGCCGAAGATCCGGAAGTCGCCGACCCCGTCGTGTACGGCCAGCCAGCGGCCGGCGCGCCGACCGTACGGGTCGTGCACGGTGCCGCCGTTGCCGGCGGCGGTGCTGGTCGGCGACCAGCGCAGCAGGGTGCCGCCCCCGTCGCCGGGGCTGCGGTAACCGGCGACCCGCACCAGGGTCCGGGCGGTCAGGCCGGCGGGGGTGAGTCGGCGCAGGTCGGCGATGGTGTCGACCTGGAGTACGGGTGGGCGGGCGAGCACGGACGAATCGGGTTGACCCATGGGGAGCCTCAACCTTCGCGGTCCAGCGGACGACGACGTCGCCGTCCGGCGGTGCGGGGGTGCCGTGCGGCGCGGGGAAGCGCCGGAGGGCGGGGGGAAGGTCGGGCAAACGCGCGAGGCGCGCAGGCGGCGGAGCTGCTGACCGTACGGCCCGGCGCCGGGGCTGCGGCGCGGCGGGCGTCAGCATGTTCGCCCGAGAGTGGTCGTGACCTGGGCCCCGACCCGTCACGACCCGCAGGTCGTGACGTTGGCGGTGACGTTAAACAGCTGGTGAACCAGGTGTCAAGAGGCCAGGGGCGGGCCGGCGTGGCCGAGGCGGGTGGAGATCTCCTCGGCGGCCTGTCGAACCTGTCGACCCAGCTCCTGGTAGCGCCAGCTGGGCAGAGCGAGCTTGAGCCCGGTCACGCTGATCGCCCCGGAGCAGCCCCCGGTGTGGTCGCGCAGCGCGCTGCCGATGCAGAACACGCCCTCGGCGTCCTCCTCGTCGTCGAGCGCGTAGCCGGCCTGCCGGACGTCGTCGAGGTGGGCCAGGAGCGAGTCCAGGTCGGTGATGGTGTGGTCGGTCCGCCGGGGGAGGCCGACCCGCTCGATCAGCTCGCGGACCTGCGGCGCGGGCGCCTCGGCCAGCAGCGCCTTGCCGAGCCCGGTGCAGTGCGGGAGTTCCCGGGTGCCCATCCGCAGCTCGATCTGGATCCGCTCACCGTTGCTGACCTGGTCGATGACGACCGCGTGCGCCCCCTCGGGCACGGCCAGCCGGGAGGTGAGCCCGGTCTGGCGGGTCAGGGCGGCGAGCACCGGGCGGGCGATGTCGCGCAGCGAGAGCTGCTCCTGCGCGCGGACCCCGAGCCGGGCCAGGGCCATGCCGAGGCGGTAGCGCCGGTTCATCCCCTCGCCGTCGTCCGCGGCCAGTCCGTGCTGGCAGAGGGTGTGCAGGGTGGCGAAGGCGGCGCTCTTGGACAGTCCGCAGGCCCGGGCCACGTCGGTGACGCTCATGCCGTGGCCGGGGGTGCCGGCGGCGAGCGCCTCCAGCACCTCGGCCGCACGGCTGACGCTGCGCACCAGGTAGCGGGAGCCGTCCGTTTCTTCGGTGACGGTCATGGTCCTCTCTTCGGTCAGCGGATCGGAGGGTGTTCGGCCAGGATGGCCGCGAGTGTTCGTCAAGGCCGAACAGCGTAACAAATTTGTTCGGGAAATCTGGCCCCTACCAGTTGACCATGCGGAATCGTCGTGCCTAATATGCCGAACATCGTTTGGTACTGCCGAACAGTGTTCTGATATTTCGACAACAGTTCCTCTTGCGGCGGACAACACCGCGGTGTCGTGACCGGGCTGGGTCACCGCACCGCACCGATGAGGAGACAGGTGTGAATCCACGATCGGCCCCGTCCGGCACCTCGCTCGCCGAGCGGGCCCGCCGGGTCATTCCCGGGGGCGTCAACAGCGGGCAGCGCAGCATTCCCGGCCTCACCGACCTGGTGATCACCCGGGCCGCCGGTGCGCGTTTCTGGGACGCGGACGGGCGGGCGTACACCGACTACCACGCGGCCTTCGGCCCACCCCTGCTCGGACACAACGACCCCGACGTCAACGCCGCGGTGGCCGAGGTCGGGCAACGGCTCGACCTGTGCGGCGTGGCCGTCACCGAGGGCGAGGTGCAGCTCGCCGAGGCGCTGGCCGAACTGGTCCCCAGCATCGAGCGGGTCCTGCTGACCAGCACCGGCAGCGAGGCCACCTTCCACGCCCTGCGGGTGGCCCGAGCCGCCACCGGCCGGCGCCTGGTGGTCAAGTTCCAGGGCTGTTACCACGGCTGGCACGACTCGGTCAGCCTCAACGTCATCTCCGCACCGGACCGGGTGGGCCAACCCGACCCGATCTCCACCGGCATCCTGCCCGAGGTGCTCGACGCCACCCTGGTGCTGCGGTTCAACGACGTTGCCGAGGTCCGGGCGGCCTTCGCCGCGCACGGCGCGGACATCGCGGCCGTGATCGTCGAGCCCGTGCCGCACAACGTCGGCTGTCTCCTGCCCGACCAGGACTTCCTGGTCGCGCTCCGCGAGGAGTGCACCCGTGCCGGCAGCGTGCTGGTCTTCGACGAGGTGATCACCGGCTTCCGGCACGACCTGGGCGGCTGGCAGAAGATCAGTGGCGTCACCCCGGACCTGACCACCCTCGGCAAGGCCATCGCCAACGGCTACCCGGTCGGCGCGCTCGGTGGTCGGGCCGACCTGATGGACCTGTTCAGCACCCGCCCCGGTGCCCCCGCCTTCTTCGCCGGCACCTACAACGGGCACCCCGCCGTGGTGGCCGCCGCGCTGGCCACCCTCGACAAGCTGCGTACCGAACCGGTCCACGAGCACGTCTTCCGGCTCGGCGAGCGGATCCGCGCCGGGCTGACCGAGGTCTTCGTCGACCTCGACGTCCCGGCGGTGGTCACCGGCCACGGCTCGGTCTTCGTCAGCTACTTCATGTCCGGCCCGGTTCCGCGTACCTACGACGACCTGCTGCGCAACGATGCGGGCATGTTCATCGGCTACCGGCGGCGGATGCCCGAGCACGGCATCTTCGAGTTGCCGCTCAACCTGAAGCGCAACCACGTCTCCTACGCCCACACCGACGCCGACGTCGACCACCTGATCGAGGCCACCCGGGCAGCGGTCCGCGACACCGTCGCGGCCGGCGGGGTGACCGAGCTGGCGAACACCGCCACCATGGGTGGCGCGGTTCCGGCCCGGGGGGTGTCCTGATGCTCACCGTCGACACCACGCGCCCGGTCGGTCCGGCCGGCCGGATCACCCGGGTGGAGACCCTCACCCTCGGCACCGCCTGGCGGGACTTCTCCTACCTGCGGGTGCACACCGACGCCGGGCTGACCGGGGTCGGCGAGATCACCCACCCGTACCGGGGCCGGGAGACCTGCCAGCTCGCCGAGGCGATGGCCGGACGGCACCTGATCGGCGCCGACCCGTTCGACGTCGAGGAGATCTGGCTGCGGATGTACCAGGGCGACTTCCTGCGCGGCGGGGACGTCGGCGGGATCGTCGTCTCCGGCGTCGACCAGGCGTTGTACGACCTGATGGGCAAGGCGCTCGGCGTGCCGGCGTACCGGCTGACCGGTGGCGCGTGCCGCAGCCGGGTCCGGGTCTACGCCAACGGTTGGTACACCGGCGACCGGGAGCCGGCCGCGTTCGCCGAGCGGGCCGTCGCCACCGTCGCCAAGGGGTACACCGCGCTCAAGTTCGACCCTTTCGGCGCCGGACTGGGCGAGCTGTCCCGCACGGAACTGCGCCGGTCGGTCGACATCGTGGCCGCCGTCCGGGACGCGGTCGGCCCCGACGTGGACCTCTTCGTCGAGGGGCACGCCCGGTTCGCCATGCCCACCGCGGCCCGACTGGTGCGCGAACTGGCCCCGTTCGACCTCGGGTGGTTCGAGGAGCCGCTGCCCTGGACGCACATCGAGCGCTACGCCGAGTTGCGCGCCCGGGCGACCATGCCGATCTCCGGCGGGGAGCACTTCCACAACCGCTACGAGTACGCCCGGCTCTTCGCCACGAACGCGGTGGACATCATCCAGCCGGACCTGTCGATGGCGGGTGGGTTCACCGAGGTCCGGAAGCTCGCCGCCATCGCCGACCAGCACGCCATGCTGGTCGCCCCGCACAACTCCAACTCACCGCTGTGCACCACCGCGTCGGTGCACGCCGTGCTCGGCATGCCCAACTTCACGATCCTGGAGACCTTCGACGGGCTGCTGGAGGACTATGTCTTCGAAGCCGTCCGGGGTGCCCTGCCGGTGGTGGACGGGCACGTCGACCTCCCCACCGCCCCCGGCCTCGGGGTCGAACTCGTCGACGAGGTCTTCGCCGAGCACCCGCCGAGCCACGGTTTCTGGAACATGTTCGCCGAGGGCTGGGAGAAGCGGGACCGGCGATGATCGTCGACGTGCACTCGCACCTGTTCGACTGCCCGGAGCACGTCGGCGACCCGTTCGCCGCCGAGGCGTCCCGGGCGCACGGCGGCGAGGTCGACCTGACGGTGCGGTGGTCGGAGTACGCGGCCACCGCACCCGCCGGCACCCGTACCGTCGTGGTCGGTGGCAAGGCCCGCCGCTCGGGCCTCTGGGTCGACGACGCGGCGGTGGCGGCGTACGTGGCCGCCCAGCCGGAACGGCTGATCGGCTACCTCGCCCTGGACCCCACCCAGCCCGGCTGGCGCGACGAACTGGAGCACGGGCACCGGGACCTCGGCCTGCGCGGCATCAAGCTGATGCCGATGTACGCCGGCTTCGACCCCGCCGACCCGGCGTACGACGACCTGTACGCCTACGCCGAACGGCACGGCCTGCCGCTGCTGGTGCACACCGGCACCACCTTCGTCTCCACCGCGCCCCTGCGCTATGCGCTGCCGGTGCACCTGGACGAGGTGGCCATCCGCCACCCCGAGCTGCGGATGGTCCTGGCCCACCTCGGCCACCCGTACGAGGGGGAGTGCATCGCGGTGATCCGCAAGCACCGGCACGTCTACGCGGACGTCTCCGCCCTGCACTACCGGCCGTTCCAGCTCTGGCACAGCCTGCGCCTGGTGCAGGACTACGGGGTGTGGCCCAAGCTGCTGTTCGGCAGCGACTACCCGTTCACCACCGTCGACGCCTCGGTCGAGGGGCTGCGCCGGGTGGGCCGGGTGCCCGGCATCCCGGGCCTGGACCCGCTCGACGTCGACCAGATCGAACAGCTCATCCACCGTCCGTCGCTCGACCTGCTGGGGCTGGGATGACCGTCGTACCGCCCTCGTTCGATCTCACCGGCCGGCTCGCCGTCGTCACCGGGGCGGCCCGGGGGCTCGGGGCCGCGTTCGCCGCCGGCCTGGCCGCCGCCGGGGCCGACCTGGTCCTGGTCGACCGGCCCGGGGTGGACCTCGGTCCGGTCGCCGAGCAGGTGACCGGCTCCGGTCGGGCCGCCCACCGACACCCGTTCGACCTGGCCGACACCGAGGCGATCGCCGGCTGGGTGGACGACCTGCGGGCCGCCCACGGCCCGCTGCACATCCTGGTCAACAACGCCGGGGTCGCCCGGCTGGAGCACTTCAACGAGATCACCGTGGCCGGTTGGCGGGAGCTGATGCGGATCAACGTGGACGCTGTCTTCTTCTGCGCCCAGCGGGTCGCCGAGCACATGATCGCCGACGGCGTGTCCGGCCGGATCGTCAACATCTCCTCCAAGAACGGGCTGGTCGCCGAGGCCGGGCTGGCCCACTACAACGCCTCGAAGGGGGCGGTGGAGCTGCTCACCCGGTCGCTCGCCGCCGAACTGGGCCCACACGGGATCACCGCGAACACCATCGCCCCCGGCATGATCGCCACGCCGATCGACGGGGAGTTCCCCTTCGACCGGGCCGCGTTCGAGGCGGCCTGGGCACAGCGCATCCCGCTGCGCGGCGGGTACGGAACCCCTGCCGACTGTGTGGGTGCGCTGCTCCTGCTCGCCTCGGACGCCGGCCGGTACGTCACGGGCACCCACCTGGTGGTGGACGGCGGAGTGCTGGCCGACCAGATGCCCCGGCTGCGCTTCATGCCGCCGTACCGCAGCACACTGCCCACGGCAGGCCCGCCGGGCGACCGGGACGGACCGTGACCAACGCCGAGGGGATACGGCCCCGCACGATCGAGGTCACCGCCACCGTCCACACGATCGCGCCGGTCTGACCGGTTCCCGCCCGGCGGCGACGGTGCCGTGGCGGCGACGCGCCCCGATCCCCGGTCAGGTTCCCGGTCGCAGCCAGACGCGAAGCGGCCCGACCGGGCGGAACCCGACGTCGAGGGCGGGTGAGAGGTCGTCGTCGGTCTCCCAGCCGACCAGCGGCCCGGTGCCGAACCGGGCGCACACCCCGTGCCACACCACGGCCGGGTCGGTGCCGAACACGTTCGACACGCCGACCGCCCCACCGCCCGCGCTGACCACCGCGCCGCCGGTCACCGTGCCCGCCGGACCGTAGGCGGCCAGCACCGTGACCGACGGGTCGGCCAGCAGCGCCGGGTGGCGCAGGGCCGCCCCGCCGTGCGCGTCGGCCCAGACCGCCAGGGCGGAGGCGGTGGTCACCGGGGTCAGCGGGGGACCGGCCGGCACGTCGCCGGCGGGGCGGTGGATCCACCGCCCCGCGACGAACACCCGGAACCCGTACGGTGCCAGGTCGAGAGCGGCGAAGCTGTCCTTGACCGCCGCGCCCGAGCCGGCGTCCACCCGGCGCAGCAGCGCGGCGGCGGTCGCCTCCGGCCGGAGGGTCACCGCGTCCGGGTACCACGGCGGGGACCGGCGTGGCACCGACCAGGCGTCGGCGTCGCATACCCCGGTCGTGCCGTGGGCCCGGCAGACCGCGTCGCACCACGCCGCGTTGTTCCGCGCCGCGGTGACCGCCTCGGCGTGCGCCACCGGGCACCTCCCGTCGTCCTCGGGCAATCTCCGGCACACCGGCGCGGCCCGCAACGGAATATCCCGGCGCCCCGGGCGGTGGACCGCCCACCGGCCCAGGGGGCGGTGCGCGCAGCGCCTCGTCGGCGTCCACCCGTCCGCCGGGCTCGCGCCGCCGGGGCGGACGACAACCGCCGGGTGGGGCTAGGGTCGACCGGTGACCCGCTTCCTTCTCGTGCCGGGGCGGGGCCGGCCGCGTCCGGGGCACTGGCAGCAACGGTGGGCCGACGCGCGGCCCGACCACCGGTGGGCGCCCCCACCGTCCGGGCCGCCGTTCCGGCTGGACGAGCGGGTGGCCGCGTTGCACGCGGCGGTCACCGCCGACGACGAGCCGGCGGTCCTGATCGCCCACAGCGCCGGTTGTCTCACCACGGTCGTGTGGGCCGCCCGACACACCGGTCCGGTCCGGGCGGCGCTGCTGGTCGCGCCGCCGTACGTCGGTCCGGACTGGCCGTCCGGAACGGATGCCGGCGTCGCGGTGGCGCTGGGACGACGGCTGCCGTTCCGGTCGGTGCTGGTGGCCAGCCGTACCGATCCGCACGCGACGTTCGACCAGTCCCGCTGGTACGCCGAACGGTGGGGCGCGGAACTGGTCGACCTGGGTCCCGCCGGGCACGTCGACACCGGCAGTGGCTACGGTCCCTGGCCCGAGGGCGAACGCCTGGTCGCCCGGCTCGCCGCGGCACCGGAGGCCGCCCCCGGGCACCCTCGCCCGCCCGACCGGGCCTGACCACCCGTCACCCGCCCGCCGCCGAACCAGCGGCCGGTGATCGTCCGTGGCGTCAACCGGTGACCAGCCGGGCCAGGAGCAGGCCCGTCCAGGCCGCGCCGAGACCGGCGGTCACGTTGAGCAGCACGGTGGCCAGCGCGGCACCCCGCCGGCCGTCGCGACCCAGACGCAGCGTCTCGTACGAGAGTGTGGACCAGGTGGTCAGCGCACCGCAGAGGCCGGTGCCGAGCGCGGCGGTCGCCGCCGGGCCGACCGGCACCGCGAGTACCACGCCGAGCAGCAACGAACCGGCCACGTTCACGGCGAGCGTCCCCCAGGGCAGCACCGCGCCGAACCGGGCCCGCAGCGCCCAGTCGGTCAGGTAGCGCAGCGGCGCGCCGACGGCCGCGCCGAGCGCGACCAGCAGCATGGTCACCGGGTCGCCCCGCCCGCCCGCGTCCGGTCCAGCAGCCACCCGGTGGCCGTGTCGCCGAGCCAGACCGCGCCCAGCGCGGCGAGCACCGTCACGCCCAGGTAGGCCAGCGCCGTCTCCGGCGCACCGGCCCGGACGGCCTGCTGCGCGTCGAGCACGTACGTGGAGAAGGTGGTGAACCCGCCCAGCACCCCGACGCCGAGGAACGGACGCAGCAGCGGTCGATCCGTCCAGACCCGGGTGAGCAGCACCATCAGCACGCCGATCAGCAGGCAACCGAGCACGTTCACGGTGAACGTCGACCAGGGGAAGGCGGTGGGTCGGTACGGGAACGCGGCCAGCGCCCCGGCCCGGGCCAGCGCCCCGACCACGCCACCCGCAGCGACGGCCGCGAGCATCACCGCCGGCCGCACCGGCGGGACGGCCGGGCCGAGTGGATCGACGTCGGGTTCGGTCCGGGGACTGTCGGACACCGTTCCTCCACGAGCATCAGGACGCCGGGCGGAACCGGCGGGACACGCCCGGACGCCAGCCTAACGGGACGCGCCACGCGGCCCACCGGCCGCAGGCCGCATCCCCAATGTCGGTTTCAGCCCGGTTGACCTGGGGCAATGTCGGTCACGACAGCGTCGTCCAGCGGAGGGGGAGACATGTTGGGGGAGAGCGCGGCGTCGACCACGGACCGGTCGACCCCGAGAGACCGCACAGCTGACGCCCGCCGGAAGGACCCGCCCTTCCGGAAACCGCGCTGGCCCCGGGCGTACGGCTTCGCCCTGGTCACCGGCGCGCTCTTCGTCTTCTCCTGGATCGGCCAGTTCCTGTTCCAGATGACCGTGGCGAACAACGAGGCCCGGCAGCACGGTGAGTCGTTCGCCTGGGGCGAGTTCCTGCCCCAGTTCCTCGCCAGCACCTTCGAGAACTGGCAGAGCGAGTTTCTCCAGCTGATCTGGCAGGCGGCCGGGCTGGCCCTCTTCTACTACTGGGGATCGTCGCAGTCCCGGGAGTCCGACGAGCGTATCGAGGCCAAACTGGACGCGTTGCTGCGCGAGCGCGGGCTCACGTCCGACCGCCCTTGACCTCAACCCCGCTTCACGTCCGAGGCTGATCGGCGTCGACAACGGGAGGGGCAGCATGCGGGTGGTCGAGGTGTCCAGGTTCGGTGGGCCGGAGGTGCTCACCCTGATCGAGGCGCCGGATCCGGTGCCCGGAGCGGGCGAGGTCGTCGTCGAGGTCGCGGTGGCGGACGTGCTCTGGGTCGAGACGATGATCCGTAGCGGTCACGGTGGTCGCTACTTCCCGGTCCGGCCGCCGTACCGGGCGGGCGTCGGGGTGGCGGGCACCGTGGCGGCGGTCGGCCCGGACGTCGACGCCGGTTGGGTAGGCCGGCGGGTGGTCACCCGCACCGGCGAACACGGCGGGTACGCCGAACGGGTCGCGGTGCCGGCCGACGGGCTCGTCCCGGTGCCGGACCCGGTCGGCCTGCGGGACGCGGCGGCGCTGCTGCACGACGGCACCACCGCCTTCGGGCTGCTCGCCCTGATCCCACCGCGCCCCGGCGACCGGGTGCTCGTCACCGCGGCCGGTGGCGGCCTCGGCGCGCTGCTCGTGCAGTGCGTCCACGCCGCCGGGGCACGGGTGGTCGCCGCCGCTCGGGGCGCCGCGAAGCTCGACCTGCTCCGGCGGCTCGGCGCGGACCACGTCGTCGACTACACCGCACCGGACTGGACCGACCGGGTGCGGGAGGCCACCGGGGGCCTCGACGTGGTGTTCGACGGAGCCGGGGGCGAATACGGCCGGGCCGCCTTCGACCTGTTGGCGCCGGGGGGTCGCTACTCCGCCCACGGCGCCCCCGCCGGATCGTTCGCGGTACCCGAGCCGGCACGGGCGCGGGCCGGGGGCGTCACGGTGTTCGGCATCGACGACATCCGGTTCCCCCCGCAGGTGGCCCGGGGGCATCTGGTCCAAGCTCTCGAGGCGGCCGCCGCCGGGCGGCTCACCCCGCTGGTCGGGCAGACCTTCCCGCTGGCCCGTGCCGCCGACGCGCACCGGGCGATCGAGGAACGGACGGCGACCGGCAAGACGTTGCTGACGATCTGAGCGTCCCGGTCCGCGTCCGTCGGCGCGTCGTGCCCGGCCGGTGGTGCCGCGGCCGGGCCGCGGGGCACGATGGCCGGATGCGGCACATCGTGCTCTTCCACTCCGTGTACGGCCTCCGCCCGGCGGTCCTGAGCGCCGCCGACCGGCTCCGTGCCGCCGGACACCGCGTCGTCACCCCCGACCTGTACGGGGTGCCCGCCGTCGCGAGCCTCGAGGAGGGCTTCGCGTTGTTCGGCCGGATCGGCATCGAGACGGTGCTGGCGCGGGCCCGTGCCGCCGTCGCGGACCTGCCGGCCGACGCCGTGCTGGCCGGGCTCTCCATGGGGGCCGGGGTGGCGGGTGCCCTGCTGACCGACCGGCCCGCCAGCGCGGGGCTGCTGCTCCTGCACGGCACCGGCGGCTCGCCCGAGGCGGCCCGCGCCGGCCTGCCCGTGCACCTGCACATCGCCGACCCCGACCCGTACGACCCTCCCGCCGATGTGGACGCCTGGCGGCGGGCGATGGACGCGGCCGGGGCCGAGGTCGAGGTGTACCGCTACCCGGGGACCGACCACCTCTTCACCGATCCGGAGCTGCCCGGGTACTCACCGGTCGACGCCGACCGGCTCTGGGGCCGGGTGCACACCTTCCTCGGCTAGCTTCTGTCTCCCGCCCCGTGCGGCCGGCCCGGTGTTTGCGTTCACCCTGAGTGATCCCCGCCCGGCCCGCCCCACCCTCCCACGCGCCCTTTGCTCTGCACCCGTCGGTGCACCGAGCGTAGGACATCGCCACCTCCTGACCGCAGACACGCACCGTGGCCATGGGCGGGCGGGCCCGCCGCGTCGTCCGGCTCGCCCGTTCCGGCGGACGTCCCCGTCGATGGCCCGTCCCACGGTGGCGCACGGCGGCCTCGTCGGCCCGGACGTAGCCGCTGACCAGGCGAATCTCGGGTCTTGTCAGGCTCGACGATCAGGTGTACAACTATGCGAGCTAGGTACATACCTAGGTATCGACTGGTACGAAACAATGGGAGGCCTGGCGTGGACCGCCTCAGGATCGGTGTGGTCGGAATCGGTGTCCAGGGCCAGCTGCACGCCCGCGCGCTGCGCGAGATGCGGCAGGTCGAGTTGGTCGCCGTCGCCGATCCAGCACCCCGCAACCGCGACTGGGCGGTGGACGCCCTCGGGGTCCGGGCCGTCCCCGACATCACCGACCTCCTCGACGAGGTCGACGCGGTGACCATCTGCACCCCCGACCACCTGCACGAGGACGCGACGCTCGCCGCGCTCGCCGCCGGCCGCCGGGTGCTGCTGGAGAAGCCGATGGCGCTCTCCACCGCCAGCTGCGACCGGATCATCGCCGGTCGGCCCGATCCCGACGCCCTGATGATCGGCCACATCCTGCGCTTCGACCCGCGGGTCGTCCGGCTGCGCGAGATCGTGCGCTCCGGTGAACTCGGCGACATCTGGCACGTCAAGGTCTGGCGCTGCACCTCGCAGGCGGTCGGCGCGGGCATCTGGGACCGCACCTCGGTGGCGTGGTTCCTCGGCATCCACGACGCCGACCTGCTGCGGTTCGTCACCGGACGCGAGGTCGAGGTCACCGGTGCGGTCGGCCGCAGGGTCCTCTCGCCCAGTCACGACGTCGTGCACGCCACCGTCCGGCTCGACGACGGCGCGATCGGCACCATGGAGAACACCTGGACCCTGCCGCACTCCCGACCCTCCCGGGCCGACGCGGGGCTGCGGATCGTCGGCGAGCACGGCCTGCTGGAGATGGACCTCTCCCACAACGACCTGCTCTACGCCCAGCGCCAGGGCACGGCCAGCTACCTCGACACGTACTTCTGGCCCAGCCGCGGCACCGGCGGGGCGTACAACCTGCGCACCCAGCTGGAGGCGTTCGCGGACGCCGCGCTGACCGGCGGACCCACCCCGGTCAGCGGCGAGGAGGGCCGGGCGGCCGTCGCGGTCGTCGAGGGCATCGAGGCGGCCCTGGCCGCCGACCCGGCGTCGACACCGTCGTCCGCCGGCTGAGGACCGGACATGCTGCGCTACGCCATCCGCCGGCTCGCCATCTCGGTGCTGGTGCTCTTCGGCGCCGCGACCGTGGTGTTCTTCGCCATGCGGGCGGTGGACGGCGACCCGGCCACCGCCGTGCTCGGCCCGGACGCCGATCCGGCGGCTCTCGACGCGCTGCGCCAGGAGTACGGACTCGACGCCGCGCTGCCCGTGCAGTACGTCCGGTTCCTCCAGCGGGCCGCCGGTTTCGACTTCGGCGAGTCCTTCCGGCTCGGCGGTAGCGCGATGGAGCTGGTACTCGGGCACCTGGGCGCCACGGCCGCACTGTCGCTCACCGCCTTCGCCGTGGCCCTGGTGGTCGGCTTCGCCCTCGGGGTGCTGGCCGCGACCCGCCCCGGCGGGCTCGTCGACCGGACGGTCTCCGTGCTGTCCATGCTCACCCAGTCGCTGCCGTCGTTCTGGGTCGGCATCATGCTGATCCTGGTCTTCTCCCGGTTCCTGCACCTGCTGCCCAGCTCGGGAGCGGCCTCACCGGCCGCCATGGTGATGCCCGCGGTCACCCTCGCCCTGCCGTTGCTCAGCGTGGTGCTCCGGCTGGTCCGCAGCGGCCTGCTCGACGTGCTGCACGAGGACTACGTGGTCACCGCCCGGGCCAAGGGCCTGTCCGAGTGGCGGGTGGTCGGCTCGCACGCGATGCGGACCATGCTGCTGCCGGTGGTCACCGTCGCCGGCCTGGAGTTCGGCAGCCTGCTCGGCGGCGCGGTGATCGTGGAGACCGTCTTCGCCTGGCCGGGGGTGGGCCGGTTGATGACCGACGCCATCGCCGCCCGGGACTACTCCATCGTGCAGGCCTGCGTGATCACGGTCGCGGCCATCTTCATCGTCATCAACCTGGTGGTCGATCTGCTGTACGTCCGGCTGGACCCCCGGGTCCGCGAGAGCGTCTGAGGAGTTGGTCGACATGACCGGCGCCGTCCCCGGCACCCCGCTGACCGACGTGGCGCCCGCCCCGGCGGAGGCCACCCCGACCGGTCCGCCACCCCCGACCGGCACCCCCGCCCGACGCCGTCGCCGGCTGCGCCTCTGGATACCCCTGGGGGTCATCGGGGCGTACCTGGTCGCCGGGGTGTTCGGGCCGATGGTCGCCCGGTACGACCCGATCGCCACCTCGGTCACCGACCGGCTGCTCCCGCCGGGCAGCCGGCTCGCCGACGGCAGCCTCGCCCTGCTCGGCACCGACCAGGTCGGCCGGGACCTGCTCGCCCAGATCATGCAGGGGGCCCGGGTGTCCATGCTGGTCGGCGCGGCCACCCTGGTGCTCGCCGGCACCGTCGGCTCCGCGCTCGGCGTGCTCTGCGGTTACCGGGGCGGCCTGGTCGACACGGTGGTGATGCGGCTGGCCGACATCCAGCTCGCCTTCCCCTCCATCCTGCTGGCCGTCTTCGTCGCCGGTGTGCTGGGTGCCAGCGTCACCAACGTGGTGCTCACCCTCTCCATCACCACCTGGCCGGTCTTCGCCCGGGTCGCCCGGGCGCAGACCCTCGCCACCCGGTCCCGGGACTTCGCCAACGCGGCCCGCACGCTCGGCGCCGGTCCCTGGCACGTCGTGCGGCACTGCGTGCTGCCGGCGGTGCTCAGCCCGGTGCTCGTCGTGGCCACCGTCCAACTCGGCTTCGTCATCGTCGCCGAGGCGTCGCTGAGCTTCCTGTCGCTCGGCATCCCGCCCGGCACCCCCAGCTGGGGCACCACCATCGCCAACGGCCGTGACCACCTGGCCGGCGCCTGGTGGATCGCCACCCTGCCCGGTCTGGTCCTCGCGCTCTTCGTGGTCTGCGCGGGCGTGCTCGGCGACGAACTGCGCGACCGCTCCGACCCGAACCTCTCCACCCGGTAACCCCCCTCCCGCCAGCGGAACGGATGTCAGATGAGAAACCCGAAGACCCGCCTCGGCGCGCTGGCCCTGGCCGGCGTCATGGCCCTCACCGCCTGCTCCTTCGACAGCGACACCGGCGGCGACGGGGCCGCCGGCCGGACCACCCTGCGGGTGGCCAACCCGACCCCGGTGGTGTCGCTCAACCCGTACGCCGCGAACTCCGCCGACCAGCCCACCCTCACCGTCGTGCAGGAGGTCTTCGAGACCCTGGTCTCCCGCCGCGACGGCGAGATCGTGCCGAACCTCGCCGAGAAGTGGACCAACCCGGACCCGCTGACCTGGCAGTTCACCCTGCGCAGCGGCGTCACCTTCGCCGACGGCACCCCGCTGACCAGCGCCGACGCCAAGGCGTCGGTGCAGGCCCTGATCGACGGCAAGGGGCCGCTGGCCGGACTCTGGGCCGCCGTCGCCGCGATCGACACCCCGGACGAGCGCACCCTGACCATCCGCACCAGCGAGGCGCTCGGCACCATGCTGAGCAACCTCACCCTGGTCTGGATCGCCCCGGCGGCCAAGCTCGGCGACCAGAGCTTCTTCGCCGCCCCCTACGGCACCGGCCCGTTCAAGGTCGCCTCGTTCACCGCCGGGCAGAGCGTCGAGCTGGTGCGCAACGACGCGTACCGGGGCGAGCGTCCGAAGCTGGAGAAGATCTCCTACCGGTACATCCCGGAGATCTCCGGCCGGGTCACCGCACTGGAGAACGACGAGATCGACGTGACCTGGGGGCTGCCGCCGGACCAGCTGACCGGGCTGCGCGACGACGACCGGCTCACCGTCACCTCGTTCCCCACGTACGCCAACTACTACATCTGGTTCAACAGCTCCCGGAAGCCGTTCACCGACCCCCGGGTCCGGCAGGCCATGTGGCACGCCCTGAACCTCGACACCATCACGAAGTCCCTCTTCGACCAGGCCGGCACCCCGGCCGCCGGTCCGCTGCCCGAGGCGGTGTTCGGTGCGGCGAAGCAGAACCCGTACGGCCACGACCCGGCGCGGGCCAAGCAGCTGCTCGCCGAGGCCGGTTACCCGAACGGCTTCACCACCACCATGATGTGGAGCACCGGCTGCTGCACCAACGGCAACTCCTTCGCCGACGCGATGATCAGTGACTGGGCCAAGGTCGGCATCGTGGTCAAGCCTCAGGAGCTGGAGCGGGCCAGCTGGCTCGACCGGCTGCTCAAGCTCGACTGGGACAGCACCATGACCACCGGCAGCACGGTCACCGGTGACGCCGACTTCACCCTGGCCCGGCTCTACCTCTCCACCGCCAAGCGCAACGGCTACGCCAACCCGGAACTGGACAAAATCCTGCTCCAGGCCCGCAGCGAACTCGACCAGGACCGGCGCGCCGAGCTGTACGCCCAGGCCGGAAAGATCATCTGGGCCGACGCGGTGGGCATCTTCCCCCTCGACCTCAGCGGCAACGTGGTGCTGCGCAAGGGCGTGCAGGGCTTCACCCCGACCCCCAACGACCTGCCCGACTTCGCCGGCGTCTCGCTCGACTGACCCGGCCCCGGACCCGGAGGACCTGCGATGGTGGCACCACCACCCACCCGGCAACCACTGTTGACGGTCGACGACCTCGTCGTCTCCTTCGACGGCCCGCTCGGCACCCACCCGGTGCTCAACGGCGTCTCGTTCCACGTGGACGCCGGGGAGACCCTGGCCATCCTGGGCGAGTCCGGGTCCGGCAAGTCGGTCACCGTCCGCGCCGTGATGGCGCTGCTGCCCCGGCACAGCGCCACCGTCACCCGCGGCACCATCCGCTACGACGGCGAGGAGTTGACCGCGCTGCCGGTACGGCGTACCCGCCAGCTGTGCAGCACCGAGTTCGCCATGGTGTTCCAGGACTCGCTCAGCGCGCTCAACCCGGTGGTGCGGGTCGGCGACCAGATCGCCGAGCTGTACCGGGTGCGCCGGGGCCTGTCCCGACGCCAGGCGTGGGCGCGGGCGGTGGCCGGCCTGGAACAGGTCGGCATCCCGCACGCCGCCCAGCGCGCCCGCGACTACCCGCACCAGTTCTCCGGCGGGATGCGTCAGCGCGTGGTGATCGCCATGGCGCTCGCCCTCGGCCCCCGGCTGCTGATCGCCGACGAACCCACCACCGCCCTCGACGTGACCGTGCAGGCGCAGATCATGGACCTGCTGCGCGAGCTGCGCCGGGCCAACGGGATGGCGATGATCCTCATCACCCACGACCTCGGCGTGGTGGCCGACGTGGCCGACCGGGTCGCGGTGATGTACGCCGGCTCGGTCGTCGAGACGGGCCCGCTGCGCACCGTCTACGACACCCCCGCGCACCCCTACACCCGGGGGTTGATGAACTCGATCCCCACCCCGGAACACCCCGGTGCCCGGCTGACCCCGATCGAGGGCATGCCGCCGGCCCCGCACCGGATGCCCACCGGCTGCTCCTTCCATCCCCGGTGCCCCCTGGCCCGGCCCCGGTGCCGCACCGAACGGCCGGCGCTGCGCGAGATCGCCCCCGGCCAGCACTCGGCCTGCCACTACGCCGAGGAGGTGGTCACCGGTGTCCGCACCCGAGACGCGGCTTGAGGTCCGGCAACTGCGGGTCGCCTACCCCGGCGGCCGGCGCGGGCTGCTCCACCGGGCCCCGCAGATCGGCGCGGTCGAGGGGCTCGACCTGACCGTGACCACCGGCCGCACCCTGGGGCTGGTCGGTGAGTCCGGCTGCGGCAAGTCCAGCCTGGCCCGCGCGATCGTCGGCCTGCGTCGTCCCAGCGGCGGCGAGATCTGGTACGGCGGTGAGCGCATCGACTCCGCCGACGCGGCCCGGCGTCGCCGCCTCACCCGCGACATCCAGATGGTCTACCAGGATCCGTACTCCTCGTTGAACCCCCGCAAGACGGTCGGCTTCATCGTCAGCGAGGGCTGGCGGGCCCACCGGGGACTGCTGCCGCGCGACCGGTGGACCGCGCGCACGGCCGACCTGCTCGCCCGGGTCGGGCTCGCCGCCGAACTGGCCGACCGCTACCCGCACCAGCTCTCCGGCGGTCAGCGGCAGCGGGTCGGCATCGCCCGGGCCCTGGCCCTGTCGCCCCGGATCGTGGTCTGCGACGAGCCGGTCAGCGCACTGGACGTCTCGGTCCAGGCGCAGACCCTCAACCTCCTGGCCGACCTGCGCGACGACCTCGGCCTGGGTTACCTGTTCATCGCACACGACCTGTCGGTGGTGCGCCACGTCAGCGACGACGTCGCGGTGATGTACCTGGGGCGGATCGTGGAGACCGGACCCGCCGCCACCGTCTACGACCGACCGGCCCACCCGTACACCCGGGCACTGATCTCGGCGGCCCCGGTACCGCGCCCCTGGGCGGGGCCGCCGACCGAACGCATCGTGCTGCGCGGCGAGGTGCCCTCGCCCGCCGACCCGCCGTCGGGCTGCCGGTTCCGCACCCGGTGCCCGCTCGCCCAGCCGTACTGCGCGGAGGTCGTCCCCGAGCTGCGGTCCGTCGCCGGGCGGCAGGTCGCCTGCCACTTCGCCGAGGCGAGTCTGGCCGGCCGGACGGACGTCGAGCCGGAGCCGTCGCGGTGAGCGGCGAACCGGTCGTGCGGATCGGCGTCGACCTGGGGCAGGGCGGCTGTCGCGCGACCGCCCGGCACGCCGGTCGCAGCGGCCACGCCCGTACCCCCGGATTCTGGTCGGGGCGGCCGGCCGCGCGGGTCGCCGAGGCGGTCGGCGCGGCCCTGGCCGACCTCGGGCCGGTGCCCGACGGGCCGGTCGCGGTCGGCGTCGGCATGACCGGCCTCAACGGCCAGCCACCCCCGACCGACGACCTCCGGACCGGGCTGCGGGACCGGGGTCTGCGCGGGACGCTGCACGTCGCCGACGACAGCGTCACCGCCTACCTCGGTGCCCTCGGGCCGGTGCCCGGCGCGGTGGTGGCGGCCGGCACCGGCGTGGTGGTGCTGGCCGCCGGGCCCGACGGGCGGACCGCCCGGGTCGACGGCTGGGGCGCCGCGCTGGGCGACCGGGGCTCCGGTCACTGGATCGGGCGGACCGCGCTCCGGCTGGCCCTGCGGCAACGGGACCGGGACCGGGCGGGGCCGCTGCTCGACGCGGCCGTGGCCGCCTTCGGTCCGGTGGAGACCCTGCCGGCCCGCTGGCGGGACCAGCCGCCGACCCCCGAGCTGCTCGCCGGCTTCGCCGGCCCCGTGGCGGAGCTGGCCCGCGCCGGTGATCCGGACGCCCGGTCGGTGTGGCGGCGGGCCGGCGTGCTGCTGGCCGACTCGACGGTGGCCGCGCTGCGCCGGGCCGGCCTGGCCGGCGCGGACGTGCCGGTGGCCGGCACCGGCGGGGTCTTCGCCGCCGCCGAGCTGCTGCTGCCGACCTTCACCCGGGCGTTGCGCGGCGGAGCGCCGCACGCCCGTTTGACCAGTGCCACGGCCGACCCGCTCGCGGGCGCCCTGGCGCTCTGCGCCCGCCCCACCGGGCGGACGCTGCTCACCGGACTGGTCGTCCACTGTGATATCGAGGAAAGGGCAGGAAAGCGATGAACGTGGCCGAGGCCATCCGGGGACGGTTGGTCGTCTCGTGCCAGGCGCAGGACCGGAGCCCCTTCCTGGACACCGCGCACATGATGGCGATGGCGACCGCGGCGGTGCTGGGCGGCGCGGCCGGGCTGCGTGGTCAGGGGGTGGCGCACGTGCGGGCCATGGTCGCCCTCGGGGTGCCGGTCGTCGGGCTGGTCAAGCGGCACAGCCCGGGCAGTCCCGTCTACATCACCCCGGGCCGGAGCGACGTGGTCGCGCTGACCGGGGCCGGTGCACAGATCGTGGCCGCGGACGCCACCGACCGTCCCCGGGCCGGCGGGGAGCGGCTGGCCGACCTGATCGCCGCCACCCACGCCGGCGGGGCGCTGTTCATGGCCGACGTGGACAGTGTGGACGCCGCCCTCGCGGCGGTCGACGCGGGAGCCGACCTCGTCGGGACCACCCTCGCCGGCTACACCGGCGCGACGGTGCCGGACGGACCGGACATCGGGCTGGTCACCGCGATCAGCCGGCGGTGTCCGGTTCCGGTCATCGCCGAGGGGCGGTACCGTACCCCTGCCCAGGTCGCGGCCGCCTTCGACGAGGGCGCGTGGGCCGTGGTCGTCGGCACCGCCATCTCCGACCCGGTGAACACCACCCGTCGGTTCGCGTCCGCATGCCCGCATGCCCCCGTGGAGTCACGATGACCACCAAACTGAGCCAGATCCGGACCGCGCTGCGCAGCCGGGTGGCGGACATGAAGGCGCACACCGCCCTGCCCCGGGAGCGGGACCTCGCCGAGGAACTCGGCGTCAGCCGGACCACGCTGCGGCAGGCGCTGCGGGAACTCACCACCGACGGCCTCATCTACACGATCCGGGGCCAGGGCACCTTCGTCTCCGACACCCGCATCGCCAAGGGCACCAGCCTGAGCGGGTTCACCGAGGACATGCGGGCCCGGGGACTGACCCCGAGCAGCAAGATGCTCGACGCCGACGCGGTGGTCGCCCGGGACACCCTCGCCAACGAACTCGGCCTGCCCGAGGGCTCGCTGCTCTACCGGGTGGAACGGCTGCGGATGGCCGACGGCGCGCCGATGTGCCTGGAGGAGGTGCACCTGCCGGCGGACCTCTTCCCCGGGCTGCTGGTGGAGAACCTCGACGGCGCGCTCTACGAGACGATGCGGGACCGCTACCAGGTCCAGGTCGTCGTCGCCCAGCAGATGATCGCCGCGGTGGTGCCCACCCCGCGCCAGTGCCAGCTGCTGGAGATCTCACCGGTGGCCGCGTTGCTGGAGGTGCGGCGGATCGGCTTCGACGGACGGGGCCGGGCGGTCGAGCTGGCGGTGTCCTACTACCGCGGCGACCGCTACCGCTTCGCGTTGACCGCCCGGCGCGGGGAGGACGGCTGATGACCGCGACGATCGTCCCGGCTCCCCGCCGGGCGCGCCCGGCCACCGGGGAGAGCACCGACGTCCTCGTCGTCGGCGGGGGTGTGGGCGGCGTCGCCGCCGCGCTGGCCGCCTGCGAGGGCGGTGCCCGGGTGGTGGTGGTCGAGCCGTACCGGTGGATCGGTGGCCAGCTCACCTCCCAGGCGGTGCCGCCGGACGAGCACCGGTGGATCGAGACGACCGGCTCGACGGCGAGCTACCGACGCTTCCGGCGCGGGGTGCGCGGCTACTACCGCGACTGGTACGCGCTCGACCGGGCCGCCGACGACGCCCTGCTCAACCCGGGCAACGGCTGGGTCAGCCCGCTCTGTCACGAGCCGCGGGCGTCGCTGGCCGTGCTGCGGGCCATGATCGCCCCGTGGTGCGCGGCCGGCCGGCTGGTCGTGCACACCGAGGCCCGGCTGCTGGCCGCGCACACCGACGGCGACACCGTCCGGGGGGTGAGCGTCCGACTCTCCGACGGCACGGTACGGGAGATCAGCGCCCGGCTGGTGCTGGAGGCCAGTGAGACCGGCGAACTGCTCTCGCTGGCCGGGATCGAACACCGCACCGGCACCGAGTCGCGGGACCAGACCGGTGAACCGAGCGCGCCCGAGCGGGCTGGCCCGCTGAACATGCAGGCCGCCACGGTCTGCTTCGCCCTCGAACACGTCGACGGGGACCACACCGTCGACCGGCCCGACGGCTACGAGCGGTGGCGGACGCTGACCCCGCCGGGCTGGCCGGACCGGCTGTTCAGCTGGACCTACCCGGACCCGCGTACCGGCCGTCCGGTGACCGGCCGGTTCACTCCCAACCCGGAACGCGCGGCGGCCTCCATGGAGGAGGCGCTGCGCGCCCCCGAGCTGTGGACCTACCGGCGGATCCTCGACCGCCGGGCGTTCCGGCCGGGGCTGCTGCCCAGCGACGTGACCATCGTGAACTGGCCGATGACCGACTACCTGGACGGTCCGCTGTTCGACGTGCCGGACGCCGAGTGGCACCTGCGGCGGGCCCGGGAGTTCAGCCTCGCCTTCCTGTACTGGTTGCAGACCGAGGCGCCCCGGCCGGACGGCGGCTGCGGCTATCCGGGCCTGCGGCTGCGCCCCGACGTGACCGGCACCCCGGACGGCCTGGCGCAGGCGCCGTACATCCGGGAGTCCCGCCGGTTGCGGGCGGTGACCACCCCGACCGAGCAGGACCTGTCGGTGGCGGTACGGGGCGCGGCCGGCGCGGTGCGGTACCCGGACGCGGTCGGCACCGGCCACTACCGGATCGACCTGCACCCGAGCACCGGCGGGGACGGCTACCTGGACGTCGCGGCACACCCGTTTGAGATCCCGCTGGGGGCGCTGCTGCCGCAGCGGGTGACCAACGTGGTGGCGGCGGGCAAGGCCCTGGGCACCACGCACATCACCAACGGCTGCTACCGGGTGCACCCGGCCGAGTGGTCGATCGGTGAGGCGGCCGGGGCGCTCGCCGCGTTCTGCCTGGCCACCGGGAGCACTCCGCACGCGGTGCGGGAGCGCCCCGGGCTGCTGGCGGACTTCCAGGACGCGCTGACCCGGCGGGGTGTCGACCTGCGCTGGCCGGAGGGGACCGCGCTGCCGCAGGAGTGAGCGGCGCCGCTGCCGGTCGTGCGGTCGCGCCGGCCGGGCATCCGGCCCGCTCGTGCGGCAGTGCCGCCTGTGCGGCAGTGCCGCCTGTGCGGCAGTGCCGCCTGTGCGGCAGTGCCGCCTGTGCGGCAGTGCCGCCTGTGCGGCAGTGCCGCCCGTGCGGCAGTGCCACCGCGTGCCACCGCGTGCCGCCTCAGGCGCTGGCGGCCAGCGGCGGGGCGGCGGCGGGCGGCGTCGTCGCCGGCCGGGTCCGCGTCCGACCGGTCGTCCCCGGGGCCGTCGGCGCGGCCGGCTCGGGGGTCGCCGGGGGCAGGGCCGCACCCACCAGCCGGACCGGCCGGGGCGACCCGTCGCGCGGGGGAGTGGTCGCCCGGCGCCGGAACTCGGCCCGCACGGCGCGCGGCAGCCGCTCGTACGCCACCCGGGCCAGCGTCCGGTCCGCCACCTCGTACCCGTGCCGGGCCGAGCGCCACCGCAGCAGACCCCGCTCCACCAGGGCCCGCAGCACCGGCCGCAGCGACTCCGGGTCCAGGTCGAGCAGGTGGGCGAGCCGTTCGGCGGTGAACCCCGCACCGAACGCCGCACCGGCCATCACCACCGCCCGCCCGGTCCCGTCCAGCAGGTCGAGGCGGGCGGCGACCATCCGGCGGACCGCCTCCGGCACCGGCGGCTCGCCGTGCGCGGCGCCGTCGTCGCCCTCCTGCGCCGCATACGCTCGGGCGTAGCCGGGAAGCCCCGCGACCAGGGGCAGCAGCCGGGCCACCGTGGCCGTCTCGCCGAGCAGGTGGCGCAGCAACCGTCCGGTGTCCACCGTCCCCAGGGGCGGCACGGTCAGCCGGTGCCGCCGATCGGCCGGGCCGAGCGGAAGCAGGTCACCCCACTCCGGACGATGGGTGACCACGACGACCAGCGGCACCGCCCGCACGGTCGCCAGGGCGAAGAGCTCGTGCAGGAAACGACCCACCTCGGGGGCCGCCCGGTCCACGTCGTCCACCGCCACCACCAGCGGTGTCCGCCCGGCGAGGGCGAGCAGTGCCTCCCGCCACCGGGCCGCCGTACCGTCGTCGGTGTCGGCGCCCAGCAGCGTCCCGAGCGCGGCGACGGTGGCGGCCAGCCGCCCGGCCGGGACCGCCGGGGCGCAGGCGGCCAGCAGCGTGTGCCGTACCGCGGCCGGTCCGTCGCCGGTCCGGACCCCGGCGTGGTCGCCCACCAGCGCGGCCAGCGGCGCGGCCGGGACGTCCGGGTACGGCGGGCACTGCGCACCGCACCAGCGCACCGGCACCCCGTCGACCTGTCGTACCGTCCGGGCCAGTTCCGCCAGCAGCCGACTGCGGCCGACGCCGGTCGGGCCGACCACCGAGACCCAGCGCGCCGTCCGCTCCCGCACCGCCCGGACCACCTGGTCCCGCAGGGCGGCCAGTTCCCGCCGCCGGCCGATGAACGGCGGCTCGCCCCCGGTCGCCCGGCTCGGGGCGGTGCCGGCGGCCCGCCAGACGGCGACCGGAGCCGGCTTGCCGGCCATCGAGGCGGGCGGCAGATCGCGGTAGTCGACCAGGTCGGCGGTGGCCCGCCGGGTGTCCGCGCAGACGATCACCGCGCCCCGGGGAGCGTGTTCCTGGAGCCGGGCGGCCAGGGTGACCACCGCGCCGCTCACCGCGCCGTGCCCGGCGTCGTGTGCCGCGGCCAGGCCCACCACCGCCTCGCCGGTGGCGACGCCGACCCGCAGCCGCACCACGGTCCCGCCGGCCAGGGGGTGCCCGTCCAGGACCCGTTGGATCTCCAGACCCGCGCGCACCGCCCGGTACGCGTCGAACCCGTCGGACTCGACGCCGCCGAACAGCGCCATGACGGCGTCACCGACGTACTTCTCCACCACTCCGTTCCACCGGCGCAGGACCGCCGCGACGGTGGCGAAGTACTCCCGTTGCAGGGTCCGGACGTCCTCCGGGTCGAGCCGGTCGACCAGCGCGGTCGAACCGACGATGTCGACGAAGAGGACGCTGACCGTGCGCCGCTCCTCGGGTACCGGCCAGTGCCGCGTCGCGGCCATCGCCGGAGCTGGCTGGGTGACTGTGCTGACGTGCATCGCGTTCACCTTTCCCCCGTGGTGCCGGACGACCCATCCGACCCTCGCACCACCGGACCGACGGCGGATCTGCCGAACGACGTATGTCGGCGACGCGCAACTTTCCGTCGCCATCTCGACGCGGGGAGTACCACACGGACGATTTACCCTTATGAACGCCCCGGTGGCTGCCATTAGGCTGCTTGCCATGGCCAGCGATGTGGACGCCACCCCGCTGGTCGGCCGTGCCGACACCGTCGCGATGGTGCGCGCCGCCCTGATCGACCGGGTTCCGCAGGGCCACACCGCCGCGGTCTTCGTCAACGGGGAGAGCGGGGTGGGCAAGAGTCGGCTGCTCGGTGAGGTGGCGGCGGGACTGCGCGCCGGGGGAGCGGTCGTGCTCACCGGAAGCTGCCTGGACATCGGCGACGCCTCCCCCCTGCACCCGCTGCTCCAGGCGCTGCGCCGGTTCGAGACCGAGGTGTCGCACGCCCGCACCTGCTCGGCGGTGCGCAACCTGCTCAACATGTTCGCCGACGAGACGCCCGGCCGGGAGGGCGCCGGCACCCTGCTGGAGCGGGTCTCCCGCGGGCTGCACCTGATCGCCCAGGGGCGTCCGTTGGTGCTCGTGCTCGACGACCTCCAGTGGGTCGACCGCAGCACCCGGCAGCTCCTGCTCTACCTGCTGGCCGGGCTCGGTGACATGCAGCTGTCGGTGCTCGCCGCGATCCGGGCCGAGGCGTTGCAGGGTGCCCACCCGCTGCGCCGGGTCCTCACCGAACTACGGCGACTGCGCTCGGTACGGGTGCTCGACCTGGCCCCGCTGGACCGCCTCGGGACCGACCAGCTGGCTACCGCGATCCTCGGCCGGCCCCTCGGGCCGGAGGCCGCCGAGCGGCTCTGGCGCCGCAGCGGCGGCAACCCGTTCGTGGTCGAGGAACTGGCCCGTGACCTGCGCGACGGGCGGGACGGGCTCTCCGACACCCTCCGGGAGATCTTCCTCGACCGGGTGGAGGCGCTGCCCCCGCACGCCCACGAGGCCGTCCAGGCGGTCGCCGTCGGGGTGGAGCCGGTGGAACACGAGCTGCTCGCCCGGGTCGTCCGGTTCCCGGAGGAGCAGCTGATCGAGGCGGTGCACGCGGCGATCGCGCACCGGCTGCTGGTCTGCACCGACAACGCGTACCACCTCCGGCACCGGCTGGTCGCCGAGGTGCTGGAGCACGAGTTGCTCCCGGCCGAGCGGGCCGCCCTGCACCGGCGCTACGCCGACGCGCTCGGCGCCGAACCGGCGCAGCTGCACCACGCCCGGTCGGCCCACCACTGGCGGCTGGCCGGCGAGCCGGTACGGGCGTTGCGGGCCGCGATGGCCGCGGCGGAGGAGGCCGAACGGCTGCACGGCTACGCCGAGGCGCACCGGCACTGGTCGCTCGCCCTCCAGGCGGCCACCGACACCGGCCTGGGCGTACCGGAGCGGGTGACCCTGCTGGAGCGGGCGGCGGAGGCCGCCCACCACTGCGGCGAGCACGCGCGGGCCCTGGCCCTGCTCGAGGAGCAGGCCACCCTGCTCGGCACGTCCACCTGCGCGCTGCGCATCCGGCGGGCGCGCTACCTCGCCCACGCGGGACGCACCGCCCCGGCCGAGGCGGAGTACCAGCAGGCCCTGGACGCCCCGGACTGCACCCCCGGCGAGCGGGCGACGGCCGCCGCGCACCTGGCCGAGCTGCTGCTGCACCTCGGCCGCTACGCCGAGGCCGGCCGCCGGGCCCGGGAGGCGCTGGCGCTGTCGGCGTCGGTCGAGGGAGCCGCCTCGGAGGCCGTGCTGGCCAGCGCCGCCCTCGGCTTCAGCGAGGCGTACCTGGAGGACCCGGACGCGGGCCTGCCGGTGATGCGGGAGGCACTGGCCACCGCCGAGCGGTCCGGCCGGCCGGAGGACGTCGCCCTCGCCTACCTGCACCTCGCCGAGCTGCTCACCGGTCCGCTCAACGTGATCGAGGAAGGCGTCGTGGTGGCCCGGCGGGGCGCCGAACGCGTCACCGAGCTGGGGCTGGGCCGGACGTTCGAAACCCGGCTGCTGGCCGTCGCCGCGAACGGGCTGTTCCGGGTGGGCCAGTGGGTCGAGGCGGAGAAGGTCATCGCCGACGCGCTGCGGCACCGCCCCTCCGGCGCCGACGCCGCCGAGCTGCTGCTCGCCCGGTGCCGGCTCTCGGTCGCGTACGGCGAGGTCGAGGCCGCCGACCGGGACCTGGAGGCGGTGGCCACCCTGCTCGCCGGCGGGGGCGCCCGGCACGTCCTGTCGCTGCTCACCCTCCGGGCCGGGCTGGCCATGTGGCAGGGGCGGCACGACGAGGCGCGGCAGGCGGTCGCCCGGGGGCTGACCGAGACCCGCTCCGACGACCTGGTCCTGCTGGCCACCCTCGCCTGGCACGGCCTGCGCGCGGAGGCCGAGCTGTACGCCAGCCGTACCGGCCGGGTGGACCTGACGGCGGTGCGCCGGCTGCGGGAGGTCACCAACCGGGTCCGCCGCACCAGCGTCCAGGCGGCCCGGCCGGTCCGCGACGTGGTCGACGCCTTCCTCGCCCTCTGCACCGCCGAGGTCGGTCGCCTCGACGGCCCCGGCGACCCGGCCCTCTGGGCCCGGGCGGCCGAGGTCTGGGACCGGCGCCGGCACCCGTACCCGGCCGCCTACTCCCGGCTGCGTCAGGCCGAGGCGCTGCTGGCCCGGCGCGGCCGGGACGCCACCGCGGCAGCCTTGCTGCGGGAGGCGTACGAGATGGCCCAGCGGCTGGGGGCCCGGCCGCTGGGCGAGGAGATCGCCGCGCTGGCGGCCCGCGCCCGGGTACCGGTGCCGGACGGGGCGACCGACCGGGCCGGCGACCGGGCCGCGAGCCCCGGGGGAGCCCACGACGAGCTGTCCGCTCTCACCCCGCGCGAGCGCGAGGTCCTGACGCTGGTGGCCGAGGGGTTGACCAACCGGGAGATCGGCCAGCGGCTGTTCATCAGCGAGCGCACCATCGGCGTGCACGTCTCGCACATCTTCGACAAGCTCCAGGTCCGGACCAGGGTCCAGGCCAGCGCGATCCACCTGCGCCACCGTCCGCGCTGACGCACTCCTCCGGTCGGCCGGCGGCACCGGGATACGTCGTTCTACTGATGTCCGCGCTGCGCCCCGCTGCCACGCTGTGCACCGGCGGCGACACGGGGCGCCGCGGACCACAGGGGAGGAAGACGTGACCGAACCGATCTGGGGACCCGTCCACCAGGACGTGGCGGATCTGCTCGCCGACCATCCCGCCGACGTGCCGGCGGTGGTCGACCACCTGACCAAGCTCCAGGACGTCCTGGTCCGTCTTCCCCCGTTACAGGAGAGCTGCCCGCTGGCGGACTTCAACGGGCTCTACCTCACCATCACCGAGCAGGTGCTGGAGCGGCTCTACGACGGCCGTTTCGCCGACCCGGCGTTCCTGTCCCGGTTGGACGTCGAGTTCGCCGCCCGCTACTTCGACGCGTTGCGGCTGTGGACGGAGTCCAGCCCGTACACGCCGCAGGCCTGGTCCTGCATCTTCGAGCGGATGCAGGGACCGGACGTACGGCCGCTGCCGGCCGCGGCGGCGGGGGTGAACGCGCACATCAACTTCGACCTTCCGTTCGCCCTGGTGACCACCTTCGACCACCTGGAGTCCGAGCCGGTGGACGGCGGCGACCAGCACCGGGACTACCTCCAGATCAACGAGATCTTCGCCGAGTCGATCCCGACGCTGCGCCGGGGCTACCTGGACCGCTGGCAGTTAATCATCGACACGCTCAACGGCGACCTGGACGACTGGTACCAGGGCGAACTGGTGGAGTACACCCGGGACGTAGCCTGGCGCAACGCCCAGCGGATCTGGCGGGTACGCCACGACACCCACGCCCGGGAGCAGGAGCGCACCCGCCTCGACGGCACCGCCGCCCGGCTCGGCCGGCTGCTGCTCTCGCCGCTGGGCGCGCTGCTCCAGTAGGACGGCGCGACACCTTCAGCCCATCCTCCTAGGATGCTTTAGGGAGCGTGTGCTCTCCTACGGGAATCGTGAGCCCCCGGTCCACTCCGGAATCCACTCCGGTGTGGACCGTGGGTGGCACCCCGGTCAAAGGCGATTCACCTTTGGCGGGTGCTTGTTTGGTTGATTACCGACACGAACACGACACACTGAAGTTCGTCAATTGACTGGCGGTTGGGGCGTGGATATCCTGGCGCAGCGATCATGATCTGCGTTCTCCACGGTTTCCCACACCCAGCGTCAGCACGGAAGGGATCACCATGAAGGATGTCGGCGTAGCCCGGCGACGGCGTTTGGTCGGATCGGTCGCGACAGCCGGTATGGCCGCCCTGTTCCTCTCGGCGACCGCGTCGCCGGCAGCGGCGGCGGAGGGTCAGATTCTCGGCACCGGCACCCCGGGTGCCATTCCGAACAGCTACATCGTGGTGCTCAAGGAGAGCAAGGCGGCTGACACGCGGGCAGTGACGCGTCAACTGGCTGCCGAGTTCGACGTGCGGGTGGAGTACACCTACTCGCATGCGGTGCGCGGGTTCGCGGGCACGATGAGCCCGGCCGACGCCCGCCGGCTCGCCGCCCAGCCGGAGGTGGCGTACGTCGAGCAGAACGCCGAGGTACGGACAGCCGCGACCCAGCCGAACCCGCCGTCCTGGGGCCTCGACCGGATCGACCAGCCGAACCTGCCGCTGGACAGCAGCTACACGTACCCGAACACGGCGGGCAACGTGCAGGCGTACGTGATCGACACGGGTATCCGGACCACGCACACGGACTTCGGCGGCCGGGCGGGCTGGGGCACCAACACCACCGGGGACGGCAACGACTCCGACTGCAACGGCCACGGTACGCACGTGGCGGGCACCATCGGCGGCGCGGCGTACGGTGTCGCCAAGGGAGTGTCACTGATCGCGGTCAAGGTGCTCGGCTGCACGGGTTCGGGCAGTTGGGCGGGGGTGACCGCCGGGGTGGACTGGGTGACCGCCCACCACGCCCCCGGGGTGCCGGCGGTGGCGAACATGAGTCTCGGCGGCACCGGTAGCAACGCCACGTTGGAGAACGCGGTCCGCAACTCGATCGCCGACGGTGTCGTCTACGCGCTCGCCTCGGGCAACAACAACAGCGACGCCTGCAACTTCACCCCGGCCCGGGTGGCCGAGGCGATCACGGTCAACGCCAGCACCAGCGCCGACGCGCGTGCGTCGTTCTCCAACTGGGGCACCTGTACCGACATCTTCGCCCCCGGCGAGGGCATCACCTCGGCCTGGCACACCGGCGACACCGCCACCAACACCATCAGCGGCACCTCGATGGCCGCCCCGCACGTGGCCGGCGCCGCCGCGCTGGTGCTCGGCGCCAACCCGGGCCTGAGCCCGGCCCAGGTCGCCGACACCCTCTACGCCAACGCCACCCCGAACAAGATCACCAACCCGGGCGCGGGCTCGCCGAACCGGCTGCTCCACGTTCCCTCCGGCACCAGCACTCCCGGTACGGCCAACCTCTACCGGCACTGGAACGGCCGCGACCACATCAGCAGCACCAGCGTCTCGCTCAGCGGCTACACGAACGAGTACGCCCTCGGGAAGCTGCACACCACCCCCGCCGCCGGCACGAAGCCGATCTACCAGTGCATCGTCAGCGGCTGGGACCGGATGACCTCCAGTGCCTCGAACTGCGAGGGCCAGGCTTCCGCCGGCATTATCGGCTACGTGTACACGTCGCCGCCGGCCGAGCCGCACCGGGCGTTCCACCGGTGCCGGATGAGCTCCGGCGACCACTTCGACTCGGCCGCCAGCAACTGTGAGGGCCAGATCTACGAACACCTGATCGGTTACCTGCTCCTCTGACCCTGACCGGTTCCGTTCCGACTCGTCCGACGGGGTCGTGGTGCGCGAGCACCGCGGCCCCGTCCCGCGCAACGGTGCAAGCCGCCGGCGACAGCACTGGCGGCCCCAAAGCAGCTGATCGAGAACTAGTATCCGATGCCGTGACGGAGATCATCGAGAGGGTCCTCATCGACGGCGACGCCGAGCAGGTGGACGGGTACCTCGGCAACACCAGGAACACCGCTGTGATCGACTGGCGGGCGGACGACACCGAAGTCGTCTGGGACTTCGGCCGATTCCTCGACAAGGGCGACAAACTGGGATCGGAGCACACCGACGATGGGCTCACCATCACCTACAACGGGATCTCCCACCACGTGACGCTGCCGGGGACGTTGGCCAACCGGTACGAGACGATCCGTGCCGTCATCCGGATCCTCGCTCCGAAGTACGACGCGCGGCTCGTCCGCGACTCGTACTACTCGGACACCCACGTGTTCCTGGTACGCCGTGCGGCCTGGTGGGCCGAGTTGGACCGCCACCACCCGGAGCGCGCGGCCGAGCTGTTCCAGCCGGTGACGGCGGAGCTGGACTTTCCCTAGGCAGCGTCTTCGAGGTTCACACCCATCGCAGTAGCGCGCCGATGGTGATGGTGGCCTGGTACGAGGTAGCGGTCTTGTCGTAGCGGGTGGCCGGCCACCGCAGCTGCCCCGCCGGCGGCCGGCCTGCTGGTCAGCGCGTTCGGGGATCGTGTGCCCGATACCGCGTCGGCGACGCTCGGCCCGGATCGCTCGGGAGCTGTAGCCCATGTCAGCGATGACGTGGTCCGGGCGAGCGAACGTCCCGTCGAGTGCCCACCTATCGACTACCGCGGTGTTGCGACGAGGCACATCGAGCTTTCTTCGCGGCTGGTGCATCCGATTGGCCCGTCCCGTCGGGGGAGTGGGACGGATGAGCGCCTTGCCCGACGTCGAGCCCGTTTCGTGGTGTTCGACAGGATCCTCGGGGCGATGATGACGGTGCTGGGTACCGTGACGTTCCTCGTCGGAGGGTACCTGCTGCTCGCCTGAACGGACGCTGTCTGCGCGGTAGGCCCTACCTGCTGGCCGGGGGGCATCGTTGAGCACGGAAGCACGTGAGATCGCGGACGGATGCCGCTCCGCCGACAGTTGCCCCAGCCTGATCTCCGGGGAGCGGCACTTCCTCGGCTCCTTCACCGTCAATTGCGGCACCGTCGTCATCGGCGTGGCGGCCTCGTACGACGGGCCGATCCTGCGGGCGGCGTTCATGCTCTCCTTCCTGTCCGGTCTCCTGGCGACGGTACGGGTGAACAGCGCTTACCGGCGGGTGTACACGGACGTGGGCCTCGAACCGCGGCCGCCTCAAGCGGTCCGAATGTGGTTGTTGTTCTACCTGCACAGGGACATGGCGACACCGCGATCGCGATGGAGGATGCCCCGGCGGGGCGACGGTGTGACCTGACCTGAACGAGGACGGCGTCCACGACCTCCCGAGGGGCTCTCGCCTGCGCGATCCTCCCGGTCTGGTTGTGCTGGCGATGGTGGTCGATGATGTCGATATGCGTTCGCGACGCTGGGTGATCGTCGGGGTGGGTGGGGCGGTCGCTGCCGGGCTGGTGGTGGCTGCGGTGCTGTTCGGGTTGCAGGGGGTGGAGGTGGCCGGGTGGCTGGCCGGTGTCGCCAGCCTGGTGGTCGCGGTCACGGCGGTCCTGCTGGCCCCGTCGGGAGCGTCGACGCCGACGCCGGCTGCGTCGGCTCCGGACGTGGCGACGCTGCCACCGGCTGGGCCGAGGTCGGTCGTCGTGACGGGTGACGTCACCGGAATCGTCTCGACCGGCGACAGCACGACGAACACCCAGCACCGGTGAGCTGGTGGTCCCGACGCGGGCGGTCGACGCCCGGGCACGCCCGACCGGCGACGCCCGAGCCGGCGGGCGACACCGTCGAGTCGGGCGGGTCGCGGGCGACCACGGCCGGCAGCATCTCCGGTATCGCGTCCACGGGTGACCATGCGACCAACACCCAGCATGTCACCGTGGTGTCGGCGGAGGCGCTGGTCGCGCCGGAGGCGGTGCCGGCCCCGGCCGGGCTGGTGAACCTGCCGGCGCGACTGCGGCTCTTCGTCGGTCGTGCGGACGCGCTGGACTGGCTGGACGGGGCCGTCGAGGATCCTGGGGCGGTGGTCGTTCAGGCGGTCCACGGACCGGCCGGGATCGGCAAGAGCGCAGTGGTGGCCCGGTGGGCGGCGGCCCGCCGCGAGGACCACCGCCCTGTCTGGTGGATCACCGCCGACAGCCCCGCCGCCCTCGACGCCGGCCTGGTCGCGCTGGCCGTCGCGCTACAGGCGGGCCTCGGCGCGGTCTTGCCGCCCCGGGCACTGCGGGAGTGGGCGGTACGGTGGCTGGCCTGCCACGACGGGTGGCTGCTGATCCTCGACGACGTCACCGACCCGCACCACCTCAGCGAGCTGCTGGCCAGGTTGCCCCGAGGACTGATCGTGTTGACCAGCCGCCACGGCACCGGCTGGCCCGACATCGTGACCCCGCTGCGCCTGGACGTCCTCGAACCACACCAGGCGGTCGAGCTGCTCACCGGGATCGTCACCCGGGGCGGGGCCGTCATCGATCCCGCCGACGCCGCCGCAGTCTGCGCCGAGGTGGGGGGCCTGCCGTCGGCGGTGGCCCAGGCCGGTGCCCACCTGGCCCGAACCGGGATCACCGGCAGGGAGTACCTCCGTCTCCTGGCCCAGGACTCTGTCCGTGCCGGCCGCAACGGTGGGGAGCCGGCCGCCGCTCGCGGTCGCGACCTGCCGCCGGAGCCGGGGGAGGGACGGCCCGAAACCACCTTGCCGGTGAACACCGGCGAGCGGTCCTCGCCCGCAGGGGAGACACCGCCGCCGGAGGAGGTACCACCTGCGGAGACACCAGCCGCGCCGGTCGCCTCGGCGATGCTCACCGCGTCACCCGTCGACCGCCTGCCGGAAGCGCTCCGGCGCGGCCTGACCCGCCGCAACGCCATCGTCGGCGCCGGTGCCCTGGGCGCCGGTGCCCTGACGTGGAGGCTCGCCGGTGCCCCGGGGCTCGGTGGGCGCCCGAAACGGCCGGCCCCGAAGCGGCGTTGGAGGGTTTCGCTGGGGCTGGAGCAACTCGTGACCCTTTTCGTCACGGACGGACTGGCCTACGTGACGGGTACCTCCAAGGTGTCCGACGTGCTGTCCAGCGCCGCGATCGTCGCCTTGGACCCGGCCACCGGCGCCCAGCGGTGGACCTTTCCCACGGGGGACAACGCCGACTCCGTCGTCATCGACGGCGGGGTGGTGTACGCGAAGGTCGACGACGGCACGACCACCTACGTCCACGCGCTCGACGCGGCCAGCGGTCAGCGGCGCTGGTCCTACCAGATCGTCGACGACACGGTGGACTTCGTCGGCGTCAGCGACGGAACCGTCCGCCTGGTGGTGGGGGGCGAGGACCAGCGCCTGCACTCGCTGGACGCCAAGGGGAAGCTGACCCGGACGGCTCCGCTGCCACCGAACCAGGGATCCTTCTTCCTGTCGCACGGCGTGCTGTACTCCAGCAGTTTCCGGGATGACGAGGACGACGTCCCTCCCTACGCCGTCGCCACCGACGCGACGACGGGGCGCCAGCTGTGGCGGATCGCGGGCGCGGGCAGATACATCGGGGCGCTTCGGTCGGACGGCGATGTCACCTTCGGGTATTCGGCGGTCAAGAGCCGCCACACCACCCTGCTGGCCTGGGACGCGCGCACCGGACAGCAGCGCTGGAGCCTTCCGCTCCTCGTCGACGTCGATCCGCTGCACCTCGGCGGTGGTCTCCTGTACCTGTTCACCGCAGACGGTCGTGGCCCTGCCGGCTACCTCTACGTCGTCGATGTCGCTGCGGGCACGGTGAAGTGGCGGGCACGGGCCGCCGGGGCCGAACTCTTCTCCGCCCTCTCGGTGGTGTTCGCCGACCAGACCGTCTTCTTCGCCGGCGACGCCGTCTACGCCTTCGACGTCGCGACGGGGGCCCGGCGCTGGCGTACCGAATCCCTGGACATCCGCTACGCCTCGCACCTGCTCCTGAAATCCGGGAAGCTGCTTGTCACGGTCGCCCCCAACGCGACGGACATCCCGACGAAGCTGTACGCCCTGGACGCCGCGACGGGCGAGGTCGTCTGGGAGTATCCGATCACCGCCAAGAACAGCGCGCCGGCCCCGGCCGTCGCCGGTCCGCTCGTCCTCGTCCCGGACGGGGACGGCATCTGCGCGCTCGAGGCCTGACCACCGCCTCCGCGCCGGAGGTGGGTCAGCGAACTCCGCGCCGTCCGCGACGATGATCCGGTACGGCGCCGCCGCGCCTGCCAGCTCGGTTCTCGGGGGTGGGGCTCAGCAGCTCGTCCGTTTCCGGTCCCGAGCACGGCTCGTTCTCGCCCGGCGGCTGGAGCACGTACGAACCCACCCCATGCCCCAGCTCAGGCGGGCGGCGCCCGGCCGCTCCACCGCGAAGGTGTCTCGACCGGAACGCCGCCTGGTCACGCGCTGGTAGATCAACGTAGCTGACGCCCACCGGGCCGGAGCCCGGGGAATGGCTACCTGGACGGCTGGGGCAGTTCGCAGTCGACCTTCGGGTTGGCGCCCACGTAGTTGAGCGGTCCGGCCACGATGGTGACCAGGATCGTGCCGGCCTCGGCGCAGTTGGTGTCTTCACCCTTGAAGTAGCCGCGCTGACCTGCGGCAATCGCGCCGATGACGAGCCAGATGACCAAGAGAACTCCGAATATCGACGGGCCACGCCGCATGGCTGCCTCCCTGGTAACGGTGGGTCGAGTGAGGCGGGTTGTACCCAGACGCGGTGAACGGCTAACCGCGTCCGGGCGCGGCCCGGCGAATTCGGCGGAGTGGTAGCGGATCAGGCGGTGGGGGCGGGGAAGACCCGGTTGGCCTCGGCGGGGGCGTCGGCGAGGATCCGGGCCTGCTGCGGCCAGCTCGCCAGGCCCGGGGCGGAACGCAGCCCGGCACCCTTGATCACCTCGCGCAGCCCCGCCTCGTCCCGTTCGGCCAGTTGCCGGTAGGTGCGGATGCCGGCGGCCTGGAGGGCGGCGGCGATCTTCGGCCCGATGCCCTGGATCCGCCGGAAGTCGTCATCGGGGGCGTCGTCACCGGCGCGCGGGGCAGGCAGCGCGGTGCCGTGCTCTCCGGTGGTGTCCGACGCGGTCGGGGCGGACACCACCGTCGGCGCGACCGGCGGGATCTGGTCGTCCTCGGTCGCGGACGACCCCGCCGTGGGCTCGGTCGGTGCGGTCACCGCCGGCTCCACTGCCTCGGCCACGGCCGGTTCGGTCACCGCCGGCTCTGCTGGCTCGGCCACGGCCGGTTCGGTCACCGCCGGCTCTGCTGCCTCGGCCACGACCGTCTGGTTCCGCCCTGGCGTATCGCCCGTCGGCTCGGCTGCGGTCGGTTCCTCGGTGGTCGACCCGGCCGGGCCGGGCTCGTCGACCGGCGCGGGCGTGGCCGCCTCGGTCACGGTCGGCCGGGCCTGGGCGGCCTCGGCCACCGGCGCGGGCAGGGGCCGGGTGCCCGCGACGAGCGGCTCGGTCCCGGGGGTCACCGGCGCGGAGTCCTCGTCGACGAGGGCGGACTGCGGGGTCACCGGTTCGGTCTGCGTGTCCTCGGCTCCGAGGGGCGTGCCCGTCGGCTCGGTCGGCGCGGCCGTCGGCTCCGGCTGGGCGTCCACCGGCTCGGACTGGGCGGTCACCGTCTCGGGCTGGGCGTCGACCGGCTCCGGCTGGGCGGTCGTCGGCTCCGGCTGCGCGTCGACGGGCTCCTCACCGGCGAGGCTCCGCGCCTCCGCGTCGTAGCCGGCTGGGGCCGGGACCGGGCGGGCCGGGGCGGGATCCGTGGTGACGGGAAGGTCCGGCGTGTGGTCGGACCGGTCGGGCGCTGCGGACACGTCGGCCGGCTCCGGGCTGCCGACGGAGTCCGTCGGGCCGGCGTCCGTTGCCGCCGTCGGTGCGTCGCCCGGCGTCGTCGGTCCGGCGGTACCGCCCGTCGCCGGGGCGACCGGGGCGATCGGCGGGGTGGCGTGGGTGGCGGCGGTCGGGCGGTCCGGTCGGGTGGGGACCGGGTCCACCCCGGACGTCGGGCGGCCGGTGACCCGCCGGCCGCGTACCGCCCAACCGGCGGCTGCGCCGCCCACCACCGCCAGGATGAGTAACAACGAGTGTCCGAACGTCCACGCCACGGCGTACCTCCCAGTGCGTACGGCGAAAGTGCGAGAAAAGTCCGCCGCAGCTTCGCATACGCGTGTTAACCGGCCTCAGCCTGGCCGGGAGGATACCGTCGACCGCCGGCCGGGCCGGGCGGCTCGGGCCGGGGGGCGACAGGGGTGCCGGGCGCGGCGTCGCACACGGTGACGGCGGTGTCGGGGCCTCGACGAGCAGGTGCCGGCACCACCGTGGAGAGAGGGCTCGGTCCTCCGCGCCCCGTCAGCGAACTGTCAGACGGAGGTCGGTGGCGACGGCCCGGGTGCGGGACGGGTGGGTCGCCGAGGGCCGGGTGGTGCCGCGGGGCGGCGGCGGATCGGGGCGAGGGTGTCGTCGAGCAGGGCGCACATCGCCGCCGAGGGTTCCAGGTCCAGTTCCCGCAGGATCAGGTCGCGGTAGACGTAGAAGGCGTGCAGGGCCTCGAAGGCGTTGCCCTCGGCGAGGTGGATCTGCACCACGAGCCGGTGCGGGGTCTCCCGCAGCGGCTCGGCGGCCATCGCCTCCAGGGCGGCCTGGAGGGCCTCACCGTGCCGACCGGCCTGGAGATGGGTGCGGGCGACCTGTTCCAGCATGTGCAGGCGGAGCTGGCGCAGGCGCTCGCGTTCCAGCAGCACCCAGTCGTCGTACCAGCCGGGGAGCAGGTCGTGCCGCCCGTCGGCGAGCGCGACGGCGGCACCGCTCGGGTCGCCGCCGTCACCGACCCGGGCGGCGGTGCGTACCAGCTCGTCCACGTCGAGGTGGACGGTCGGGGCGAGTCGTACGGTGTCGCCGGTGGTCAGCATCGGACACCAGGGGTCCTGGCGCAGCCGCCACAGGGCGGTGCGCAGCGAGGACAAGGCGCGTTCCTCGGAGGCGTCGGGCCAGAGCAGGCCGGCGAGGTGGCTGCGGGTGGCGCCGGGGCGCAGCCCGATCAGCGCGATGATCCGTTGTAGTCCTCGGGGGACGACCACCGGCCGGTTGTCGTGCAGCAGGCGGAAGCCACCGAGCAGCAGCAGACGGGTCCGGGGGGTGGTCGTCGGCTCGTCAGCGGCCACGGCCGCACCCCCCTCGTCCCGTCGTCCACGGTGCCCGCCGGCTGCCCGCGACGGCGGTGTCCGGTCGTGGGCCGGGGCCAGCGCCGCCGGGCTGATAGCGACGAAGATTATCAATAACAATTACGCTGAGTCAATCCGATTGTCGTCACTGTGGACGTTTCGGCGCGTCCCTGAGAATGCCTCTGAGCTGCACTTACTGGAAATCCGTTCCCATCGCGCCGGCAGGTGTGGCGACATCATCCTGGCCCGTCGTCAACCCAGCGTCACGGCGGTGGGGTGCGGTCGGACGGTTTGCGGTGACGCCCCGGTGACGCCGGTCTGGGCATCGTGTCGGCAGTCGTCCGGCCGCGTGCGGCGCGGCGTCCGCCGTAGGGAGAGGGCCTTCATGGAACGTTCGCTGATCGTGGCGAAGGTGCTGCCGACCGCGGAGTCGCGGGTCGCCGAGATCTTCGCCGAGTCGGACGCGACGGAACTGCCGCGTCTGGCCGGGGTGCGTCACCGGTCGCTGTACCGGTTGGACGACCTCTACGTGCACCTGCTGGAAACCGACTCGGCGGGGGAGGGGGCGGTGGAGACCGCCCGCCGGCACCCCGAGTTCACCCGGATCAGTGACCGGTTGCGGCCGTTCATCTCCCCGTACCTGCCCACCTGGCGGTCCCCCCGCGACGCGATGGCGCGCTGCTTCTACCGCTGGGACGCCACCGGCCACGGGGGACGGCCCTGACCGGGAACGGCCGGCCCGGGTCGGGATGATCCCGCCACCGTCCCGTCCCGGGTGCCGGCAACCCGTACCGCCCCCGGCGCGCCGCCCGCGCCGCGGCTGCGGCTCCCACAGCTGAGGAGGATCCCATGACCGTCACCCGAGGACCGGCCGGAACGGCCCTGACCACCGAGATCACCGACATCCTGGTCGCGCACTGCGGCCTCGACCCCGCCGCCGCGGCCCGTGCCCCGGACGCCTGCCTGGCCGAACTCGGCATGGACTCGCTGGCCCTGCTGGAGTTGCAGGCCGTGGTCGCCGACCGGTACGGCGCGGGGATCCCCACCGAGACGGGTCACCTGAGCATCCCCGCCGTCGCCGAGCTGGTCGCCGGGCAGCGCGACCCGTCCGGGCGCGCCGGTACGCCGGCGCCCCGGGAGCCGGTCGACCCGCCCGGCCACACCGAGAACAGCATCGTGATCAACGCGCCCCGGCGGCTGGTCTGGGACCTCACCAACGACGTGGAGACCTGGCCCGACCTGTTCACCGAGTACCGGTCGGTGCAGGTACTCCACCGCGACGGGAACACGGTGCGGTTCCGACTGACCATGCACCCCGACCCGGACGGCACGGTGTGGAGCTGGGTCAGCGAACGCACCACCGACCCGGCCACCTGGCAGGTCCACGCGCACCGGGTGGAGACCGGACCGTTCGAGTACATGCGCCTGCACTGGCGCTACGACACCCTGCCCGACGGGGGCACCCGGATGACCTGGATCCAGGACTTCCACCTGCGGCCCGACGCGCCCCTCGACGACCGGGGCATGGAGGACCGGCTCAACACCAACACCCGGGAACAGATGGTGATCATCCGCGACAAGGTCGAGCGGACCGCCCGGCAACGGGGACTGGAGGTGGACGACGATGAGTGAGACCGCCGACCGGGTCGTCGCGGCCCGGGACGTCTGCGCCGACCGGCGGCGCGGCGCGGAGCTGCGGGTGCTGCTCGGCCCGAAGACCGTCGGCGCCACCTCCGGGTTCATGGGGGTGGCGGCGCTGCTGCCGGGCGAGCGCATCGCCGAGCACTACCACCCCTACAGCGAGGAGTTCCTCTACGTCACCCGGGGCGCGATCACCGTCGACCTCGACGACCGGCCGGTGCCGCTCGCCGCCGGGGAGGCCCTGTTCGTGCCGGTCAACGTCCGGCACCGGCTGCGCAACACCGGCGACGAACCGGCCGAGGTGGTGTTCCACCTGGGGCCGCTGGCGCCCCGCCCGGAACTGGGCCACGTCGACACCGAGGTCGTGGAGGCGTCGCCGTGACCGGGCGCCGCACGGTGGTGACCGGCATCGGGGTGGTCGCCCCGGGCGGCGCCACCCGGGACCGGTTCTGGAAGACGATCACCGAGGGGCGCACCGCCACCCGTCGGATCACCTTCTTCGACCCGTCCCCGTTCCGGTCCCGGATCGCCGCGGAGTGCGACTTCGACCCGGACGCGGCCGGCCTCACCCTCGCCGAACGGTGCCGCGCCGACCGGTACGTCCAGTTCGCGCTCGCCTGCGCCGCCGAGGCGCTCGCCGACAGTGGACTGGACCTCACCGACGCGCTGCGGGACACCACCGGGGTCGTGCTCGGCTCCGCCGTCGGCGGCACCACCGCCCTCGAACAGGAGTACGTGCGGGTCAGCGACCACGGCGCGCACTGGCTGGTCGACCCGGGCCGCGCCGGCCCGTACCTCTACCAGGCGCTGGTGCCCAGCAGCCTGGCCGCCGACGTGGCCTGCCGGCACGGGCTGCACGGCCCGGCGCAGGTGGTCTCCACCGGCTGCACCTCCGGCATCGACGCGATCGGCTACGCCCACCAGCTGATCACCGACGGCGAGGCCGAGGTGGTGCTCGCCGGGGCCGCCGACTCGCCCATCTCGCCGGTCACCGTGGCCTCGTTCGACGCGATCCAGGCGACCAGCCCGGACAACGACGACCCGGCGCACGCCTCCCGGCCCTTCGACAACGACCGGCGCGGGTTCGTCCTCGCCGAGGGGGCGGCCGTGCTGGTGCTCGAGGAGGCCGGACACGCCCGGCGGCGTGGCGCGCACGTCTACTGCGAGGTGGTCGGCTACGCCAGCCGCAGCAACGGCTACCACATGACCGGCCTGCGTCCCGACGGACTGGAGATGGCCCTGGCCATCACCGACGCCATGCGGCAGGGCCGGCTCGACCCGACCGACGTGTCGTACGTCAGCGCGCACGGTTCCGGCACCCGGCAGAACGACCGGCACGAGACCGCCGCGTTCAAGCGGGCCCTCGGCGAGGCCGCGTACCGGGTGCCGATCAGCTCGATCAAGTCGATGGTGGGGCACTCGCTCGGCGCGATCGGCTCGATCGAGATGGCCGCATGCGCCCTGGCCATCGAGTACGGGGTGGTGCCGCCCACCGCGAACTGGGTCACCCGGGACCCGGAGTGCGACCTGGACTACGTGCCGAACGTCGCCCGGGAACTGCCGGTCGACGTGGCGCTCTCGGTGGGCAGCGGCTTCGGTGGCTTCCAGTCCGCGTTGATCTTCCGTCGGCTCGCCGGGGCGGTGCGGGAGTGAGCTCCCGGGCGGTGGTCACCGGTATCGGGGTGGTCGCCCCGAGCGGCATCGGTGTGGACGCGCACTGGCGTACGGTGACCGCCGGCACCCGGTCGACCGGGCCGATCACCCTCTTCGACCCGGACGACCGCTACCCGACCCGGATCGCCGGCGAGGTGCCCGGCTTCGTCGCCACCCGGCACGCCGACAGCCGGCGGCTGGTGCAGACCGACCGCTGGACGCACCTCGGGTTCGCCGCCACCGCGCTCGCCCTCGCCGACGCCGGGCTGCCCGAGCGGGCCCCCGACCCGTACGGGTACGCGGTCACCCTGGCCAGCTCCTCCGGGGGCAACCTGTTCGGCCAGCGGGAGCTGCAACGGCTCTGGAGCGGGCCGTCCCGTACGGTCGGGGCGTACCAGTCGATCGCCTGGTTCTACGCGGCCAGCGTCGGGCAGCTCTCCATCCACCACCAGTTCAAGGGGCCGTGCGGGGTGCTGGTCACCGAGTCCGCCGGTGGGCTGGACAGCCTGGCGCACGCGGTGCGCACCGTCCGGCGGGGCACCCCGGTGGTCATCGCCGGGGCCACCGAGTGCCCGCTGAGCCCGTACGCGTTGGCCTGCCAGCTCCGCTCCGGACTGCTCAGCCCGGTCGACGACCCGGAGCGGGCGTACCGCCCGTTCGACGTCGACGCCAGCGGGTACGTGCCGGCCGAGGGCGGCGCGGTCTTCGTGGTCGAGGAGCACGGGCACGCCCTGGACCGGGGGGCGCGGATCTACGGCGAGGTGACCGGCTGGGGCGCCACCCACGACGCGGCGCACACCACGGCGGAGACCGCCGGTGACCCCGTCCAGTACGCCCGCGCGGTCCGGCTGGCTCTGGACCGGTCCGGCGTGCATCCGGACGAGGTGGACGTGGTGCTGCCGGACGCCCTCGGCACGCCCCGTCACGACCGGGCCGAGGCCGAGGCCCTGCGGGCGGTGTTCGGCACCCGGCCGCCCCCGGTCACCACCCAGAAGCCGCTCACCGGCCGGGCCCACCAGGGCGGTTCGGCGTTGGACGTGGCGACCGCGCTGCTCGCCCTGCATCACGGCCAGCTGCCCGTCTCCGCCGGGCCGGAGCACCCGGCGGACGGCTGTGAGCTGGACTTCCTGCGTCGGCCACGGTCGCCGGAGAGCGGGATCGCGGTGGTGTGCGCCCGTGGCTTCGACGGCTTCAACAGCGCGCTGGTGCTGCGCGGGGCGCGGTCGGCCGGTGAGGACGGCGGGGGACCATGACCGGACGACGGGCGGGTGTGCCGTCCCGGGTGCACGCCCAGCCCTGCGCACCCGGGGCGGCCTGCGCGGTGCCGGCGGGGGCCGGCGTCGCGCACCGGTGAGGCGGACCGGGGCGGGCCCGTCGGCGTTCCCGTCCGGGTCCGCCCCGGGTGACGGCGGCCGGCACCTGCCCCGGCGTCGGCCGCCGACCGCCGGGACGACGAGGGACGACGATCCGTCGTACGATCGGTCCGTGCTGCCTGATCGGACGGTCACAGGGGACAGCCGCCCCAGGGGTGCTCAGCTGGACGATCCTGCCGTGCCGACCGCCATCCGGCAATAGGGTCCGCCGCTCTAATTGATCTAGCCATTCGCATCTGGTCAGGCCTCGGACGGCTGTCGTAGGGTTCCCCGCAGCAAACAATCAGACGCACTCGATGGGCGTGTTCGCCCTACTTTGTGCTGGGCGCTGGGCGGCGGTGACGATGGTGCGTTCGGCCGAAGATCCTGCGGTGGCGGATCCGGGTTGGGTGGACGACGTCCTGCTCGCCGGCCCCGCCACGGACATCTGTCTGCGGCTGCCCGAACCGGTGGACCGGGGCACCCTGCGCCGGCTGGTCGCCGAGGCGCAGGCCGGGCTCGCCGCAACCGGACTGCGTCCCGGGGGCGCCGTCGCGCTGCGGCTGCCCCCCTCGCTCTCCTATGTGGTGCACCTGCTCGCCACCTGGCGCAGCGGCGGCCAGGCCGTCCTGCTCGACCACCGGCTCACCGACTACGAGGTCGACCGCGCGCTGGACCGCCTCCACCCGCAGGTGGTCGTCGCGCCGGTGCGGACCGGCGGCGGTGCGCTGCGGGTCTTCGTGGACGTCACCCCCGGGCTCACCGCCCACTCGGACCGCCCGGCCGGCAGCCCGCACGCGGTGGTCCAGCTCAGCTCCGGCTCCACCGGACCCTCCAAGGTGATCGGACGCACCGCCGCGGACCTGGTCGCCGAGGTGCGCCGCTACACCGAGATCGACGGTGTCGCCCGGCCCGGTGAGCGGATCATCCTGCTGCCGTCCATGGTGCACGTCCTCGGGCTGGTCGGCGGGCTGCTCTACGGGCTGCACGCCCGGGTGGAGCTGGTGCCGCCGGAGCGGCTCAGCGGGGACGCCGTGCTCGCCGCCATCGCCGCGCAGGACTCGCCGGCCACCGTCCTGGGCGTGCCGTTCCACATCGGCCTGCTCGCCTCCACCCGGCCACCCGCCCCGCTCCCGCAGTTCACCCGGATGACCACCGGCGGCGAACTGGTCCCGGCCGCCGTCGCGCAGGCCTTCGCCGACCGGCACGGCGTGCCACTGGGCAACATGTACGGGATGACCGAGGTCGGGGTCATCGGCACCGACCTGTACGGCCGGCACCGTCCGTCGATCACGCCCGCCCCCGGCATCGAGGTCCGCGAGGTCGACGGTGAACTGCTGGTCAGCTGCCCGGCCTCGCCGTACGTGGGACTGTCCGACCCGACCCGGTGGGCCGACGGCTGGCTGCACACCCGCGACGCCGGCACGGTCGACCCGGTGACCGGCCTGGTCACCGTGCGGGGACGGCTCGACTCGCAGGTCAGCGTCGGTGGCCTGAAGGTCGACCTGACCGAGGTCGAGGCGACCGTCGCCGCGCTGCCCGGGGTGAGCGCCGCCGTGGTGGTGTACGACAACGGCATCACCGCCTACGTCCAACCGGACGGATCCCTCACCGAGGACGCCCTCGACCGGCAGCTCGCCGAGCGGCTCGCCGGCTACAAGCGCCCGCGCACCCTGCACCTGCTGGATCAACTGCCCCGGACCACCACCGGCAAGCTGGTCCGCTCGACCGAGGCGCTCCGGGCGGCCACCTCATGACCGGGGTCCCCGACGTCGACCACGACGACCTCCCGGGGTGCCCCGCCGACCGCCACGGCCAGCACCAGCTCCGGCCCGGCCGGCGGGTGACCCACCCACAGCCCACCGCCGCCGGGTACCGGGCGCAGCAGGGGGCCCGGTCCGTCCGGCCGGGGCACCGGGCGGGCGAGCCCACCGTCGCGCAGACCGACGCCGAGGGCCTTGCCCACCGCCTCCTTCGCCGTCCAGAGCAGCAGGAAACCCTCGGCCCGGTCGGCGTCCGGCCGCCCGCGCAGCCACGCCACGGCCGCCGGGTCGAACCACCGGCACGCCAGCGCCACCGCCGGCACCGGCCGACGACGCTCGACGTCCACCCCGACCGGGGCGTCCCGGCAGGCGGCGACGGCCACCACGCCGTCGACGTGACTGACGCTCACCGGCAGCTCCACGCCGCCGCCCCGGACCCGGCGCCCGCGCGCCTCCCGCTCTACCGAGAGCTCCGACCCGTCCCGGCCGAGCAGTGCCACCCCCGCGTGCACCAGCAGCCGCCGCGTCACCTCCGGCTGACCGCCGCAGGTACGGCTGATCCACACGTACACGGTGTCCCGACCGGGCACCGGTAGCTGGCTCACGGAAAAGAGGATATCCCCATGTCCGACGAGGTCCGCACCTTCGTCATCGAGCAGCTGACGGACATGAACTACGACGTCGAGGACGTCGACGACGACACCACGCTGGGCCCCGCCGGCGTCGACCTGGAGTCCCTGGCCCTGGCCGACCTGGCCGTGCGGGTCGAGGACCGGTACGGCCTGACGTTCGCCGACGACGAGAACGAGAAGCTGGCGCTGATGACGGTCGGCGAGTTCACCCGGATGGTGGCCGACCGGGTTTCCGCCGGGGCCACGAGCGACGTCGCCTGATGGCCGCCCACCCCGGACCCGAACGGGCGGAGCTGGTCGAGATGCTCGCCGAGCTGACCGGCAAGCCGGTGTCCGAGGTGCCCGAGCGGCTCGGCTCGATGGAGCTGGCCTGGCTGGTGCACCTCGTCGAGCAGCGCTACGACACCCGCCTCGACCTCACCGACGACCAGCTCGCCGGGATCCGCACCGTCGACGACGCCCAGGAGGTCTTCCGCACCTGGCTGACCGCCCCCGCAGATGGCTGAGCGGGGTGTCGTCGCCCGCGTCACCGGTGTCCACGCGACCAGCGCCCTCGGCCGGGGAGCCGGGGCGCAGCTCGCCGGTGTACTCGCCGGGGAACCCGGGTTCGGACCGGTGTCCCGCTTCGACACCGCCGGCCGGCGGGTGGACCGGGCGGCGACCCTGACCGACGTCGGCCCGCTCGCCGACGAGCTGGCCGACGCGGTCGACGCCGCCTGCGCCGACGCCGGGCTCACCGGCACCGACCGGGGCGCAGCGGCCCTGCTGCTGGCCGTGCACGGCGGGCCGGACGCCGGCCCGCTCGCCGCCGGGCTGGCCGGGCGCGCCGGGATCGGCGGACCCCGCCGGGTCTACACCACCGCCTGCGTGTCGGCCAGCTCCGCGGTGGCCGACGCGGCGGCACTGATCCGGCGCGGCGACGTCGACCGGGTGGTGGTCGCCGCCGGCTACCTCGTCGAACCCGACCAGTACGCGCTCTTCGACGCCGGCCGCGCGCTCGCCACCGACGGGGCGGTCCGCCCGTTCAGCGCCGGCCGCACCGGGCTGCTGCTCGGCGACGGGGTCGCGGCGCTGGTGCTGGAGTCCGCCACGGTGGCCCGCCGGCCGCGGGCGGACCTGCTCGGCTGGGGCCGGGCCGGGGACGCCTTCCACGCCTGCCGGCCCGACCCGCAGGGTCGCGGCCTGGCCCGGGCGGTCGACGCGGCGCTGCGTCGCGCGGGCCTGCCCGCCGAGGCGCTCGGGTACGTCAACGCCAACGCCACCGGCACCGGCTTCAGCGACGCCTCCGAGGCGAACGCGCTGCGGCTGGCGCTGGGCGCGGCGGCGGACCGGGTGCCGGTCAGCTCCACCAAGGCGCTGCACGGGCACGCCCTGGAAGCGTCCGGACTGCTCGAACTGGTGGTCACCGTCCTCGCCGTACGGCACGGGAAGCTGCCGGTCAACGCCGGCTTCCTCGGCCCGGACGAAGGGTGCCCGCTGGACGTGGTCCTGCACGCGCCCCGCCCGGCGGCGACCCCGTACGCGCTCAGCCTGAACGCCGCCTTCGGCGGCGCGAACACCGCCCTGCTGGTCGGTGCGGTATGACCGCGACGACCGCCGGCACGTCCGCGACGACCGCCGGCACGTCCGCGACGACCGCCGGCACGTCCGCGACGACCGCCGGCACGTCCGCGACGACCGCCGGCACGTCCGCCGGCACGTCCGCCGGCACGACCGCCGGCACGACCGCCGGTCGTCCGGCCGACGACGGGTCGGGCGGGCGGACTCCGGCCGCGCACCGGGTGCTCGCCGAGGCCCGCTGGCCGGAGCCGGGCGACGCCGCGCCACCGACCGTGCCCGGGTTCGTGCACTCCACGTTCCCGCCGCTGGTCGCCGCGGTCGCCGACCGCTGCCTGACCCGGCGGCACGGCGACGCGCCGGCCCCGCCGCAGGTCGGCGCGCGGACCGCCGTGCTGCTGGTCAGCGCCAGCGGCGACCGGTCCAGCGCCGACCACGTGCGGGCGACGGTGGCCGCCGGTGGCCGACCGGGACCGCTGTTCTTCTTCCAGTCCGTGCCGAACAGCGTCGCCGGGCACGTGGCGGCGCGCTGGGGACTCGGTGGGCCGGTGGTCTGCCTCAGCCCCACCGGAGACTCCCGCGCCGACGCGACCGCCGCGGCGGACCTGCTGCTGCACGACGGCGACGCGGACGAGGCGTTGCTGCTCCTCATCGAACAAACGGCGGACGGCGACCACGCGGTCGCGGTGCTGCTGGGGCAAGGAGAATCCGCATGCGTTCCAGGGGACTTCGTGGACGGCTCGCCGCCGACGAGCTGATCGGCGCGGGCAACGTGCTGGCCCGGGTGCTGGCCCACGGTGCCGACCCGGACGGCCCGGGTCTCACCTTCGACACGCCGGTCGACGGCCATCCGGCCGCACACCCGCTCACCCTCGGCCAGCTCGACCGGATGGTCGACGCCCGCGCGGCCTGGCTGCACGCCCACGGCGTCGGCCCGCGCGACCCGATCGCGGTTTGGGCCGGCACCGCCGCCGACATGGTGCTCAGCTACCTCGCGCTGACCCGCGTCGGCGCGATCCCGGCGCTGATGAACGGCCGGCTCCGTCCGGAGATCGCCGCCGAGTACATCCGCCGGCTGCGCGGTGCCGGGGTGCTCGCCGACGCCGCGCACACCGACCTGCTGGCCGGGCACGACCTCGGGGTGCCGCTGCTCGGCACGCCCGCCGAGGCCGGCACCGGCGACCCGGCCGCCGCCCCGCCGCCGTACCGGCACCACCCGGACGACCCGATCGTGATCACCCACACCTCGGGCACCACCGGCATCCCCAAGGCGGTGCTGCACTCGCACGCCAGCCTCTTCGCCGCCACCCGGCACCTGCTCACCATGCCGCAGGCGCAGGGCACCAGCCGGATCCTCAACGCGCTGCCCGCGCCGCACACCGCCACCGTGCTGATGGTCAACCAGGCCCTCGGCAACCGCGCGGAGATGTTCCTGCTCTCCGAGCAGAGCGGCGAACGGGTGCTCGACGCCATCCAGCGCTGGCGGCCGGACGGCGTGTTCGGCTTCTCGGTCACCTGGGCGGAGCTGGCCCGTTTCGACCTGTCCGGATACGACCTGGACTCGGTGCGGCTCTGGTTCAACACCGGCGACTGCTCCCACGAGCCGCACGTGCGCAGGCTGGTCGCGGTCGGCTCCCGGGACACCGTCACCCGCGAGGGCGTGCGGCGGGTGCCCGGTTCGGTCTTCGTCGACGGGCTCGGCTCCAGCGAGATGGGCCACTCGATGTTCCACATCACCCACCGCACCGACACCGACCGGTACGGCCGCTGCGTCGGCCGCCCGTACCGGTTCGCCCGGGTCGCCGTCCTGGACGCCGAGGGCAACCCGCTCCCGCCCGGCGAGGTCGGCTGGCTCGGCATCGACTCGCCGTCGCTGTTCCGGGGCTACTGGAACGACTCGGTGACCACCCACCGGTCCCGGCTGCGCGGCTGGTACCTCACCGGTGACCTCGTCCACGCCGACGACGAGGGGCGCTACTACCACCTGGACCGGGCGGTCGACTCCGTCGACGCCGGGGACGGGCGGCGCTTCTTCACCGCGCTGAGCGAGGAACGGGTCCTCGCCGCCTGCCCGGACGTCGTCGACTGCACCGCGGTCATCGTCCGGGAGGCCGACGGCGTGGTCACCGACGTGCTGCTGGAGCTGGCCGCCGGGGCGGACCCGGCGACCGACCGCACCGAGGCGGTGCGCGCCGCGCTGGGCCCGGACGTCGGGGCGACCCTGCGCCGGGTGGTGCCGGTGGGCGCCGAGGACATCCCGGTCACCGTCACCGGCAAGGTCCGCAAGGTGGTGCTGCGCGAGCGGTACCTGACGGAGTCGCCGTCATGACCGTGCTGATCACCGGGATGGGACTGTTCACCCCGGCCGGGCGGGGCGTCGCCGACACCTTCGAGGCGCTCACCACCGGGCGGTCCGGGCTGGGCCGTCCGCCGGCGGGCCACCCCGCCGAGGCGTCCCTGGAGGCCGGGGGGTTCCTGCCGGAGGTCGACCCGCGCACGGTCGCCTCCGGTCCGGAGACCCGGGTGCTGGACCGGACCGTGGTGCTGGCGCTGGTCACCGCCGCCGAGGCGCTCGCCGACGCCGGCATCGAGGCCGGCCGGGACGTCGACCCCGGCCGGATCGGGGTGATCGTCGGCGGGGTCGGCGGGATGGCCACCCTGGAGGCGCAGGTCGTCGCGCGGGCCGAACGGGGCCGGGCGGCGGTGAGCCCGTACCTGCTCACCGGCATCCTGCCGAACATGCCGGCGGCGCGGATCGCCATCGCCCACGGCATCCGTGGCTACGCCTCGTCGGTCGGCACCGCCTGCGCGTCCGGCGCGCAGGCCGTCGCCGACGGGGTCCGGCTGATCCGCTCCGGCGAGGCCGACGTGGTGCTGTGCGGGGCGAGCGAGGCACCGCTCTTCCCGACCTTCGCCGACACCTTCGGCAACGCCCGCGCCCTGGCCCGGGGCTGGGCCGACCCGACCGAGGCGAGCCGTCCCTTCGACCGGCGGCGCAACGGTTTCGTCCTCGCCGAGGGGGCCGCGCTGCTGGTGCTGGAACGCGCCGAGCACGCCGCCGCCCGGGGCGTGACCGGCTACGCCACGCTCGCCGGATACGGCGTCACCACCGACGCCCACCACCCCACCGCGCCCCGCCCGGACGGCACCGGCGCGGCGGAGAGCATGCGTCGCGCCCTGGCCAGCGGGGGCGTCGACCCGTCGGCGGTGGGCTACGTCAACGCGCACGGCACCGGCACGAAACTCGGCGACATCGCCGAGACCACCGCACTGGCGGCGGTCTTCGGCACCGGCGCGGTGCCGGTCAGCTCCACCAAGGGGCTCACCGGTCACCTGCTCGGCGCGTCCGGGGCGTTGGAGGCGGCGGTGACCGCCCTGGCGCTCGGCCGGGGACTGCTGCCGCCGACGTACCACCTGGACGATCCGGACCCGGACTGTCCGGCGGACCACGTCCGCACGGAGCCCCGCGTGGCCTCGCCGGAATACGCGCTGTCCAACTCCTTCGGCTTCGGCGGTCAGAACGTCAGTCTGCTGGTCGGTCGGGCCGCCGGGCCGGGGAGGTGACCGAGGCAGCACCCGGGCGGTGGGCCCGGTCCGTACCACACGGGGGATCTGTGGAGAGGCTAGAAAAGATGGATATCCGGGGAATTGACCATATTGAAATGTTCGTGGGGGATGCCCGGCAGGCGGCCTTCTACTTCGGTACGGCGGTCGGCTTCCACCTCTGCGGGGAGGGCGGCCCGGAAACCGGGCTGACCGGCCAACGGTCGTTGCTGCTGCGCCAGGCCGACGTCCGGATGGTGCTCACCTCCGGGCTGACCGCCGAGCACCCCGCCGCGACGTACGTGCAGCGGCACGGCGACGGCATCGCGGTGGTGGCCCTGGAGGTCGACGACGCCGCCGGGGCGTACGCCGAACTCGTCGGCCGGGGGGCGACCGGGGTGACCCCGCCGCGTACCTTCACCGGCGCGGACGCCGAGGTGGTGGTCGCCGAGGTGGGCGGCTTCGGCGACGTGCGGCACCGACTGGTCGAACGGCGCGGTTCCCGGGTGGAGTTCCTGCCCGGCGCGGTCGAGATGCTGCCCACCCCGCCAGGGGTGGACGCCGGGCCGCTCACCGGGATCGACCACCTGGCGATCTGCGTCCCGCCCGGTCAGCTCGACCGGACGGTCCGGCACTACCGGGAGGTCTTCGGTTTCGCCGACATCTTCACCGAGCACGTCGAGGTGGCCGGGCAGGCGATGAACTCCACCGTGGTGCAGAGCCCCTCCGGGCAGGTCACCCTGGTGCTGCTGGAGCCGGACACGACGCACCGGCCCGGACAGATCGACGCCTTCCTCGCCCAGCATGCCGGGGCCGGGGTACAGCACCTGGGCCTGAGCACCGGCGACATCGTCGCCGCCGTCGAGACGCTGCGCAGTCGCGGCGTCCGCTTCGCCGGCACGCCGGGCAGCTACTACGACGCGGTCGAGGACCGGGTCGGCCGGCTCGACGCCCCGGTCGACAAGCTGCGCGAGCTGGGGGTGCTGGTCGACCGCGACCACGCCGGACAACTGTTGCAGATCTTCACCGAGTCGATGCACGTGCGCCGGACGCTCTTCCTGGAGCTGATCGAGCGCCGGGGCGCGCTCACCTTCGGCAGCGGCAACATCAAGGCGCTCTACGAGGCAAAGGAACGGGAGCTGGCCGCCACCGCGGCGGCTCCTCAGGGGGTGGGGGCATGACCACGACCGAGATCAGCACCGACGTGACGTTGACCGCCGAGGAGAAGGCGCTGCTCCCCTCGGACGAGGACGTCGCCTTCTACGCCGAACACGGCTGGTACCTGTCGAAGAAGCTCTTCACCGACGCCGAGGTCGACGACCTCGTCGCCGCCTCGGACCGGTACTACACCGGCGAGCGGGACCGGCGGCTGCCGGCGCGTCCGCCGAAGCTCGCCTACTGGGAGCCGGCACAGGGCGACGTGCAGCGGCACAACGACTACGTCCACTACGAGCACGACGCGCTCAGCCGGATCCTGCGCAAGCCGCTGCTCGGCGCGGTCGCCGCCCGGCTGGCCCGCGCCGACGAGATCCGGGTGTTCCAGTCCACCCTGATCTACAAGCCGCCGATCTCCGGCGAGCCGAGCAACATCGTGCCCTGGCACTTCGACAAGCACTACTGGGCGTCGTCGTCCTCGGAGAACATGCTCACCGCGTTCATTCCGTTCCACGACTGCGGCGAGGAGATGGGCACCATCACCATGGTCGACGGCTCGCACCGCTGGCGGGAGATCGGCGCCGACGACACCGTGGTGCGGCACTTCGCCGACCGCGACCGCAGCCAGCTCGAGCAGATGCTGGCCGAGAACGCGGCCCACAACGGCGCCGAGATCCGCAAGATCCCGGTGGTGATCCCCAAGGGACACGTGAGTTTCCACCACTGCCGCACCTACCACGGCAGCGGTGCGAACGTCAGCGGACGCCCCCGCCGGGCGGTCTCGCTGCACCTGCAGGACGGCGTCAACGGCTGGCGGGAGTATCCGCTCTCCGACGGCACGCGCGCCGCGTACAACCACGACGTGCTGGTCCGCCGCACCGCCGACGGGCGGCCGGACTACGCCGACCCCGATTTCTGCCCGGTCATCTGGCGCAATGGCGCCACCCAAGGAGGCTGACGATGTCACGGTACGACTGGGGCCAGACCCACCCGGGGATCGAACGGCTGGAGCAGGCCGTCACCGACCGCCGTAACGTGGTGGTCCAGCACCCGCTCTACGCCAACCTGGACACCCACGCCGCGCTGGTGACCTTCATGGAGCACCACGTCTTCGCGGTCTGGGACTTCATGTCCCTGCTGAAGTCGCTCCAGCGGCAGCTCACCTGCGTCACGGTCCCGTGGATCCCCACCGGGCCGACCGGCAGCCGCCGCCTGATCAACGACATCGTGATGGTCGAGGAGAGCGACGCACTCGGCGACGGCTACATCAGCCACTTCGAGCTGTACGTGCGGGGCATGGCCGAGGCCGGCGCGGACACCACCGCCATCGACAACCTGATCGACCTGCTCCGCACCGGACGTGGCGTGGCCGAGGCGCTGGTGGAGGCGGGTGTGCCCGCCGCGTCGGCGGCGTTCGCCGGCACCACCTGGAACATCATCGAGAACACCCCGGTGCACTGCCAGGCGGCGGCCTTCGCGTTCGGCCGCGAGGACCTCATCCCGGAGATGTTCACCCAGGTCGTCGCGGTCAACGAGCGCAGCCGGAAGCTCAACACGTTCGTCGACTACCTGGAGCGGCACATCGAGGTCGACGGCGAGCAGCACACCCCGATGGCGATGCAGATGCTCGCCGACCTGTGCGGCGACGACGACACCAAGTGGCAGGAGTGCGCCGACACGGTCAACACCGCGCTCGCCGCCCGCGCCCGGCTCTGGGACGACATCCTCGCCGCCATCAAGGAGGGCCGCGGATAGTGGCCGAGCCCGAGCCGGTCCGGCTCTACCGGACCGTACGGCTGATCCGGCGCTTCGAGGAGCGGGCGATCGACCTCGTCCGCTCCGGTGCGATCGTCGGCGGCATCCATCCGTACCTGGGGCAGGAGGGCGTCGCGGCCGGTGTCTGCGGCGCCCTCCGGGCGGACGACATCGTCGCCGGCACCCACCGGGGGCACGGGCACGTCCTCGCCAAGGGCGCCGACCCGGCCCGGATGCTCGCCGAGCTGTGCGGTCGGGAGAACGGCCTCAACCGGGGCCGGGGCGGCTCGATGCACGCCGCCGACTTCGGCGTCGGCGTCTACGGGGCGAACGCCATCGTCGGCGCGTCCGGGGCGATCGTCACCGGGGCGGTCTGGGCGCTGCGCCGACGCGGCGGCGACCAGGTCGGGGTGAGCTTCTTCGGCGACGGCGCGGTGAACGAGGGCATGCTGCTGGAGGCGTTCAACCTGGCCGCGCTCTGGCGGGTGCCGGTGCTGTTCGTCTGCGAGAACAACGGCTACGCCACCACCATGCCGGTCGACGGCGCGGTGGCCGGTACCGTCACCGGCCGGGCCGAGGCGTTCGGCATCCGGGCGTCCGTGGTGGACGGCCAGGACCCGGAGGCGGTCCGGGACGTCACCGCCGCCGCCGTGGCCCGCGCCCGAGCCGGCGGGGGACCGGAACTGATCGAGGCCCACACCTACCGGTTCGACGCCCACCACACCTTCGAACACGCGGTACGCCTCGACTACCGCGACCCCGACGAGGTGGCCCGGGGCCGCTCGCGCGACCCGGTCACCATTCAGGGCGACCGGCTCGCCGCCGACGTGCGGGAGCGGATCGACGCCGAGGTCGAGGCGGTGCTCGCCGGGGCGGTGGAGTTCGCCCTCGCCGGCCCGGAACCCGACCCGGCCGGCGCGCTGGACCACCTGTACGCGAGCGGGCTGGTCGCCCGGACGGGGAGCCACTGATGCCACGGCTGTCGTACCTCAAGGCGCTCAACCGGGCGCTCGGCGACGAACTGGCCCGCGACGAGCGGGTGTTCCTGCTCGGCGAGGACATCCGGGTCGGAGCGTCGAACGTCACCGCCGGGCTGCTGAAGCGCTTCGGCCCGGAGCGGGTGCTCGACACCCCGCTGTCGGAGCAGGCGTTCACCAGCTTCGCCACCGGCGCGGCCCTGGCCGGGCTGCGGCCGGTGATCGAGTTCCAGATCCCGTCCCTGCTGTTCCTGGTCTTCGAGCAGATCGTCAACCACGCGCACAAGTTCCCGCTGATGACCGGCGGGCAGTGCGCCGCGCCGGTCACCTACCTGGTGCCCGGCTCCGGGTCCCGGACCGGCTGGGCGGGGCAGCACTCCGACCACCCGTACAGCCTCTTCGCGCACGTGGGGATCACCACCGTCGTCCCGGCCACCCCGGCCGACGCGTACGGGCTGCTGGTCTCGGCGATCCGGCACGACGACCCGGTGGTGGTCTTCGCCCCGGCCGGGGCGCTCGGCGTCCGCGACGACGTGGACTTCGCCGCCCTCGCCCCGGTGCCGCTCGGCGTCGGGACGGTCCGCCGCCCCGGTACCGACGTGACCGTGGTCGCCGTCGGGCACCTGGTGCACGACGCGCTCGCCGTCGCCGAGGACCTCGCCGACCAGGTGTCGGTGGAGGTGTTCGACCCGCGCACCCTCTACCCGTTCGACTGGGACGGGTTGACCGCGTCCGTGGCCCGGACCGGCCGGCTGGTCGTCGTGGACGACTCCAACCGCTCCTGCGGCATCGCCGGGGAGATCATCGCGACCATGGCCGAACGGGTCCGGATGGTCGCGCCCCCGGCCCGGGTCACCCGCCCGGACGGTGCGGTGCTGCCGTTCGCGCAGGCCCTGGACCGGGCCGTGCAGCCCAGCCGGGAACAGCTCACCGCCGCCATCCACCACGTCACGAAGGACGGATGAATGATCGACGCGACGTACGCCTGGCCCGCCGCCGGACAGGCGTGGTTCGACCTGCCGGAGCCGGTCCGCGCCGCCATGGTGACCGCCGGCGCCGAGAACTGGGCGGAGATCTTCCACGGCCGGGCCACGTACAACAAGCAGTGGCGGCTGGCCCGGCCGCCGGTCCTGACCGCCCAGAGCTACCGGGTGATGGTCGCCGTCGTCGACCGGCTGGCGCAGCTGCTCCTGGAGGCCGCCCAGCGGCGGGCCCGCACCACCGGCGAGCTGGCCGCACTGCTCGGCGTCGACCCGGTCGGCACCCGGATGCTCCCCACCGACGAGCCGCTCGGCGCGCACCTGCTCGCCGCCGTCCGACCGGACGTGCTGCTCAGCGACGGGGTGCCCCGGGTCGTCGAGTTCAACATCGACAGCAGCATCGGCGGGGTCCTGGACGCCGACACCGTCCTCGAGCGCTTCACCCGGCTCTACCGGGAACGGGGCATCCTCGACAGGGCTCCGGTGCGACCGGCCCCGTCCGCGATGGACACCCGCTTCGCGGCGATCCGCGCGACCCTCGGCGTGCCCGAGGGGGCGGTGGTGCCGCTGCTGCTCGACTTCGAGGCCGACTATCCCGGTCTGGACGACCCGGACCTGATGCGCCGGGTGCTCGCCCCGGTCACCGAGCGGGCCGCCCGGTTCGGCCTGGTGATGCCGATCGAGGCGGTCACCTCGGTCAGTCTCGCCGAGGACGGTACGCCGCTGGTCGCCGGGCAGCCGGTCGACGGGGTCTTCCGGCTCTTCGTGCTCAACCGGGTCACCCGTGGTCCCGGCCTGGACGCGTTGGAGACCGCCGTGCTCTCCGGACGGCTGCCGGCCTTCACCTCCGGCGCGGCCTGGCTGCTCGGGAACAAGCAGCTGCTCGCCTGGCTCTGGTCCGACCTGGCCGGCCTGGCCCCGGACGACCAGGCGATCGTCCGCCGGCACCTGCCCCGCACCGAGCTGCTCACCGCCGACCGGTACGACGCGGCCGTGGCCGGCCAGCACGACCTGGTCGCCAAGCCCGCCGACGGGTCGGCCGGCGTGGACGTCGTCATCGGCCGGGAGTGCGACCCGGACACCTGGCGCGCGGCACTGCGCCGGGGCGTCGAGCGGGGCGGCCACATCCTCCAGGAGTACGCCCACGCCGACGTGGTCCCGATGGACTTCGTGCAGATCGAGACGGGGGAGACGGTCACCGAGGAGGTGCCGTACAGCATCGCGCCGTACCTGTTCGGGCGGGAACCGGCCAACGCCTGTGTCCGGTCCGGCTTCCCGGGCTGCGAGGGGGTGCTCAACCTCTCCCGGGGCGTCCTGCTCTCCGGCATCCTGCTCGTCGACTGAGGCCGGGGCCGATCGTGCCGTCGACGGGGCACCGCCGACGGCACGCCTCCGCTCGGTGGCACGCCGCGGCAGCGGTCGCGTGGCGGCGAGAACGGTCCACGCTCCTGCGGGACCCCTGCCTCGTCGACGCCCACCGCCCGGCACGGGTGGTCACGATCGCCGCTGCCGTGACGTCGCCCGACGTCGCCCGAGAAGCGGTCCGGGCCCACCGTTCATGCGTCTCGGCGACGAGTGTCCCGGATCCTGGAGAAGACGACCGCGTCAGCGCGACGGCCGGGAAAGGAGAGGAAGCGGCGCAGCACGCCCTCCTGTGCGAAGGCGGCCGCGGTGAGAACCCGCCGGGACGCCTCGTTGTCCGGCTCCACCCACGCCTCCACCCGCTCGATGCCCGCGACGTCCAGTGCCCACGAGGACACCAGCATCACCGCACGGGTGGCGGTCCCTCGCCCCCGCGCCGACGGGACGACCCAGTAACCGATCCCCGCCACACCCGGCTGGGGCCGCAGCATGAGCACCACCGCACCGAGCGCCGAACCGGCTACCGCATCGGCGATCACGAGCGAGACACCCTCACCGTTGCTCGCCCGACTCCACTGCCGGTGGACGAACGCCCGTCCTGCGTCGACCGAGAACACCTCCGGGACCGTCGTGGCCTCGACAATCCGCGGATCCTGGGCCGCGGCCCGAACACAGTCCAGATCGTCTTCCCGCCACCGGCGGAGACGAACAGCCCCGTCAGTAAGATCAACAGCAGGGTGGGTCAACGGCACCGGACCACGCTACGCCACCGGCCGCCCCCGGTGGTTCCCGCCGCCGCTGCCCCAGCCCGGCACCTGCCCGGACGGCCTGACCCTCCAGAGTTCTCCGCCGGGTCGCTCGGAGGTTCGCCCACCGGCCGCTGAGCGCCCGCGTACCGCCCGGATCGGCGGCAGGCCGCTCAGGTCCGGGCGTCCGTGCCGGCGATCAGGGGCGCGTCGGCGGTCGGTCCCGCAGCATGGCCCCGAGCCGCCGGACGGTCTCGGCGGTGGCGATCGCGTCGCTGCGCGCACTGCCGTGCCGCCCGTCGCTGCTGTAGATCGACGGGTCGGCGGTGAGCGGGTGGTCGGTCAGGGAGACGTGCAGGGTGCCCAGCCGTTCGGCGAGCCGGGCGGTGTGCGCCGAGAGGCGGCGCATCCGCTCGCCCAGCCCGGGACGGACCTTCTCCGGCACGGCCGGACTGTTCGACACGTCGAACATGCCGACCGTGACGACGTCCGCCCCGGCCACCTGCAACGTGGTGACCAGGGCGGTCAGCTCGGCATCGACCGCCTCCGCGTCGTACGCCGGACGGAACGCGTCGTTGCCGCCGCAGACCACCAGCGCCAGGTCCGGCCGGAAGGCCACCGCCGGACCCGCCTGCTCGGCCCGCACCTCGTGCGCCCGCAGCCCGCGCCGGCCGAGGTTGAGGTACGCCAACTCGGGACGGACCGCGCGCAGCTCGGCGGCGATCCGGTCGGCCCACTGGAGGGTGCTGTACCCGGCCACCGGCTCGCAGAGGCCCTCCGCCACGCTGTCGCCGAGCACCACGAACCGTCGCCACGGGTGCCCGGCGAGCAGGGCGGCGCTCTCCCCGTCCCGGAGACAGTAGGGGTCGGTGGACTCGGTCAGCGTCGACGGCATGCCCGGGACCGTAGTGGACGGTGGCCGCGCCGACCAGCGTCCGGACGGCCGATCCCGGTCCGCCGTCGGCGCCGCTCCACCCTCGGCCCCGCCGACCCACCGTCGACGCCGGTCCCGGAGGCCCCGTCGGCCGGGGCGGGGATCGCCCACCGCCGCGACGAGCCGGGCGACCCGGGTCCGGTCAGAGCACGCGGGTGATCTGCTCGGCGGCGACGCGGTCGTCGAGCCGGTCGCGGTCGAGGTTGGCGCAGACCACCACCGACGCGCCGGCCGCGAGCGGGGCCAGCAGCCACTTCACCGGCTCGTCGTGCTCGGCCGCGTCGACCAGGACCCGGTCGCCACGCCGCAGGTCGCTCCACTCGGCGATGGCCAGTGCCAGGTCCCCCCACTGCCGGTAGCTGGTGCCGTCGACGCTGGCCGGGTCCGACCGGCGGACCGCCGCGTACGGCGGGAGGCTGTCCGGGTACCGGCGTACCTCGGTCAGGAAGTCGCGGTACCCGACGGGCGGCTCCGCCGGTGGCGCTCCGGCGGGCCCGAGGTCGAGGACGAAGCGATGGGTGGCCTCGGGCGGGTCGTCCAGCCAGGAGTCGACCCGGTGCCGGGCCACGAAACTGACGTCCAGCGGCTCGTCCGCGCCCGGTCCGGCGTTCGACAACCCGGCGGTGGCCCAGCCCCGGTACGACACGGCCACCCCCGCCGCCCACGCGCCCAGCAGGACGGCGGCGGTCTGCCAGTGCGGCGGGAGCAGGACGGCGGCCCGGCTCCCGGCGGCCAACCCGCACCCGTCCCGCAGCAGCCCCGCCGTGCGGGCGGCCCAGCCGCCCAGCTCCACCGCGGTCAGCGACGTCCGTTCACCGGTGACGTCGTCGTAGTACGTGAGCAGCGGCCGGTCCGCCCCGGCGACCGACCCGGCGGTCAGCAGGTCGGGTACGTCGACGGCGGTGGGGATGGTCATCGGGCCTCCAGGAAACGGCGCGGACCACCACCCTAGTCGCCGCCGCACCACGTGGGGGCGGAGGCCGGGCCCGGGGGTCACCGGCGTGGGTCGACCGCCCGCTGCCCGGCGGCGTACCGGTCGCGCAGGGCGCGCTTGTCGACCTTGTTGGACCGGTTCACCGGCAGCCGGTCGAGGAACTCCACCCCCTGCGGCGCCCACAGGTCACTGAGTTCCCGGCTGACCAGGTCGACCAGGTCCGCCCCGGTCACGGTCGCACCCGGCGTCGGCACCACGTACGCGTAGGGCGCCTCGGCGCCGTCGTCGGCCGGCACCCCGACCACCGCCGCCGCGGCGACCTGCGGGTGCCCGGCGAGCACGTCCTCGACGGGACGGCTGTAGATCGGCCAGCTCCGCCGTTGGGTGAGGATCCGGTCGGCCAGCCGGTCGACGAGGTAGAGGTAGCCGTCGGCGTCCAGGTGCCCGACGTCCCGGGTGCGGACCCAGCCGTCGACCAGCGTGTCGGCGGTCAGCTCCGGCTGGCCGAAGTACCCGACGAAGCTGAGCCGGGTGCGGACCCACACCTCGCCGTCGACGCCGGGCGGGAGCACCCGGCCGTCGGCGTCGCGGATCTCCACGGACACGTCGCCGTACGGCCGGCCGCAGGAGCGCAGCCGCTCCGGGTGCGCCGGGTCCTCGGTCACCTGCGGCAGCGCCGTGATGATCACGGCCTCGCTGAGCCCGTACACGATGCGCATCACCGGGCCGAACCGGGCGATGGCCTGGCGCAGCCGCGCGGGCGCGGCCGGACCGCCGCCCACGTTGAACATGAACATGGCGGAGAAGTCCGCGCCCTGCGACGCCGGGTGGTCGAGCACCTCGTAGAGCATCGGTGGGGTGAGGAAGGTCGAGTTGATCCGTTCGGCCTGCACGGTGGCGACGAAGCGGGCCGGGTCCCACCCCTGGGCGGGGAAGAGCACCCCACCGGTGAAGAGGTTGACCAGCGTGGTGACCTGGCCGCTGGCGATCCACATGGGGGAGTGCGACAGGTGTCGCAGCAGCGGCGCGCCGCTGCCCCGGATCGCCTCGGCGATGGCGAGGACCTGGCGGTAGAAGCTCTCCCGGTGGTGCACAAGCTTCGGCGCACCGGTGCTGCCGCTGGTCTGGAGGAACGACTCCGGCTCCGGTACCGACACCGGCAGCGCGGCGACGTCGGCCGGATCGGCGGGCGCGGTCAGGTCCGGTCCGTCCCCGGCACCCAGGCAGAGCACCGGCACGCCGGGCAGGGCGGCGGCGACCGCCGAGGCGGCTGCGCCGTCGCGGGCGTCGTGGACGAAGACGTCCGGTCGGGACCGCCGGGCGAACTCCTCGACCTCGCGGCGGGAGGTGACCGGCGCGATCCACATCGACCGGCAGCCGAGCAGGTGCAGCGCGAGCTGGAGCAGGGGGGCCTCGAGCACGTTGCCGGCCATCACCAGCACGGCCGCCCCCGGTCGCACCCCGTGCCGGTGCAGGTTGCCCGCGAGGGAGCGGACCGCGTCGGCGACGTCCCGGTAGGAGAGCCGCCGTCCGTCGGCGACCAGTGCCTCCCGGTCGCCGAACTCGGCGAAGAGGGCCAGGGCGTCGGATACGTAGCTCGCCCGGTGCGTGGCTCCGTCGGCCATGCGGCAGCTCCCATCGTAGGCAGGTGATCACCGGACGGCGGTCCACGGGGATCCGGGGCAGGCGCGTCCGGGAGGGGTTTCGGCCGGTGGCGCGGCCCCGGCGAGCACCGCCGACCGCCTCGCACCACCGCTCGTCGAGCCTAGGTGGACGGTCACGGTGCCGACCAGAGCCGATCGTCGGAGGGCACCGTCCGGGCAGTAGTTGATCATGCCGGTCCGGTTGATTGACCCCTGTCAGCAGCGCCGTTAGGTTTCTGGACCATCGTCCGGGTGCCGCCGACCAGCGGACGGCCCCGGGCTGCCGATAATGGAGGTTCAATGTCGACCCCGAAAAGATGGCACGTCGTGGCTACCGCCGCGGCGTTGCTGGTCACGGCCACGCCCGCCGTCGTGGCCAGTGCCGGCCCGTCGGCCGACGCCAACCGCAACGACCGGTCGCGCGACGTGTGGGCGGGCACCTGGGCCGCCGCGGTCACCCGGGGCAACTCGGTCGGGCTGACCAACAACGGGCTGAACAACCAGAGCGTCCGGATGGTCGTGCACACCACCGTCGGTGGTGACCGGGTACGTATCCGGCTCAGCAACATCTTCGGCGAGCAGGCCGTCACGCTCGGCCGGGCCACCGTCGCCAAGCCGAACACCAGCACCCCGGCGGACCTGTCCGACATCGACACCACCACCCTGCGCGAGCTGACCTTCGGCGGCTCGGCCACCGCGACCATGAACCGCGGCGGTGAACTGCTCAGCGACCCGATCAACCTGCGCGTCGGCGAGCAGCAGGACCTGGTGGTGACCCTGCACTTCCCGACCTCGACCGGCCCGGTCACCTTCCACGGCCAGTCGCGGCAGACCACGTACATCGGGGCCACCGACCTGACCGGCGCGGCCGGTGGGGCGGGCTTCACCATCCGCCCGGACTGCTGCTGGTTCTTCCTCTCCGGGGTGGACGTCGAGCGGCGCAAGAGCCCGGGTGCGGTGGTGGTGCTCGGCGACTCGATCGGCGACGGCAACGCCAGCACGGTCAACGCCAACAAGCGCTGGCCGGACTACCTCGCCGACCGTCTGATCGACACCCGCTCCGAGGTGCGTACGCCGGGCGTGCTCAACGCCAGCCTCGCCGGCAACCGGCTCAACCACGAGGGCACCGAGCCGGGTGCGGGCGGCTTCCCCGGTTACTACGAGCTGGGCCCGAACGCGGTGGCCCGACTCAACGAGGACGTCTTCGCCCAGACCGGTGTGCGGACCGTCGTCACCCACCTGGGCATCAACGACATCTGGATGTCCGGCGACTCCGCCGAGAGCATCATCGCCAGCCTGCGGCAGATCAACCAGCAGGTGCGGCAGCGCGGGCTGACCAGCCTGGTCGCGACGCTCACCCCGTACCAGGGACACGGCGCCGAGGGGGTCTGGACGGCGGAGAAGGAGGCGACCCGGCAGGCGGTCAACGCGTACCTGCGCGGCAGCACCGAGTTCGACGGGGTGCTCGACTTCGACCGGGTGCTCCGCGACCCGGCGCAGCCGAGCCGGTTGCTGCCCGCGTACGACTCGGGGGACCACATCCACCCGAACGACCTGGGCAACAAGGCGATGGCCGACGCGGTCAACCTGCGGCTGCTCGACCTGTAACACAGCACGTCGGAAGCGGCGGGGTGATCCCCCGCCGCTTCCTGCCGTCATTCCTGGGGAGGAAGCACCGCACGTGGACGTCCACAAGATCCTGACCGGCCTCTACAGCGAACAGGGCCGGCAGGACCCGTACCCGTACTACGCCGCCCTGCACCGGTTGGGGCCGGTGGCCGCCGTACCGGACCGGGGCGAGCACCGCTCGGTCACCGCCGTCGCGGTCGGCTACGACGCCGTCGCCGGGGTGCTGCGCGACCCGGAGTTCTCCAAGCAGCCGCCACCGACCTGGCGGGACCACGAGGTGCTGCGTACCCTCCAGACCTCGATGATGTTCGTCAACCCGCCGGACCACACCCGGATGCGGCAGGTCTTCGCGAAGACGTTCACCCCGCGTCGCCTCGGCGCGCTGGAACCGGTGGTGGTACGGGTCGTCGACACGCTGCTGGACCGGATGGCCGAGAACGGCGCGGGCGGCGCCGAGGTCGACTTCGTCGCCGACTTCGCCCACCCGGTGCCGGCCCTGGTGATGGCGGAGTTCATCGGCATCCCGGAGCAGGAGCTGGCCTGGTACCGGGAGCGGGTGGAGTCGATCGACGCGTTCCTCGACGTGGCCGGCAAGACCCCGGAGCGGCTGGCCGCCGCGAACACCGCCGCCGCCGAACTGCGCGAGTTCTACCGCGGTCTGCTCGCGCTCCGCCGCGCCACCCCGGCCGAGGACCTGATCAGCGGCCTGGTCGAGGCGGTCGACGCCGGCGACGTCGGGCTGACCGAGGACGAGCTGATCAGCAACCTGATCGTGCTCTTCAACGCCAGCTTCGTCACCACGGTCTACATGTTGAGCAACGGGCTGCCGATCCTGCTGGAGCATCCCGACACGGTCGCCGCGCTGCCCGGTGACGACGCCCTCGCCGCCGGGTGCGTCGACGAGATCCTGCGGATGCAGAACCCGGTGCACTTCCTGGCCCGCGCCGCGCCCCGCGACCTCGAACTGGACGGCGTCCCGGTGGCCCGGGACGAGAACGTCCTGCTGCTGATCGCCGGGGCGAACCGCGACCCGAGGCGTTTCCCCGAACCGGACCGCTTCGACCCGCGCCGGTCCGGGCCGGCGTCGCTCGCCTTCGGCCTCGGCCTGCACTTCTGTCTGGGCGCCGCCGTCTCCCGGCTGGAGGGACGGCTCGCGCTGCCCCGGCTGCTCGCCCGCTTCCCCCGGCTGGCCGTCACCGCGCAGCCGACCTACAGCGGCAGCCTCTTCCTGCGCGGTATCGACACGCTGCTCGTCACCACCGGCGGTTAGGAGACCCCCATGCCACTGGACCCACAGGTCCTGGCGTACCGCGCCCGCCGGGCGGCGGCCGGTACGGCCCAGCTCTACACCCAGACCCTCGCCGAGGCCCGCGCCGCCGACCTGGCCGCGATCCGGGCCGGCGGCGGCGACGCCGAGCCGGTGCACGAGGTACGCGACCGGACCGTTCCCGGCCCGGACGGGGACCTGCCGATCCGGATCTACCGTCCGGCCGGTGACGGGGCGCTGCCCACCCTGGTCTACTTCTTCGGCGGCGGCTGGACCCTCGGCAGCATCGACACCGCCGACGGCATCTGTCGGCGGCTGGCCAACGCGGTGCCCTGCCAGGTGATCACCGTCGGCTACCGGCTCGCCCCGGAGAACCGGTTCCCGGCGGCGGTGCTGGACTGCCACGCCGCCACCACCTGGATCGCCGCGCACGCCGACGAGCTGGGCGTCGACCCGGCCCGGCTGGCCGTCGGCGGGGACAGCGCCGGTGGGAACCTCGCCGCCGCGGTGACCCTGCTCGCCCGCCGTGACGGCGCGCCGACCCTCGCCGGGCAGCTCCTGGTCTACCCGAACACCCTGCACCGGGGCGAAACCGAGTCGATGCGCGAGTCCGAGGACCCGTACCTGTTCAACCGGACCTCGGTCGACTGGTACTGGGGGCACTACCTGGCCGACCCGGCGGACGGGCGGAACCCGCTCGCCTCGCCCCTGCTCGCCGAGGACCTCGGCGGGCTGCCCCCCGCGCTGGTGATCACGGCCGAGTACGACCCGCTGCGCGACGAGGGGGAGCGGTACGCCGAACGCCTCCGCGAGGCCGGCGTGCCGACCGAACTGGCCCGCTACGCCGGCATGATCCACGGGTTCTTCGCCATGTCCGGTGTCCTCGACGGGGGCCGGCACGCCCTCGACCGGGCGGCCGGCTGGCTGCGGGCACGCCTGCTCGCCCCGGCCGCCGGGCCGGAGGCCGTCGGCCCGGACCGCCGGCCGGTGGGCGCGAGGCGGGCCGATGACTGAGCGCGTCCCGCCGGCCGAGCCCAGGGCCACCGCCGGGCGTCCCGACGACCAGCCGGTCTGCCTGGCCGACTTCGCCGCAGCCGCCCGCGCCGTCCTGCCCGCCGACGTGTGGGACTTCGTCTCCGGCGGCAGCGGCGCGGAGACCACCCTCGCCGCCAACCGCGCGGCCCTGGACCGGGTCGCGGTGCTGCCCCGGGTGCTGCGCGGGTCGGGTGCCCCACGGCTGGACACCGTGCTCGCCGGTCGGCCGGCCGCGCTGCCGGTGGCGGTGGCGCCGATGGCGTACCAGAAGCTGGTGCACCCCGACGGTGAGCTGGCCCTGGCCACGGCGGCCCGGGTGGCCGGCGTGCCCTACGTGGCCAGCACCCTGGGCAGCTGTCCGATCGAGGAGGTCGCCGCGACCGGCGCGGACGTCTGGTTCCAGCTGTACTGGCTGCGGGACCGGGGCCTGGTCGTCGACCTGCTGGCCCGGGCCGAGGAGGCGGGCTGCTCGGCGCTGATGGTGACGGTGGACGTGCCGGTGCTCGGCCGCCGCCTGCGCGACCTGCGCAACGCGTTCCGCCTGCCCGCCGAGGTGACCGCCGCGAACCTGCCCGGCGGTCGCCACGACCTCGCCCACCAGGGCGCCCCCGGCGTGTCGGCGGTGGCGGCGCACACCGGTGCGGTGTTCGCCCCCGCCCTGACCTGGACGGACCTGGAGTGGCTTCGGTCGGAGACCCGGTTGCCGCTGCTGGTCAAGGGCGTCCTCGACCCCCGTGACGCCGTCCTCGCCAGCTCCGTCGGCGCGGACGCGGTGGTGGTCTCCAACCACGGTGGCCGGCAGCTCGACGGCGCGCCGGCCGCCGTCACCATGCTGCCCGAGGTACTCGCGGCGCTCGACGGCCGCGCCGAGGTGCTGCTGGACAGCGGGGTACGAGGCGGCACCGACGTGCTGCGCGCCCTGGCGCTCGGCGCGAGCGGCGTGCTGGTCGGCCGGCCGATGCTCTGGGCACTGGCCGTCGACGGGCGTTCCGGCGCGGAGCGCGCCCTGTCGATGCTGGCCGAGGAGCTGCGCGACGCGCTGGCCCTGGCCGGTTGCGCGGACCCGGCCGAGGCCCGCGAGCTGCGCGCGCTGACCGGGGGAGAGCGGTGAGCACGCCGGTGGAGATCGACGTCGCCGCACTGCACCCGGCGGTCGACGATCCCGCGCTGACCTCGATGAACTTCCTCAACGAGGTGGCCCAGCGGTACCCGGACGCGATCAGCCTCGCCGCCGGGCGGCCGTACGAGGAGTTCTTCGACGTCGCCGCGCTGCCCCGCTACCTGGAGCGGTTCCGCCGGTACCTGACCGACGAGGTCGGCCACGACGAGGCGGGCGTCCGGCGCACCCTGTTCCAGTACGGCCGCACCAAGGGCATCCTGCACGAGCTGATCGCCCGCAACCTGGCGGTGGACGAGGGCGTCACCGTCGACCCGGAGGCGGTCGTGGTGACCGTCGGCTGCCAGGAGGCGATGTTCCTGGTGCTGCGGGCCCTGCGCGCCGATCCCCGGGACGTCCTGCTCGCGGTCGCGCCCACCTACGTCGGCCTCACCGGGGCGGCCCGGCTGCTGGACTTCCCGGTCCGGCCGGTCCGGGGCGGGCCGGACGGGGTCGACCTGGTCGACCTGCGGGCCCGCCTGGACCGGGCCCGCGCCGCCGGGGAGCGGCCCCGGGCCTGCTACGTGATGCCGGACTTTGCCAACCCGTCCGGGGTGAGCATCAGCCTCGCCGACCGCCGCCGGCTGCTCGACCTGGCGGAGGCGGAGGACCTGCTGCTGATCGAGGACAACCCGTACGGCCTGTTCCCGGCCGACGGCACGGCCCGGCTGCCCACCCTGAAGGCGCTCGACGAGCGGGGCCGGGTGGTCTACCTGGGCTCGTTCGCCAAGACCGTGCTGCCCGGCGCCCGGGTCGGCTACGTCCTGGCCGACCAGCGGGTCCGGGGCGCGGACGGGACCGTCGGGTTGCTCGCCGACCAGCTCGCCAAGATCAAGAGCATGGTCACCGTGAACACCTCCCCGATCGCCCAGGCGGTGGTCGGCGGCCGGCTGCTGGCGCACGGGTGCAGCCTGCTCCGGGCCAACGAGCGGGAACGCGCGGTCTACGCCGGCAACCTGCGGCACCTCGTCGCCGGCCTGGCCCGGCGGTTCCCGCCACCGTCGCCGGTGCGGTGGAACGTCCCGGCCGGCGGCTTCTTCGCGGTGCTGACCGTGCCGTTCCCGGTCGACGACGCGCTGCTGGCCCGGTCGGCCCAGGAGTACGGCGTGCTCTGGACGCCGATGGCGCACTTCTACGACGACACCGCGCCGGTCGACGCGCTGCGGCTGTCGATCAGCGCGGTCACCCGCGAGCAGATCGACCTGGGGTTGGACCGGCTGGCCGCGCTGGTCACCGACGAGATCCACCGGCGCGGCCCGGCGGTCACCTGAGGTGTCCGGCACGACACGCTCCGCCTCGCCACCACACGCTCCGCTGTGGACGGCGATAATGGAACCATGGTCGCCTGGGAGTACGCACTACTGGTCCGCCGCTACCAAGGGCAGGGGCGCAGTTTCGAGGTCACGTTCACCTGGTACGGCCCGGACGGCTCACGCCGGGACGTCACCCCGTACGGCGACACCGCCATCGCCCACCTGAACCGGGTGGGCCGGGAGGGGTGGGAGCTGGTCTCCGCGGCCGAGGACGTCAACAACGTGCAGGGCAGCACCGAAGTGCACCGTTACCACCTCAAACGGCCGGTGACGATCTGACCCCCGCCGGGGTGGCGCCGCGCCCGGCGCCACCCCGACGGCCGGGTCGTCAGCCCAGGTCGACGGTGGGGTAGAGCGGGTAACCGGCGACCAGGTCGCTGGCCTGCTTGGCGATCCGTTCGGAAACCGTCGGGTCGAGGATGTACTTCGCCTTCGACCCGGTGCCGTCGGCGTTCGCCCCCGGCCGGGTCTGGCTGAGCACGGTGTGGATCAGCTCGGCGGTCTCGTCCATCTGGTCGGTGCCGAGGCCCCGGGTGGTCAGCGCCGGGGTGCCGATCCGGATGCCGGAGGTGTACCAGGCCCCGTTCGGGTCCTGCGGGACGGCGTTACGGTTGGTCACGATGCCGGAGTCCAGCAGGGCCTGCTCGGCCTGCCGGCCGGTCAGCCCATAGCCGGTCACGTCGATGAGCACCAGGTGGTTGTCGGTGCCCCCGGTGACCAGGGTGGCCCCGCGCCGCAGCAGCCCCTCGGCGAGGGCCTGCGAGTTGGCGACGATGCGCTGCGCGTAGTCGGCGAAGTCCGGGCGGCGGGCCTCGGCCAGGGCGACCGCCTTGGCGGCCATCACGTGCGGCAGCGGGCCGCCGAGCACCATCGGGCAGCCCCGGTCCACCTGCTCGGCCAGCTCCGGGCCGCAGAGCACCATGCCGCCGCGTGGGCCGCGCAGCGACTTGTGCGTGGTGGTGGTGACGATGTGCGCGTGCGGCACCGGGTCGAAGTCGCCGGTGAAGACCTTGCCGGCGACCAGCCCGGCGAAGTGCGCCATGTCCACCATGAAGGTGGCGCCCACCTCGTCGGCGATCTCCCGCAGGATCCGGAAGTTGACCTTCCGGGGGTACGCGGAGTAACCGCCGACCAGGATCAGCGGCCGGAACTCCCGGGCCGCCTCGGCGACCTTGTCGTAGTCGACCAGGCCGGTGGCCGGGTCGGTGCCGTAGCTGCGCTGGTCGAACATCTTGCCGGAGATGTTCGGCCGGAACCCGTGGGTGAGGTGCCCGCCGGCGTCCAGCGACATGCCGAGCATCCGCTGGTCGCCCAGCTCGCGGCGGAGCGTGAACCAGTCGGCCTCGGTGAGGTCGTTGACGTGCCGGGCCTGTGCCTTCTTCAGGGCCGGGGCCTCGACCCGGTCGGCCAGCACCGCCCAGAAGGCGACCAGGTTGGCGTCGATGCCCGAGTGCGGCTGCACGTACGCGTGCGCCGCCCCGAACAGCTCCCGGGCGTGCTCGGCGGCGAGCGCCTCGACGGTGTCGACGTTCTGGCAGCCGGCGTAGAACCGCCGGCCCACGGTGCCCTCGGCGTACTTGTCGCTGAACCAGTTGCCCATCGCCAGCAGGGTGGCCGGGGAGGCGTAGTTCTCACTGGCGATCAGCTTCAGCGACTCCCGCTGGTCGGCCAGCTCGGCGCCGATCGCGTCGGCCACCCGGGGCTCGACGGCCCGGATCACCTCGAGGGCGCTGCGGAAAGCGGTGGACTCGGCGTTCGACGACGGCATGCGACCTCCAGTACGGTGCGGAAGGCCCAGGCGCTCGGCGTGCGTCCTCATGACGGGGCCGCTTCCCGATGGTGCTCCATCCCCACGCGCCAGTCACGGCCCACCGGCGATCCTACCGGGTCGCGCCGGGCGGTCCCCGTCCTGCCTCCGCCGAGGCTGGAGCGCGGCGCGAGCGCGCCGCCGCCGGGACGCGTGCGCGGGGCCGCTGGCCGGCAGAGGTGTCCGTAAGATCGTGGTCATGGTGGGGGAGGGCGGCGGCAGCCTGGTCGCGATCAGTGATCTGCACGTCGGATACGCGGACAACCGCCGGGTCGTCGACGAGCTGCGCCCGGAGTCGCCGGAGGACTGGCTCCTCGTCGCCGGCGACGTCGGCGAGACGGTGTCGCACATCGAACGGACGCTCGGTCAGCTGCGCGAGCGGTTCGCGAAGGTGATCTGGGTGCCCGGCAACCACGAGCTCTGGACCCCGGCCACCGATCCGGTGACGCTGCGGGGCGAGGAGCGGTACCGGCACGTCGTCGACCTGTGCCGGCGGCTCGACGTGGTCACCCCGGAGGACCCGTACGAGATCTGGCACGGCCCCGACGGGCCGGTCCGGATCGTGCCGCTCTTCCTCGGCTACGACTACACCTTCCTCCCCGACGGGATGGACCGGGAGGCGGCGCTGGCCGAGGCGCACCGCACCGGCATCGTCTGCACCGACGAGTACCTGCTCCACCCCGACCCGTACCCGAGCCGGCAGGAGTGGTGCGCCGCCCGGTTGACGCAGACCCGGGCCCGCCTCGACGCGCTCGACGAGCTGCCGACCGTGCTGGTCAACCACTACCCCCTGGTACGGGAGCCGACCCGGATCCTGCGGTTCCCGATCTTCGCCCAGTGGTGCGGCACGACCGCCACGGCCGACTGGCACCTGCGTTACCGGGCCGCCGTGGTCGTCTACGGCCACCTGCACATCCCGCGCACCACCGTGTACGACGGGGTGCGGTTCGAGGAGGTCTCCGTCGGCTACCCGCGCGAGTGGAAGCCCCGCCTGAACCCCCCTCGGCTGCGGCGGATCCTCCCCGCCCCGACCGGTGACCTACCGGAGTGGCCGGCGAGCCAGCCACTCCGGTAGTCGGGTCGGGGCGACCACGGGCCCGCTGGCCGGGCTCAGGCGGTCATCGCGTCGAGGGCCTTCTTCAGCGCCTTCGGCTCGGACGGGCTCCGCGGCGCGTCCGGGCGCAGCGCCAGCATCCGTTCACCGATCTCCTGCAACTGCTTGCGGCCGAGCGCCTCGCGCACCTTGGGGAACCACTCCTGCTCCTCCTCCTCGACGTGGTGCGTCACGTTCTCGATCAGCACGGTGGTCTTGGCGACGAAGCGCTCGTCCCCGGCGTCCATGGTGGCCAGTTCGGCGCAGAGGACGTCGGCGACGTGGTGCTCCTCGTACGACTCGAGGATGTCGTCCTCCAGGTCGGGCAGGAGCCGGCGGACCTCCGGGTACATCACCTCGTTCTCGAGGTAGGTGTGCACGGTCAGCGCCTCCAGGATCCGGTTCACCAGCTCCTGCCGTCGCTTCGGCGGCCCCTCCTGCGCGTCCTGGAACTCCCGGAACAGCCGGCGCATCTCCTTGTGGTCCTCTTTGAGCAGCACGATCGCGTCGGTGGACACCGTTGACCTCCTCGAGTGGACTGGTGACCGCCCTGCTACCCCCGGCCCGGCCGGGCAAAACAGACCTCACCCGGACGGGTGAGGGCCCGGCGCGTCACCGCGCCGGGCCCCCGCCGTGCCGCCCGCCCGGTCGTTACCGGACGGCCTCGTGGGCGTCGACCATGCCCGCGCCGTAGAAGCCGTTACGCGCCCCGCCGGAGCAGGTGGCGTCGTAGCTGCTGCCCAGCAACGGCACGGGGTTGTACACCCCGGCCGGGCAGGGCACCGGGTCGGCGGTGCGCTCCAGGAACGCCGCCAGCTGGCCCGGGTTCGTCCCCGGGTGCGCCGAGGCGGCCAGGGCGGCCACGCCGGTCGCGTGCGGGCCCGACATCGAGGTGCCCTGCTTGTAACCCCAGCCGTTGGTCCGGGTCACCACGTTGAACGTGGTGGACAGGATGCCGTCGGTGCTGGTGGAGCGGGCGCCCTCGGTGCGGAACCGGGTGTCGCCACCGGGCGCGGTCACGTCGACCACGCCCTGCCCGTACGAGGAGTAGTAGCTCTTCGCCCCGGTCGGGCCGACCGCCGAGACGGTCACCACGCCCGGTGCCTCGGCCGGCAGGACGAGGCAGGCGTTGGTGAGCTCGCGTACCTCGGGCGTGCCGTTGTTCGGGCTGCCCGTGTCGACGACCTTGTGGGCCAGGTCGTAGTTGGAGTTGCCGGCGGACGCCACGTGCAGCACGCCCCTGCCCTGCGAGTACCGGATGGCCCGCTGCACGGCCTGCCACACCGGCCGCTGCCGGGCGTCGTTGCGGCAGTTGAGCTGCCACGGGTCGATGTAGTAGCTGTTGTTGGTCAGCTGCATGCCGTGCTCGGCGGCCCAGAGGAAGCCGCAGACGGCCGCCTCGGGGAAGATGTACCCGTCGTCGTTGACGACCTTGACGGCCGCCACCTTGACACCCGGGGCGACACCGGTGACGCCCACGCCGTTGACGGCGGCGGCGATGGTCCCGGCCACGTGGGTGCCGTGGTCGGAGGTGGTCGGGTTCCAGGCCGCCTCGGTGGTGTCCGGGACGCCACCGACGCAGCTCGCGCTCTTCTCCCGGGCGATCTGGCCGGCCAGGTCCGGGTGGCTGCTGGAGATGCCGCTGTCGAGCACCCCGACCACGACGTCCGGGCTGCCGGTGGTGACCGCGTGGGCCTGCGGCACGTTGATCATCGGCATGTCCCACTGCTGGCCGAAGAGCGGCTCGCCGGTCGGGTCCGCACCGGACGGGGCGGGGCCGGTCAGCTCCACCGTCTCGCCCTCGTCCAACGCGGTGCCCAGGCCGGCGGTGGAGGCGACCGAATCGACCCCGGCACCGGCGACCTGCCGGGTGAAGTCGGGGTTGGTCGAGCGGACCACCAGCACGCCGATCTGGTGGTATGCGGCCACCACGGTGCCCTGCGCGGCCTTCGCGCGGGCCACCGCCCGGTCCGTCGACGCGCCCTGCGGTGCGAGCACCAGGAACGTCGTCTCGGGACCGGCCGCGGACGCCGGAGCCAGCCCACCGGTGACGGCGAGGCCGACACCGAGGGCCACGGTCGAGGCCGTGGCAAGGGTCTTGCGACGGATGAACTTCACACACACTCCCAGGGGGCTGTTCCCGCCGGTCGCGCTCCGCACGGGGCCGCGTCCGGCGGGGGCGGGCGGGGTGCCCGCCCTCGGTGGAGCAGCGCAGGGAGCGGATGTGGCGTTACACCCTGGTCGGACGCGGACCCGTCAGACGCCTGCCAGCACCTGGGGGATCTCGCCGAGCAGTTCGCGGGCCAGGAAGCCGATCCGGCCGTACCGGGGAATCAACCGCTGTCCGCTGACCGCGTGCGCGTACGCCGCCCAGCAGGCGGCCTGCTCCGGGCCGGCGCCCCGGGACAGCAGTCCGGCCAGCAGGCCCGCCCGGACGTCCCCGCTGCCGGAGGTGCCCAGACCGGCGTCCCCGCTCTCCTCCCGCCACCGCCGGCCGTCCGGGCTGGCGATGTGCCCGTACAGCGACACCACCGCGCGGTAGCGTCCGGCCAGTTCCGCGGCCTCGGCGTCGAGGTCGTCGCCGAGGTCGCGGCCGAGCAGGTGCCGGGCCTCGGTGAGGTTCGGGGTGAGCACCGCGGTCCGGTCCGCCGCGGTGAGCAGTTCCGGTTCGTGGCTGAGCGCCCCCAGGGCGTACGCGTCGAACACCAGGGCGGTCCGGGATCCTGCGGCGGACAGCACCCGGTGCAGCACCGCCCGGGTCTCGTCGATGTCGTGCAGCCCGGGGCCGACGGCGACCACGTCGGCCTCGGCGACCAGCTCGTCCAACTGGTGCGCGCGGCCGCCGGCGACCGCACCGTCGCGGGCCTCCGGGAGCCCCACCACCAGGGCCTCCGGCACCTGGATGCTCAGCGCCGCGGCGGTCGACTCGGCGGCGGCCAGTTGCAGCACGCCGGCTCCGGCCCGCAGCGCCGCCACCCCGGCCAGCAGCACCGCCCCGGGGGTCACCCGGGACCCACCGACCACCAGGACGGTGCCCCGGTTCTCCTTGCCGCCGGTCGGCACGGGCAGGGCCCAGTTCCGCAGCAACGCCGGCGTGATCACCTTCGGCTCAGACCGGGTCGGCATCGACGCCCTCCTCCCTGGTCGGTTCGGCGCCCTGCTCCCGCAGGTGCGTGACGTCGTTGAAGACGGTGAGGTCGAGTCTTCCGTCCGGGCCGCGCCGCCAGCCGGTGACCGCGCAGTTGCCCAGCCGGTGTCGCCGGGTCAGCTCGACCAGCTCGGGTTCGGAGATCGGCTCCAGCAGGTACCGGAGCAGGAACACCAGCGCCTCGTGGCCGAAGAGGGCCACCCGCCGGTCGGCGTGGTCGCGCCGCAGGTCGCCGAGGAGGGAGCGCAGCCGCAGCGCCACGTCGGCCCAGGACTCGCCGCCGGGCGGGCGGTAGTAGAACTTGCCCAGCCGGGTCCGGCGCTCCGCCTCGTCGGGGAACCGGCTGGCCACCCCGTGCGAGGTGAGCAGGTCGAGTACGCCCAGTTCCCGGTCGCGCAGCCGCTCGTCCCGGTGGACGGTCAGGTCGAGCCCGGCCAGGGCCAGCTCGGCGGTCTGCGCCGCCCGCCGGTACGGCGAGACCACCACGACGTCGGGGCGCTCGTCGTCGGGCAGGGCGGCCAGCCACCGCCCGGTGGCCTCGGCCTGCTCCCGCCCGGTGGGCGACAGGGGTACGTCCGCGTCCCGTTCGGCGACGTCGACCAGGTCGGCCCCGGACGCCTCGGCCCGGGCCGCCGCGACGTTCCCCGTGCTCTCCCCGTGCCTGATGATCCACAACCGGTCCAGTTCCGCCATGCGCGCATCCGTACCCGGCGACCCGCTCCGGTAACCGGTGCCGGGCGGGCCCCTCGTCGGCCGGCAGGTGCGGCGGGTGGCGCGGGACGGGCCATCCCGGTCCACGCCGTCCGGTGCGCCGGGTCAGCCGCCGACGGTCAGGTGCACGGTGACCACCTCGCCGGGCGCGATCCCCTCCGCGCGGCGCACCGCGTCGCGCAGCGGCACGAGGTACCCGCCGTCCTTCGGGAACAGCGAGGTCGTCCACCGGGTCGCGCCGACCCGCGCGGCCACCGGGACCATTCCCCAGCCGTAGGTCACCGCCGCCGAGGCGGCCTTCAGTGCGGCGCTCTGCTCCGCCGGCACCGGGACGAAGTGGTAGGGCGCCGGGCCTCTCCAGAACCGCACCTCGCCGCTGAACTCCAACTCCATCCGGCCAGGATAGGGACCGGGTCCGACACCCCTCAGGCCCACGGGCTGTGGGTACCGTCGAACTCCTCGAAGACCAGCCAGGTCCGGGTGGAGAGCACCCCGGGGATGCCCTGCACCTGGCCCAGCACCACGTCCCGCAGGGCCGCGTTGTCCGGCGCGCGGACCAGGGCCAGCACGTCGTGGTCGCCGCCGAGCAGTGCCGCGTGCGCGATGTAGCGCACCCGGGCCAGCTGTGCCGACACCTCCCGCCAGGTGTTCTGCTCGATCGTCAACGCCACGTACGCCGAGGTGCCCAGTCCGGCCTGCTCCGGGGCGACCTGGGCGGCGAACCCGGTGACCACCCCGTCCCGCAGCAACCGCTCGACCCGGGCGTAGGCGTTGGTCCGCGACACGTGCACCCGCTCGGCGAGCGTCCGGATCGACATCCGGCCGTCGCGGACCAGCTCAGCGACGATCTGCCGGTCGACCTCGTCGAGCGGACGGGCCGTTCGTCCCGCTCCGGCGGGCAGCTCGGCGTCCGGTCGGTCATCCTGGCTCACGGTGCGGCCTCCTGACGGCCAGATGTCCCGGCTTTTTCGTGGATCTTGAGTCAACCATCCGCACGGTCGAGCATAAGGCCACCACACGTCCAGGAGGTTCCGCCGTGACGACCACATCTCGGTCGGTCCGCCGGGCACCGTCGCCCTCGCGTCGCGCGGCCACCCCGCCCGACCCGGCGCGCGACCTGCTGCCCAGCGCGGAGCCGGTCCGCATGCTCGACCCGAGCGGCACGCCGCTGCCCACCACCCTCGCCGAGCCCGGCCTCGACCAGCTGCGCGAGATGTACCGGCGCATGGTCGTCGGCCGCCGGTTCGACGCCCAGTCCACCGCCCTGACCAAGCAGGGCAAGCTGGCCGTCTACCCCTCCTCCCGGGGACAGGAGGCGTGCCAGGTCGGCGCGGTGCTCGCCCTACGGGGCACCGACTGGGTCTTCCCGACCTACCGGGAGTCGATGGCGCTGGTCTCCCGGGACATCGACCCGGTCGAGGTGCTCACCCTGCTGCGCGGCGACTGGCACTGCGGGTACGACCCGGCCGCCCGGCACACCGCGCCGCAGTGCACCCCGCTGGCCACCCAGTGCGTGCACGCCGCCGGACTCGCCTACGGTGAGGCGTACCAGGGGCGGGACACCGTCGCGCTGGCCTTCATCGGCGACGGGGCGACCAGCGAGGGCGACTTCCACGAGGGGGTCAACTTCGCCGCCGTCTTCAAGGCCCCGGTGGTCTTCTTCGTCCAGAACAACAAGTACGCGATCAGCGTCCCGCTCTCCCGGCAGACCGCCGCGCCGTCGCTGGCCTACAAGGGCGTCGGGTACGGCGTCCCCGCCGAGCAGGTCGACGGGAACGACCCGGTCGCCGTGCTCGCCGTGCTGACCCGCGCGGTCGCGCACGCCCGCGCCGGGAAAGGCCCCTACCTCGTCGAGGCGCACACCTACCGGATGGAGGCGCACACCAACGCCGACGACGCCACCCGCTACCGGGACGGCGCCGAGGTCGAGGTGTGGCGTGACCGGGACCCGATCGCGCGCCTGGAGACGTACCTGCGCGCCCGGGGGGTGCTCGACGACGAGGTGGTCGCCACGGTCGCCGCCGAGGCCGAGGCGTACGCCGCCGACCTGCGCACGCGCATGCACGACAAGCCGGCCGTCGACCCGCTCAGCCTCTTCGACCACGTCTACGCCGAGCCCACGCCCCAGTTGCGGGAGCAGCGCGAGCAGGTCCGGGCCGAGCTGGCCGCCGACGCCGACCGGGAGGGGGAGGGCTGATGGCCACCACCACGATGGCGAAGGCGCTCAACGCCGCGCTCGCCGACGCGATGGCCGCCGACGACCGGGTGCTCGTCTTCGGCGAGGACGTCGGCCAGCTCGGTGGGGTCTTCCGGATCACCGACGGGCTGCTGGCCCGGTTCGGCGACAAGCGCTGCTTCGACACCCCGCTGGCCGAGGCCGGCATCGTCGGCTTCGCGGTCGGCCTGGCCATGTCCGGGCTGCGGCCGGTGGTGGAGATGCAGTTCGACGCGTTCGCGTATCCGGCGTTCGAGCAGATCGCCTCGCACGTGGCGAAGATCCGCAACCGGACCCGGGGCGCGCTGACCGTGCCCATGGTCATCCGGGTGCCGTACGCGGGCGGCATCGGCGGGGTGGAACACCACTGCGACTCCAGCGAGGCGTACTACGCGCACACCCCCGGGCTGAAGGTGGTCACCCCGGCCACCGTGGACGACGCGTACGCGCTGTTGCGCGCGGCGATCGACGACCCCGACCCGGTGGTCTTCATGGAACCGAAGAAGCTCTACTTCTCCAGCGCCGAGGCGGCGCTGCCGGCGACCGCCCCGCCGATCGGCCAGGCCGTGGTCCGCCGGCCGGGCCGCGACGCCACCCTGGTCGCGTACGGTCCGGCGGTGCCGGTCGCCCTGGAGGCCGCCGAGGCCGCCCGCGAGGAGGGCTGGGACCTCGAGGTGGTCGACTGCCGCAGCATCGTCCCGTTCGACGACGAGACGATCACCGCCTCGGTGCGCCGCACCGGTCGGTGTGTGGTGGTCCAGGAGGCGCAGGGCTTCGCCGGGGTCGGCGCGGAGATCGCCGCCCGGGTGCAGGAGCGCTGCTTCCACGCCCTGCACGCGCCGGTGCTGCGGGTCGCCGGCCTCGACATCCCCTATCCGGCGCCGATGCTGGAGCACACCCACCTGCCGTCGGTGGACCGGATCCTCGACACCGTCGCCCGCTTGCAGTGGGACGACCAGCCGGACACCCGGTGGCTGCCGGAAGGCAGGGCGGCATGACCACCGTGGACGGCGCCCGGGTGTTCCTCCTGCCCGACCTGGGGGAGGGGCTCACCGAGGCGGAGATCGTGCAGTGGCGGGTCGCCGTCGGTGACGAGGTGACCGTGGACCAGATCGTGGTCGAGGTGGAGACCGCCAAGGCGGTCGTGGACGTGCCCTGTCCGTACGCCGGTCGGGTGGTGGCCCTGCACGGCGCGGCGGGGGAGGCCCGCCCGGTCGGTCAACCGCTGGTCACCGTGGCGCCGTTGGACGCCGCCCCGACCGAGCCGGTCGGGCACGCGACCTACCGGGAGGAGGAACGCGCCGGTTCGGGCAACGTGCTGATCGGGTACGGCACCGGGCTCGGCCCGGGACGGCGGCGTCGCCGCCCGCGGCTGACGGTGGCCCCGGATCCGTCGCCCACCCGCCCGGCCCCCACCGTGCCGGTCACCGACGGTGCCGGTGCCGCCGGCCGGGGCGACGCCACGCCCGCCCGGTCGTTGGTCATCTCGCCGATCGTCCGGCGACTGGCCCGGGAGCACGGCATCGACCCGACCACCCTGCGCGGCACCGGCCCCGGGGGAGTGGTCCGTCGGGCCGACGTGGAGGCCGCGCTCGCCGCGCCGGCCGTCGCGCCGGACCCCGTGGCCGCCGTGCCCGACCCGGCTCCGGGTTCCGCCACCGGCGCGGAGGACCTGGTCATCCCGCTGACCGGGGTCCGCAAGGTGATCGCCGACAAGCTCTCCCGCAGCCGGCGGGAGATCCCCGAGGTCACCATCTGGGTCGACGTGGACGCCACCGGCCTGCTGGAGACCCGGGCGGCGATCAACGCCGCGAGCCCGGACCGGCCGGTCAGCGTCCTCGCCCTGATGGCCCGGATCTGCCTGTCGGGGCTGCGTCGCTTCCCGCAGCTCAACGCCCGGGTCGACGGCGAGGCGCAGCGGATCGTCCAGTCGGCCGGCGTGCATCTGGGGATCGCCGCGCAGACCGACCGGGGGTTGCTCGTCCCGGTGCTGCGGGACGCCCAGCGGCTCACCACCGTCGAACTCGCCGCCGCGCTGACCGAGACCACCGCGGCGGCCCGCGCCGGTACCCTTCCGCCGGCCCGGCTCACCGGCGGCACCTTCACGCTGAACAACTACGGGGTGTTCGGTGTCGACGGCTCCACCCCGATCATCAACCACCCGGAGGCGGCGCTGCTCGGCATCGGCCGGATCGTGGACAAGCCCTGGGTGGTCGACGGGCAGCTCGCGGTCCGCAAGGTCACCCAGCTCAGTCTGACCTTCGACCACCGGGTCTGCGACGGGGGCGTGGCCGGCGGCTTCCTGCGGCACGTCGCCGACTGCGTCGAACGGCCCGCCCTGCTGATCGCCAACCTCTGACCGTCCGCCCGGTCGGCCCGGCACCTCGTCCGGCCGGCCGGGCCCGGTTCGTCCCCGCGCCCGTTCGCCCCGGGTCGGTCGACGCGGTGCGGCCCGCCCGAACCACCCGCCGACGACCGCCGGGGCAGGGACGGGACACCACCGCCGACCGGGCTCTCGCCGGACCGACCGGGCCGTTCCGCACATTCGGTCGCATCAGTGCCAATGACGATCGGCAATGGCGCGGGACGATTCTGCCGAAATTGCGCCGGCCGGTGACCTGCGGTGGTGACAATGTGCCGGAGGGAAACGGTGACGGGGGGAGCATCATGGAGTGGAGGCGGCGGATCAGGCTGTCCGCGGTGACCATGACCGCGACCGCGCTGGTACTCGGCGGGTGCACGACGGACCGGGCTCCGGAGAAAAGGCGGGAGGCGGCGGCCCGGGTGCCGTTGGACCTCACGGTGACACCCGCCGACCGGACCCGGGACGTGCCGATCAGCGCGGAGGTCGGCGTGGCGGTCCGCGGTGGCAGGGTGAAGGACGTCCTGATCCGGGACGACAAGGGGGCGCAGGTCCGCGCCGAGCCCCGCGAGGACGGAACGGCCTGGGTGCCGGCGCAGCCCCTGGCGCACCGCCGGACGTACACCGCCGTGGTGACCGCGAGCAGTGACACGGGCGAGACCGCCAGTCGCACCACGACCTTCACCACTGCCGCGAAATCGAACGCGCCGACAATTACCAGCACGCTCTACTTCGCCGGCAACCGGACGTACGGAACCGCGATGCCGGTAACCGTGGCATTCGACCCGCCGATTCCGAAGGCGGCCAGGGACGAGGTTCAGCGCCGTTTGTTCGTCACCACCGACCCGCCCCAGCCGGGGGCCTGGTCGTGGCTGGACGACGGCAGCCAGGTCTACTACCGGGCACCGGACTTCTGGCGTCCCGGCACCAGCGTCAGTGTCCGCTCCGCCCTGGCGGGCCTGCCGATCGGTCGGGACGGGGTCGGGGACGCCGACCGGCGGGCCACCTCCCAGATCGGCCGCCAGGTGGCGCTGGAGATCGACAATGCCACCAAGCAGATGGCGGTGTTCCAGGACGGCCGGCTCCTGCGCCGGATCCCGGTGAGCCTCGGCAAGCCGAGCACGCCCAGTTCCAGCGGTCGCATGGTGATCATGGAGAAGCACGAGCGGACCACCTTCGACACCCGGGGCGAGCCGGACGGCGGTTACGTGGTCGACGTGGACGACGCCCAGCGCTACACCTGGGGCGGTGAGTTCATCCACGCCGCCCCGTGGTCGGAGGGGGACCAGGGCAACACCAACGTCTCGCACGGCTGTGCCAACGTCTCCGCCAGTGCCGCCGACTGGTTGATGGGCGTCACCCAGGTCGGCGACCTGATCACGGTGAAGGGCACCGAGGTGCCCTTGCAGCCGGGCAACGGCTGGACCGCCTGGAACGTCAGCTGGGAGGAGTTCGTCCGGGGCAGCGCCCTACCGGTGCCGGGGAACCTGCGGCCCACGCCCACCGCCAGCCCGGCGGCGCCGGCCGCCGGCGCGACGCCCGGACCCGCCTCCACCGGAAGCGGCGGCTGACCCACCCGGTCCGCCACCGGGGAGCGCGGCCGGTGCCGGAGGCTCCGTCAGCGGGCCCGCGCACTGCCGACCGGCGCCGGTCGGGCGCGTCGCCGCAGCTCGGAGCGGGTGGCAGACCTGCGGCGACGCCCCCGGTGCGGCATGATGATCTCATCGGGTGACACCCGGGGGGAGCCAGTCATGCGTGTCCGTGCCGTCGGCGCCGTCGATCTGACCTGGGACGAGCACCCGCCGTACGACGACCGGGTGGGCGGCCGACTGGCCCGGGTCGTGGTGACCAAGGAGTTCCAGGGGGACCTCCAGGCCTCCAGCGTCGCCCACCTGCTCAAGGCCGAGTCGGCCCGACCGGGCTCGGGCGGCTACGTCGGTCTCGAACGGGTGGTGGGCACGCTGCACGGTCGGCCGGGCAGCTTCGTCCTCCAGCACTGCGGGGTGATGGACCGGGGCGCGGGCTCGCTGACCATCCGCGTGGTCCCGGACACCGGCACCGGTGAGCTGACCGGGCTGACCGGCACCATGGAGATCCTGCTGGTGGACGGTGAGCATGGCTTCACCTTCGACTACACCGTCGAAAGCTGAGGTCGCGGCGGGTCCGCGCCGCCGACCGGCCCTCCTCCTCCGGGAGGGTGAGGGGTTTTCCCGGACCCGACCCGGGGCGTACCCGGGGATCGGTCCGTGGCAGGAGGAAAGTGTCGGTCCGACGGCATAGATTCGGGGTCATGAGGCAGCGCAGCGACCGGCTCGAGGTCGAGGTCGGCATTGGTGACCGGGTGGTCGACGTGCGGGTGGCGGGCGAGATAGACATCGCCACGGTGGCCCAGTTCCGGTCGGTGCTCTGGGCCCAGCCGTTCCGGCCCCTGCTGCGGCTCGACCTCTCCGCCGTGCCGGTCTTCTCGGCCGCCGCGATCCGTACCCTGGTCGCCGCCCACCTGGGCGTCCGGGGCCGGGGCGGGGAACTCGTCCTGGTCGACCCGCACCCGATGATCCTGCGGGTGCTGCACGGCACCGGCCTGCACCGGGTCATTTCCGTGGTGGAGGGCAACCCACGGCTCACGCTGCCGGCCGGCCGGGCTCCGGCGGCCCGGCAGGAGCAGCACGCCGACGCGCCGGCGCCGACCCCGCCGGCCGACACGGTGCCCCTGGGCACCGGTGCGGCGCGGCGGTCGTGGACGGTCACCGACGTGTCCCGCAGCCGGCTGCCGGTCGACCGGCGACCGGCGGCGGTGGGGCGGACGTATCCGACCCAGCCGTACCGGCCCCTCGCGGTGGTCTGACCGTCGGCCCGTCCCGACCTGCCGGAGCGGGCGGGACCGACGGCCCCGCCCGCTCCGCTCAGCGGACGTCGAGCAGGTCGACCACGAAGACCAGCGTCTCGCCCGGCTTGATGACGCCACCGGCGCCCCGGTTGCCGTAGCCCAGGTGCGGCGGGATGGTGAGCCGGCGCCGGCCGCCGACCCGCATCCCCACCACGCCCTGGTCCCAACCGGCGATGACCTGGCCGGCGCCGAGCCCGAACTGGAAGGTCTCGCCCCGGTTCCAGGACGCGTCGAACTCGCGTCCGGTGGAGCGCGCCACTCCGACGTAGTGCACGGTGACCAGCTGTCCCCGCTCCGCCTCGGGGCCCTCGCCGACCGTGATGTCCTCGACGACGAGATCGGCGGGCGGGGCGCCCTCGATCGGGCCCACCTCGGGCTTGTTCATCCTGGCTCTCCTGCCTTGCGGGATCACTGTTCCGGTCGATCCTGCCGGATCGTCGGTCGCCGATGTCCGGCAGGACGGGTGACGGCCGGGGCCGGGTGGCCACCGGCGCGGACCCGACGCGGCGGACGTCACCGGGTGGTGACGTCCGCCGTGGTGCCGGTACCCGGTCAGCGCAGCCAGGGGAACCGCTGGACGACGGGGAGGTTCGCCCAGGCCCGGCCGAGGCCGAGGGTGTCACCGGCGGCGATCAGCGCGAGACCGGCGAGCAGGGCCGCGTTGATCAGGTGTTCGTCCATGAAGGGGTTGTTCTCGGGCGGCAGGACGGCCGCCCACATCAGCACGTAGAGCAGGCCGCCGGCGACCGCCGCGATCCGCATCCCGACACCGAGCAGCAGGGCCAGGCCGATGCCGAGCAGGCCCGCCATGAACAGCCAGTCGGCCCAGACCGCACCGGCGATGTCCCGGTAGAGGCCCTGGAACGGCCCCTCGGCGCCGAAGGCCAGGAAGCCCCTGGTCGGGCTGCCCCCGTTGAGCCAGGCGTTCGTCGCCTCGGTGGCGCGGCCGAGGCCGAAGGTCTTGTCCAGGAAGGCCCAGAGGAAGGTCCACCCCAGCGCGATCCGGATGCCGGCGAAGACGTACCGGGCGGCCCGGTTCCGGGCGGTCCCCGCCGCGGGGGTGCCGTTACGGGGGGTTCCGGTCGGTGCCCCCGCAGTGGTGGTACGGGCGGTGCTTCGCTCGATCGTGGCAGCCATGGTGTCCACGTCCTTCCCTCGTGCCTCGCACCGCTTCCCGGTGGCGGTTCCATTCCATCCCGGTGGGGCCGCCGGGAGCAGGGCCGTCCGGTCCCGCGTCCGGCGGGACCTTCGGCCCCTTCCCGAGGGCCCCTCGCGGGCCGGAGGCCCCGGTGCCCACCCGTCTGGCCGGCCCGCCGGTGGCGGCCGTGACGTCCGGGTGCCCGGACGACGGGCCCGGGGATCGCCCCGGTGGCGTGACCCGGGTTGCTCAACCCGGGTGGGTCAGCCGTCGGCCGAGCTGCGCCGCGAGCACCCCGGGTGCCTCGGCCAGCGAGGGCCCGTACCAGGTCAGGTGCCGGCCGGAGAGGAGTGCGCAGGGTACGCCGGGAAAGGCGTCCGGGCCGTCCTCGGCGGTGAACCGGTACGGCTCGTCCGGCAGCACCACCAGGTCCGGCCGCCGGTCGCTCAGCTCGTCCGGACCGGGCCGGGGGTAGCGTTCCGGGTGCCCGGCGTAGAGGTTGCGTACGCCGAGCCGGTGCAGCACGTCCCCGGCGAAGGTGTCGCCGCCGAGCAGCACCCACGGTCGGCGCCAGACCGGCACGACCGCGCGGAGGATCCCGGCCGGCGTGGGTGGCGCCGTCCAGGCACGACGGGCGGCGGCCAGCCACTCCGGTTCGCCGGACGCCCCGAGGGCGGTGAGCAGCTCGCCCAGTTCGGTGAGGGCCTGCGGCACCGTCCTCGGATAGGTGACGTGTACCGGTACACCGGCGGCGGCGAGGGCGTCGGCGTCCTCCCGACGGTTCTCCTCCTCGTTGAGCAGCACGACGTCCGGACGGAGCGCGAGGACCCGGTCGAGGTCGGGGTACTTGCTGCCGCCGACCCGGGTGACCGGCAGGCCGGCGGGGTGGGTGCACCAGTCGGTCGCGCCGACCAGGACCCCGGGCAGGGTGACCGCCACCGCCTCGGTGAGCGATGGCACCAGGGACACCACCCGCACGTCACACCTCCCGGTCCGACCGACCTGTCGACGTCGATGATGCCCGATCCGGCGGTGCCCCGTTGCGCGGCTTCTACAACGTTGTAATACTGCCGGTGTCCACCCGAGGAGGCGGTATGCGACACCACGACGGCACCACGCCCCCGGCCCCGACCCCGGCCCCGGCTCCGGGGGAGAACGACGAGACGCCGACCGCGGCCCTCGGCGACCTCTACCGCGACGGGATCACCGCCTGCCGGGGCGCGTTCCCCGTCGAGTGGGTCGACCGGGTCCGCGAGGACGTCGAGGTCGCCTTCGCCGAGGCCCGGTCCCGTCCGGACGGCGCCGTCGGCCGTGGCCCGCAGCGCTGGTACGTGGAGATCCATCCCGAGCAGCTGCGCGGCTTCGTCGACCTGGTCACCCACCCCTGGGTGGTGGCGGTCTGCCGGGCGGTGCTCGGGCCGCGTTACGAGATCGTCGAGCTGGGCTTCGACACGCCGTTCCCCGGCGCCGTCCACCAGCCCTGGCACCGGGACTTCCCGATGCCCGAGCAGACCCGGCAGCAACGGCGGCTCACCTCGCTCGCCCTCAACCTCACCACCGTCGACACGGAGGAGGAGATGGGCCCGTTCGAGATCGCCCCCGGCACCCAGTGGGACGACCACCCCGACTTCGACCACGGCATGTTCCCGCCCCGGGAGCGCCATCCCCGCTACGAGCGACGCGCGGTGCGCACGTACCCGAAGCGTGGCGACATCTCGGCCCGGTCGGCGCTGACCATCCACCGTGGCACCCCGAACGTCTCCACCGTCGCGCGCCCGGTGCTGGTGCTCGGCGTCGACGCGCCGGGCGCCGGCAACGCCGCCCGGCACGACATGGCCGTCACCCGTGGCTACTGGGAGCGTCTGCCGCCGCTGGTCCGCGAGCACCTGCCCTGCCCGGTGGTGGAGACCCTCACCCCGATCCGGCAGAAACACACGATCGAGGGACTGGTGATGGGCGTCTGAGCCGGGGCCGGGCGTGACCCGTCCGGCCCGCCCACGGCGCCGGACGACGCCAGGTCCACGACGCGTCCACCGACCCGGCCGGTGCGGCCCATCTCCGGTGGGCCACCCGGCGGGCGGTCCCGGATCCCGTCCTAGACTCGGGCCCGGCACCGAGGGATGGAACGTGGGACAGATGACGAGCACCGGACCCGACGACGGCTCCCGGCTGCGTCCGCTCGCCGCCGGGCGCGGTCCGCTCCTGGAACGGGGTGGCCGCGTCGTGCACACCGCCCGCCGCCTGGGTGAGCTGGTGTCGGGCCGGCCGCCGGGCATCACCGGTCACCAGTGGAGCACGGCCGGCCGGGCCGTCCTCGACGTCGTCGTCTGCCACGGCGCCACCGGACGGCCGGAGTTCGCGGTGGAGTTCACCGCTCCGGTCGGCACCCCGGCGGCGCGGCGCGAGATCCGGATGCGCGACGCGGTCACCGCCGCGGTCGGCCTCGAGGTGCTCCGGATCGAGTCCGCCACCCTGCGGCCCGGTCCGCACGCGCGGCGGGTGGCGGAGTACCTGATAGACGCCCGCGACTACACCGCCGGCACACCGGAACCGGGCGACCCGGAGGCCGAGCGGCCCGTGGGATTCCGGGACATCGTCGGCCGCCTGCCCGACGGGCGCAGCGGTCACGTCAACGACCTGGGCGCGATCGCCCGTGCCGCCGCCGTCGAGGCGTACGTCGCCCGGCAGCTCGTCGACCCCATCGTGCGGGGCCTGCACGTGTGCTGGAAGGACGGTCCCGCCGAGGGCTGGGCGTGGGTCGAGGCGCGTCCCGGCCGGTGCCTGGTCGAGCGGGTCCTGCTCTGGGAGCACCGCTTCTCCTGCGGGGTGGACGCCGCCCGGCTGGCCGGTGACCTCGCGGTCGCCGCGATCGGTGCGCGTCTGCGTCAGGACGACGCCGGCGAGCCGGACCTGGTGCTCCGCAGCGACCTGGGACGGGACGTCGACCGGCTGCGGTCCCGTCGTGACGAGCTGGCGAACGGGTTCGACTTCGACCATCTCACCTTCGACTGACACCCCCTCCCACCCCGGCCGGTCCGGGGCGCACCCCCGGACGGACGTCGCGCCCCGGTGCGGGAATGGACCGGTGGACCCGGTGGGCCGGGGCGGGAGACGCAAAAGGACATCGTCGGTAATCGACACGTTACCGGAACCGCGAATACCGCTCAGGAGCGGGCGGGACGGAAAGGAAGAACCTGCGGGCTCCGCAGGTCACGCCCGGTCGGTGGTGCGGCGCGGTGCTGACGGCCCGGGTCCGGCGGTCGGCCACCGGCCCCGTCGCGGCCGGTTCCCGCGCTGGCCAGCCGATGTTGCCCGGAGATCGGCCGTCCGGGGCCGGATCGGTCCGCCTCGGCGCGGGGCGGCGCCCGCCGCGCGCCGGTCCTGGCCAGGGCTTTTCGCGCGGGGCGCAGGTGGCGACGGGGCCCGGGTGGGACGGGTAATGGGTGGCCCGGCCGGCGCTGGTGATTCCCCAGCGTGACGTCCGGGCTCCGGAAGGTAATGCCGGCCGGTGGGTCAGCGGTTCTTGTACGCCTCGACGACCGACACCGGGATGCGGCCGCGCTCGGAAATCTCGTACCCGTTCTTCGTGGCCCATTCGCGGATCGCCCGGTTCTGCTCACGATCCATTCCGGAGGTCGCCGGACGCCCGGGACGGCGGGCTCCGCGGCTGGGCTCCACGACACCACGACCGATACGGCGGCCAGCGGTGATGTATGGGTCCAGGGCCTTCCGCAGGACCCCCGCGTTTTCGTCCGACACATCGATGGTGTACAAGACGCCGTCGAGCCCGAACTCGACCGTCCGGTCGGCCTTTCCGCCGTCGAGGTCGTCCGTGAGAACTGTGATTACTTTCCTGGCCATCGTCCATTACTCCTTGCGCGTGGCGGGGTGTGGCTAAGAGTTTGACGTATCCCACCGCAAATCCGCAACAATGCACGGCCTTCGGCATTCCATGGTGCGCACCAGGCGGGTGAAAACCCGTCCCGGCATGGAAATTGCCAGTGGTAGGTCGGGCCGCCGGCAGTCGCCGGAGCCCGGACGACGCGCCGGGAAACCCGGGGCGCGGTGGCGAATACGGTTCAGGTGCCGAGCAGCCCCGCATGGCCGGCGAGCGCGGCGGCCTCCGTCCGGTTTGTCACCCGGAGTTTACGCAACAGCGAAGCGGTCATCCGCTTCACCGTCCGTTCCGAGACGTGCAGCTCCTCGGCGATCTCCACGGTGCTGCGCCCGGCGGCGATGAGCTGGAGCAGTCGGCGTTCCTCGGCGTCCAGACCGGCGGGCACGGGCCGGGGGACGTGCAGCAGCTCGCGCAGCAGGGTGCCGGGCAGCACCGCCCAGCCGTCGAGGACGGCCAGCAGCGGCGGCAGCAGCTCCTCGGGCTCGCTGCTCTTGGGCAGGAACCCCTCGGCGCCGGCACGCAGCGCCTCCAGCGCCGGGGCGGTGTCGTCCGAGCCGGACATCGCGACCAGCCGCACCCGGGGAACGGTCCGCCGGATCGCCGCCACCGCCCGGATCCCGCCCGGGGGCGGCATGTGCAGGTCGACCAGGACCAGGTCCGGCAGGCAGCGCTGTACCAGCGACGCGGCGGCCGAGGCGTCCCCGGTCGACCCCACCACGGTGGCCCGGCCACCGGTGGCCGACGGCAACAGCAGCTCCAACCCCCGCACGAAGAGCGGATGGTCGTCGACGACGGCGAGTCGGAGGGCGGGGGAATCGGACATGCCTGCCGCCTTCCCGAGCGGGTACCGATCATGCCGACGGCCCGGTCGACGAGGGGAGGCGGTCGGATGCGCACCGGACCCGGGTTCGGCAGGGGGCGACGAGCGCGGGCAGTGGCGGGGTGGACGGCCGCCCCGCCGTCCTGCGAATCGGGCGACCACGATCCGGAACTGCTGCTGCGGATGCTCTGTCACGAGTTCCGCACCCCGGTCGTCGCGCTCGCCGCACTGACCCGGGCGCTCGCCGACGAGCGCGGCCCGCTGACCCCCGACGACCGGCGGGAACTGGCCGCGCTCGCCCGCGACCAGGCCGACCACCTGCAGCAGGTGCTGCGCCAGGTGGTAGCCGCGAGCACCGGTGCGCTCGACCCGGCCGCCGCGCCGGAGCCGACGGTGCCCCTCGGGCGGATCCTGCCGCAGGTCGCCGCGTTGGTGCCGGCCGAACGGCTGCGGGCCGGGACGACCCGACGGGCCGGCGCCTGTCCGGTGCCGGCCCGTCGTACCCGGCAGGTCCTGCTCAACCTGGTGCAGAACGCGCTGCGGCACGGACCGCCGGACGGCGTGGTGGGGGTCTTCGCCGCACTGCGCGGCCCCGGCCTCACCATTCTGGTCACCGACGAGGGTGCTGACCCGGAACCGGTGGTGGAGGCGTTGCGCCGGCCCGCACCGGGTGCCGGCCTCTCCGGTCTCGGTCTCTGGATCGTGCGCCGGTTGCTCGCCGTCGACGGCGGTCGGGTCACCGCCCGCGGCCTGCGCCCCAGGGGAGTCGGGGTCGAGGTGGTGCTTCCCGTCACCCGGCCGGCGGGACCGCCCCCCGCCGGTGGTCCGGTGGGGGGATGACCCACCGGGGCCGTCGCTGGCCCCTGGGGGTCACCACGGCGGGAACCCCCTCGGCGCCAGCGTGACGCCCACCGAGGAGGACAGCGTGTTCAGCCACATCAAGGATCTGCAGTTCGAGGCCAAGCCGGACGGTCCGGACGCCGCGTTCGCCCGCCGGCTCCAGGAGGTGCTGGGCGGCAAGTGGGGCGAGATGACCGTGGCCAACCAGTACCTCTTCCAGGGCTGGAACTGCCGGCTGCCCGGCAAGTACAAGGATCTGCTGCTCGACGTGGGCACCGAGGAGATGGGGCACGTCGAGATGATCTGCACGATGATCACCCGACTGCTGGAGAACGCCCCCCTCTCCCTCCAGGAGGCGGCGGAGGACAACCCGATGGTCGGGGCGATCTACGGCGGTGCCAACCCGGCGCACTTCATCCACGGCGGTGGCGGTGCGCTGCCCGCCGACAGCAACGGCGTGCCGTGGAGCGGGGCGTTCGTCACCGCCAGCGGCAACCTGCTGGCCGACTTCCACCTCAACGCGACCGCCGAGGCGCAGGGCCGCCTCCAGGTGGCCCGGCTGTTCAACATGACCGACGACCCCGGGGTCAAGCAGATGCTGCGTTTCCTGCTCGCCCGGGACACCATGCACCAGAACATGTGGCTCGCCGCGATCGAGCAGCTCAAGGAGGACGGCCTGGAGGAGATGCCGGTGCCGGACGCCTTCCCGGACAGCGGGGAGTTCGAGAGGTTCAGCTACACCTACCTGGACTTCTCCCCGGGCAACGACGCCGAGCAGGGACGCTGGGCCAGCGGCCCCACCCCGGACGGCAAAGGCGAGTTCCGGTACGACCACAGCCCCCGGGCGCACGCACCCGAACCGGTGCTGCCCCCGGGTGACCCGCGGCTGTACGGCACCAATCCCTCCGCCGCCGGTGGCCTGGTCAACAAGGTCCGTAACGCCGTCACCTGAGTTCACCTCGCCGGGTCGCCCGCGCGACGGGGCGACCCGGCGGACCGGGGTACCGGAGGGAGGTGTGTGGTGCCCGAACTCGTGCTGCGTCCGCTCGCGGACGCCTTCATGCAGGTCGGTGTCTACGTCGCGGTCCTGGTCGCGTTCTTCGGGTGGCTGCGGTGGCGCTACGGCGACCGGGTGACCGACGGACTGACCAACCGGCCCCGCCTGGGGCCCCTGGTCGGCGCGTTGCTGGGGGTCAGCCCCGGCTGCGGCGGGGCGATCATCCTGATGCCGCTGTACGCCCGGGGGAAGGTCTCCTTCGGCACCGTGGTCGCCGCGTTGGCCGCCACCATGGGCGACTCCTCCTGGGTGGTGATCGCCGCCGACCCGTGGTTCGCGCTGCGGCTGCACCTGCTGCTCTTCGCGGTCGGCCTGCTCACCGGTCAGGTGGTGGACGGTTTCGGCATCGACCCCGCCCGCGCCGCTGTCCTGCCGCGTGGCCGCGCCACGGTGTCCCGGCGGCCACCCGCCCGGCCCGCCGCGCCGTCGAGCGTCCCGACCGGTTCGCCCGGCCCCGCCGTCGCGGCGCCGGCCCCCGGTCCCTCGACGGTCACCGTCGCCGGTGCCGCCGGTACGGGTACCGGGCTGCTCCGCCGCCCCGACCCGGCCACCGCCTTCTGGGGCCTCACCATGCCGGCCTTCCTGGTGTCCGTCCCGGTGGTCTTCCAGGTGGTCGACCCGGCCGCGCTGACCCGGGCGCTCGGCGGCGTCGACCCGTACCTGGCCCTCGGGCTGCTCGGCACCCTCACCGCCGTGGTGATCTTCGCCCTGGGGCGGGGCCGGCTGGTCGACGACACCCTCGAGACCGCCCACCCCCGCTCGTTCGGGCAGACCCTGCGGCACAGCGCGCACGAGGCCTCCTTCGTCACCGTCTGGGTGGCCGTGGCGTACCTCGGTTGGCAGGTGGTCAGCACCGGTACCGGCTTCGACGGCTCCCAACTCGCCCTCGCCGGGCTGGCCGGGGTGCTCGTCGGCGCGCTGGTCGGCCTGATCCCGGGCTGCGCCGTCCAGATCGTCTTCACCGGCCTGTACGTGGGGGGCGCGCTGCCCCTGCCCACCCTGGTCGCCAACGCGGTCAGCCAGGACGGCGACGCCCTGATCCCGCTTGCCGCCCTGCGCCGCCGCTCCGCCCTGCTCGCCACGGTGATCACCACGGTTCCGGCCCTGCTCGTCGGGGCCGTGCTGCTCGTCCTGACCGGGTGACGCGGGCGTCCCCGACGACGAAGGAGAGATCCATGTCCCACCCCGCACTCGGCACCGGCCGTGGCGCCCCGGTCGGGCCGGCGGCCCCGGTCCGGGCCAAGCTGGCGGCCTTCGGCGTACTCACCGCCGTCGCCGCGCTCGTCGACGCGCCGGGCTGGACGATCCTGGCCCTGGCGGCCACCACGGCGGCCATCCCGCTCGCCGTCGCGCTGGCCGGCGGTCCAGGGCCGGGACCGTCGACGGGTGCGCCGTCGGCACCCCCTCGCGGGTCCGTCCCGCCCGCCGACGGAGCCCTCGTCCCGCCCGCCGGAGAACCGCTCGTCCCGCCCGCCGGACATGGCGTGGGTCACACGGCGGAACACGGCGACCGCCGGTCGACTTGAGTCAGGCACGCTCAAGTCAACACGATGGCAGGTGTTCGATGGCAACTCTTCCGGTACTGCCCCTCACCGACACCGTCCTGCTGCCCGGCATGGTCATCCCGGTGACCCTCGACCCGACCACCCAGGCCGCGGTCGACGCGGCCCGCGCCACCGGTGACCAGAAGCTGCTCGCCGTACCCCGCATCGACGGCGAGTACGGCCCGGTCGGCGCGGTCGCCACCATCGAGAAGGTCGGCCGGCTGCCCAGCGGCGAACCGGCCGCCGTCGTCCGTGGCCTGTCCCGGGCCCGGATCGGTTCCGGCGTGCCCGGACCCGGTGCCGCCCTCTGGGTCGAGGCGACCGAACTGCCCGAACCCGCGCCGGCCGGACGGGCCCGGGAACTGGCCCGCGAGTACCGGGCGCTGATGACCTCGGTGCTCCAGCAACGCGGCGCCTGGCAGGTCGTCGACGCGATCGAGCGGATGACCGACCTGTCGGAACTCGCCGACTCCGCCGGCTACGTCTCCTGGCTCACCCTCGGCCAGAAGACCCAGCTGCTCGCTGCCCCCGACGTCACCGCCCGGCTCGAACTCCTCGTCAACTGGGTCCGGGACCACCTGGCCGAGCAGGAGGTCAGCGAGCGGATCAACAACGACGTCCGGGAGGGGCTGGAGAAGTCCCAGCGGGAGTTCCTGCTCCGTCAGCAGCTCACCGCGATCCGCCGGGAACTCGGCGAGGACGAGCCCGAGGGCTCCGCCGACTACCGGGCCCGGACCGAGGCCGCCGACCTGCCGGAGAAGGTCCGCGAGGCGGCCCTGCGCGAGGTCGGCCGGCTGGAGCGGGCCAGCGACGCCTCCCCGGAGGCCGGCTGGATCCGTACCTGGCTGGACACCGTGCTGGAGATGCCGTGGAGCACGCGTACCCAGGACAACACCGACCTGGCCGCGGCGCGCGCCGTGCTCGACGCCGACCACACCGGCCTGACCGACGTCAAGGACCGCATCCTGGAGTACCTGGCGGTGCGCAACCGGCGGGCCGAGCGCAACCTCGGCGTGGTCGGCGGACGCGGCTCCGGCGCGGTGCTCGCCCTCACCGGCCCGCCCGGCGTCGGCAAGACCAGCCTCGGCGAGTCGGTGGCCCGCGCCCTCGGCCGTCGGTTCGTCCGGGTCTCCCTCGGCGGCGTGCGCGACGAGGCGGAGATCCGTGGCCACCGGCGCACCTACGTCGGCGCGCTGCCCGGCCGGATCGTCCGGGCCCTGCGGGAAGCCGGCTCGATGAACCCGGTCGTGCTCCTCGACGAGGTGGACAAACTCGCCGCCGGGTACGCCGGTGACCCGGCCGCCGCCCTGCTGGAGGTGCTCGACCCGGCGCAGAACCACACCTTCCGCGACCACTACCTCGAGGTCGACCTCGACCTCTCCGACGTGCTCTTCCTGGCCACCGCGAACGTCGTGGAGAGCATCCCCGGCCCGTTGCTGGACCGGATGGAACTGGTCACCCTGGACGGCTACACCGAGGAGGAGAAGGTCGCCATCGCCCGGGACCACCTGCTGCCCCGGCAGCGGGAGCGGGCCGGGCTGACCACCGGGGAGGTCACGGTCACCGACACCGCGCTGGCCCGGATCGCCGCCGAGCACACCCGCGAGGCCGGCGTCCGGCAGCTCGACCGGGCCCTGGCGAGGATCCTGCGGAAGGTCGCCGTGACGCTGGCGACCGAGGCGGGGCCGCTCCACGTCGACGTCGACGACCTGACCCGCTACCTGGGCCGCCCGAGGTTCACCCCGGAGACGGCGGAACGGACCGCCGTGCCGGGTGTGGCCACCGGCCTGGCGGTCACCGGCGCCGGCGGTGACGTCCTCTTCGTCGAGGCGACCAGCATGGAGGGCGAACCGGGGCTGACCCTCACCGGGCAGCTCGGCGACGTGATGAAGGAGTCCGCCCACATCGCGCTGTCGTACCTGCGGTCGCACGGTCGTCAGCTCGGTCTGGACCCGAACACCCTCGCCGGGCGGCGGATCCACCTGCACGTACCGGCCGGCGCGGTGCCCAAGGACGGCCCGAGCGCGGGTGTCACCATGGTCACCGCGCTCGCCTCGCTGGTCAGCGGCCGGCCCGTCCGCCCCGAGGTCGGGATGACCGGGGAGGTGACGCTCTCCGGCCGGGTGCTGCCCATCGGCGGGGTGAAGCAGAAACTGCTCGCCGCGCACCGGGCCGGCCTGACCGAGGTGGTCGTCCCGGCCCGCAACGCGCCGGACCTCGACGACCTGCCCACCGAGGTCCGCGAGGCGCTGACCGTGCACACCCTGGCCGACGTGGCGGAGGTGCTCGCCGTGGCGCTGCGTCCCGCCGACGCCGACTCCCGCCCCGGTCCCGCGCTCGCCGCCGCCTGACACCGGGCTGGTGGTGGCGGGGTCCCCGCAGTGCCCAGAACACTGCGGGGACCCCGCCAGGGGGCGGTGTCAGGGCGCCCTGGCCAGCACGCCAGCCCGGTGGGGTCAGTTCTGGTCGCGGTCCCGGCGTACGGTCGCCTTGCGGCCCTTGATGGTGCTTTCGCGCAGCCCGGCGATCACCTCGTCGGCGACCGCCTGGGGCACCTCCACCAGGGAGAACCGGTCGGCGATCTCGATCGAGCCGATGTCCCGGCCGCTGAGCCGGGTCTCCCCGGTGATCGCCCCCACCAGGTCCTGAGGGCGGACCCCGGCCCGCCGGCCCAGCCCGACGAAGACCTGGGTCGTCCCGCCCGCACGGGACCGGGTCGGACGGCGCTCGCCACGGTTCTCGAACCCCGGCCGGGTCTCGCGGGGAGCGCGGACCGGAACCTGCGGGATCTCCTCCTCGTCGTCGGCGCCCGGTCCGGCCGCCTCGTGCGCGAGCTTCACCGCCGCGAGGGCGACCTCCATCAGGTCGAACTCGTCGCTGAGCGACTCCACGATCACCCGGAACGGCTCGAGGTCGTCCTCCAGCAGGCTCTCCCGCAGCGCCGCCTGGGTCAGCGCCAACCGCCGGGTCCGCAGGTCGGCCACCGTGGGAATCTTGTCGATGATGATCCGCTGGCCGGTGACCCGTTCGATGGTCTTGAGCATCCGGTGCTCGCGCGGCTCGGCGAGGGTGATCGCCACGCCCTCCCGTCCCGCCCGGCCGACCCGGCCGATCCGGTGCACGTACGACTCGGGCGCCGACGGGACGTCGTAGTTGACCACGTGGGTGAGCTGTTCCACGTCCAGCCCCCGGGCGGCGACGTCGGTGGCCACCAGCAGGTCGGCGGTGCCGGCCCGCAGCCGTCCCATCACCCGGTCCCGCTGCTCCTGGCTCATCCCGCCGTGCAGTGCCTCGGCCCGGTAGCCCCGACCGTTCATCGTCTCGGTGAGCCGGTCGACCTCCTCCCGGCTGCGGCAGAAGACGATCGCCGCGGTGGGGGACTCCACGTCCAGGACCCGACCCAGCGCGGCCGGCTTGTGCGCCCGCGCCACGATGTACGCGTGCTGCCGCACCCGGGGCGTCTCCCCGGCCACCGCCGGCTCCCGGGCGATGAGGATGCGCACCGGGTCGGTGAGGTGCTGGCGGGCCATCCCGTCGATGCGGGCCGGCATGGTGGCCGAGAAGAGCACCGTCTGCCGCTGCGCGGGCGCGTGCTCCAGGATCGCCTCGATGTCCTCGGCGAACCCCATGTCGAGCATCTCGTCGGCCTCGTCGAGCACCACCGTGGCCAGACCGCCCAGGCGCAGCGTGCCCCGGGCGATGTGGTCCAGCGCCCGACCGGGCGTGGCGACCACCACGTCCACCCCGGTGTCCAGCGCCCGCAACTGCCGTCCGATCGGCTGCCCGCCGTAGATCGGCAGCACCCGGACCCCCAACTCCCGACCGTAGCGGTGCAGCGCCTCGGAGACCTGCACGGCCAGTTCCCGGGTCGGGGTCAGCACCAGGGCCACCGGGTCGCCCGACGTCCGGTCGGCGGGCAGCCGGTGCAGCAGGGGCAGCGCGAAGGCGGCGGTCTTGCCGGTGCCGGTCGCCGCCTGACCCAGCAGGTCACGACCGGTCAGCAGGGGAGGGATCGCCTCCCGCTGGATCGGGGTGGGCTCCTCGTAGCCGAGGGATGCCAACGCGCCCAGCAACTCGGGCCGCAGCCCCAGGTCGGAGAAGGGGCTCGCCGGATCAAGGTCGCCCGGACCGGTGGAAGCGGACGCTGGTTCGGGCGGTACAGATGCGGAACTCATGTGCCAAGCCTTCCATTACCCCTGAGGTCACGTTGCGGCGACCGGGCCACATCGACGGCGCCGTGCGCCGTCGATCCCGGTACACCGGTGCGGACGACGCCCGACCGGGCGTCGTCCGCACCGCCGGGCCCCGTCGGTGGGGCCCACGGCCGTCCCGCTGCCATCCGGACCACCGGGTGGGTCCGGACACCCCCGATCGGCAGTCGGGACGGCCGGCTCAGAGGGTCAGCAGGACCGTGACCCCCACGGCGGCGTCGAGGACGGCGCACCACTCGGTGTACCCGCGGGGCACCACCCGGTTCAGCCGGTGGTACACGACGTCCCACGCCGCGTGGGCCAGCCAGCCGGCCGCCACCAGCCAGGTGGCGAGCGGTTCGGCGGCGGCCGCCGCGACCACCGCCAGGCCGACCCAGCCGACCGCCCCGGCCACCTGCACGGCGAGTACCCGGCGGTCGCCCAGCTGCCGGCGGTAGGCGCCGATCACCAGGTAGCCCGCCGGCAGCAGCAGTAGCAACCACGGGTCGGGCACGACCGGCGCGAACCACAGGTCGACCGTCATCAGCAGGGCCAGCAGGGTCGGCCAGCGGCGCCGCAGCAGCCCGCCCAGCGGACCCGTCGTCCGGATCGTGCCGCCCGCGGGGACGTGGTCGTCCCGGCGACGCCACACCGCCGCGACCGTCGCCGGCACCATCACCAGGTGTGCGCCGAGAACGAGGGCGTCCGCGTCGAGCATTCCGACCCACCACGGTACGACGAGCAGCGGCAGCGGCAGCAGCATCGCGGCGACCATCTCGCCCACCCCGGACCACGGGTGCCCCCGGTGCCGCATCCACACGGTCATCCCGATCGCCATGTCGAGGACCATCACGAGCGCGCCCACCTCCGGCCGGGTGAGCAGGTCGGCCCGGCCGAGCCGGTCGGCGGCCACCGCCCACACCGGATCGAGGAGCAGCATCCCCGCCACCATGGCGGCGAGCATCTCCAGCACAGGTCGGAACAGCCGGCGTCGTCCCGCCACCGGCTCGGCCACCAGGGGCGCTCCGGTCGTCGTCCGGGCCGCCGGGGCCGCCTCCGTCGTCGTTTCGGTCATCCGTCGAGCCTGCGGCGTACCCGGCCCCGGAACCATCCGCGCGGTGTCACCGGTCGGCCGTGCGAAACGCCCGGCCGATCCGGGCGTCCCGGGCCTGACGGCCGGACCGTCGCTCTCCTAGCATCGGGGCCGTGCCGACCACTCCCGCCGATCCGGACCGCTGGCTGCGTCGGGCCCGGACGGTCACCCTGCTGTCGTTGGCCGGCGGGCTGTGGTCCAGTCTGCTCCTGCCGGCGGTCGGGCTGTTCCGTGCGACCGGCGGCTCCTGGCCGGCGGTCGGGGGAGCGGTCGGCATCGTCCTCTTCGCCGCCACGCAGGGCGCGGCGGTGCACGCCGCCGTCACACCCTGGCTGGACGACCGGACGCGCCGCCGTCGCCGCCTCGCCTTCGTCGGCGCGACGGTGCTCAGTGTGCCGCTGGTCGCGCCGTTGGCCGCCGGCTCCTGGCCGAGCTGGGCATGGTTGGGCGCCTCGGTGGTCGGCACCGCCCCGCTGCTGGGTCCGGTGCGGGCCCTGCTGCCCGTCACGGCCGGCGCGCTGCTGGTCGCCGCGACGGTGGCCGGGCTGACCGGTGGTTCCGTCGTCCGGTACCTGGTCGTCACCGGCGGCGTCGGCCTGGGGATCGCCGCCGTCAACGGCCTCCAGCTCTGGTTCTGGGATCTGCTGCTACAGGCCCGGCAGGGGCAGGAGGCGCGGGCCCGGCTGGCTGCCACCGAGGAGCGCCTGCGCTTCGCGCGGGAGGTGCACGACGTGCTCGGGCACGCGTTGACCGTCATCGCCCTCAAGGCCGAGCTGGCCGCCCGGCTCGCTCCGGTGGACGCCGAGCGCGCCGGTCGGGAGGCCGACGAGGTGCGCCGGCTGGCCGCGACCGCCCTGGACGAGGTCCGCGACGCCGTGCACGGGTACCGGCGGGTCGACCTCGCCGACCAGGTCGCCGCGGTCGGGCAGGTGCTCCGGTCCTGTGGCGTACGGGCCACCGTGCGGCTTCCCGACGTCGACCTTCCGGCGGGGACGGCCGCCCAGTTCGCGGCGGTGCTGCGGGAGGCGAGCACCAACGTGCTGCGGCACAGTCGGGCGGGCTGGTGCCGGATCGAGATCAGTGTGGAGGACGAGATGGCGCGGATGACGGTCGCCAACGACGGGGCCTCGACGCCCGGTCCGGACGGTCGCAGTCATGGCCTCGCCGGCCTGACCGAACGGCTGGCCGCTGTCGGTGGCGCGCTCGCCGTCCGGCGGGACGGCGACGTCTTCACCCTCGACGCGACCGTGCCGGCCGCCGCATGATCCGGGTGCTGCTCGCCGACGACGAGGAACTGATCCGGGCGGCCCTCGGGGCCCTGCTGGACCTGGAGTCGGACCTGACGGTGGTGGCGCAGGCCGCCGACGGCCCGGCCGCGGTGACCGCCGCCCTGGCCCACCGCCCCGACGTGGCCGTGGTCGACCTGGAGATGCCCGGCCTGGACGGCTTCGGGGTCACCGCCGAACTGGCCCGGGTGCTGCCGGAGTGCGCGGTGGTGATCCTCACCGGCCGCGGCCGGCCCGCGCACCTGCCCCGGGCGCTCACCACCGGGGCGCGTGGTTTCCTGCCCAAGGGCGCACCGGCCGGCGCGCTGGCCGACGTGATCCGGCGGGTGCACGGCGGCGGCCGGTACGTCGACCCGGCGCTGGCCGCCGACGCGTTGAGCATCCCGCCCTGCCCGCTGACCCCCCGGGAACTCGAGACGCTGCGGCTGGCCGAGTACGGCGCACCGGTCGCGGTGATCGCCCGGCGCGCGCACCTGTCCAGCGGCACGGTCCGCAACTACCTCGCCTCGGCGGTCCAGAAGCTCGGGGCGACCAGTCGCGCCGAGGCGGTCCGGGCCGCCCGCGACAACGGCTGGCTCTGACCCGCCGCACCCCCGCACCGCCTCGCGGCGGTGGTCGTGGGCGTGGCCGCAGGGGCGAGGACGACGACAGGGGATCGCCCGCGCCACCTCCGGCGAACCGGAGAGGACTAGCCTGAGCGGCGTGCGGACCGTCGAGCTGATCTGTTCCCCGCCGTTGGAGGAGACGGTCCGGGGCGCGTGGCACCGGCTCGCCGAGGCCGGCCTGCCCAGCCTGGCCCGCAACACGCACCCGACCAACCGCCCCCACCTGACCCTGGCCTCGGTCGAGGAGTTCCCGCCCGGTGCGCAGGCCCGCCTGGCCGACCTGGTCGACGCCGCGCTGCCCCTGCCGGTGCGACTGGACCGGATCACCGTGCTGGACGGCAGCACCCCGCTCGTCTGGCTGGTCCGGCCGTCCCCCGCGCTCACCGCGCTGCACGCCGCCGTCTGGGACGTCCTCGCCGGTGCCGAGGGGCGGTTGCCCTGGCACGAGCCGGGCCGGTGGATTCCGCACCTGAGCCTGGCGCTGCGCTTCCGGGACGCGGATCGTCGGCGGGCCCGTGCGGTCGCCGCGGTCGACCGGCCCACCGGCGCGTTCGTCGCCGCCCGCAGCTACGACGGCACCGACCGGACGGTGACCCCGCTGGGGGACACCGGTCGGTGACGAGCGGAGCGGACCGGCCGGGCGACGGGGCCACCGTTCCCGGTACGGGACCGGGCCCCCCGCCCGGCCGGGGCAGGGGGCCCGGGTGGGCGGTCCGACGCCGCACCCCGTGGACCGTCCGTCCTGGGTGACTACCGGTAGAAGCGCAGGTAGTCGAACTCCGCGGTGACCGCCGGCTCGGCCCCGCCGTGCGCGACCAGGCCGATCCGGGGAGTGGTGCCGGCGGGGAAGGTCCAGACCCCACCCCAGGTCCAGGTACGGCCGTCACGGCTGGAGCCGGCCCGGAACTCGTGTTCGCCGGTGGCCGGGTCGACCCGGTGCGCGAGCCGCAGCCACGTGGTGCTGGCCGGGGTACCGACGATGTTCCCGCCGTACACCGGCTGGCCGGCGAAGGGCAGCTCGTAGCCGTACTCGACCTGCCGGGTGTTCCAGATCGCCACCTGACTCAGCCGGGCGAACCGGTCGTCGTCGACGTACGCCACCAGGCCGGCCTGCTGGTAGTTGCGGACCGTCTCCTCGCCCAGGTCGAGGGTCACCTTCGTCTCGACGACGTAGTCACCGGTCGGCGCGTCGCGCAGCAGTACGCCGGCGGTGTTGCCGGTGCCGGTCAGGTCCGTCGACCGTACCGGCCAGCGCAGCGCCCCGTCGGCGACGGTGACCGCCGGGTCCGGCCGGACCCACTGCCAGGACGCGCCGAGGCCGCCGTCGAACTCGTCCGAGAAGCGGGGCAGCGGCGTGCCGGCGCGGGGTGCGGGCACGGTCCGCCGCACCGGCCGGTGCAGGCGGGCCACGCTCGCGTTGTCGAACTCGGCCACCCCGCCCTCGGCGACCAGTCCGAGCCGGCCGGCCGGCGGGCGGCGGTCCAGGCGCAGGCTCACCACCGCGAGCTGGTCGCCCAGGCGGGCCGGGCTCAGCTCGGCGACCAGCCGGTCCCCCCGCACCTCGACGGCCAGGTGGTGCCGGTGGTCGGGGCGGAAGCCGGCCGGCAGCGGCGCGGTCGCCGTCCGGCGGCCGTCGCGGGCGACCAGGTGACCGGCGGCCACGTCGACCCGGACGTCGACCCGGCCGCCCAGGGTGACACCGACGGTCCGGGCGTCGGCCGGACGCAGGTCCACCTCGGCGCGGACGTCCCCGCCGACGGTCGTGCGGCTGGTCAGCGTGCCGCTGCCGCGCAACCGGCCGTCGGTGACCCGCCAGTCGCCGTCGCGGCGCCAGCCGGCGAGGGCGGCGTGGTGGAAGCGTTCGTCGACGCGTCCGGTGGTGACCGGGGCGGGTCGGTCACCGTCGGAGGGCCCGGCGCCCGCGTTGACCGTCGGCCAGCCGTCGACCCAGTCGAGCCGGTCGATCAGCATCGGTCGCTCGTTGATGCCGAACGGTTCGTCCAGGTACGGGTCGGCCCGGTCGATGCCGTGGTAGACCATCCAGTCCTGACCGGAGAGGTCGGTGAGGAATCCGTTGTGCCCGACCCCGATCCAGCGGTTGCCGTTCTGGGTCAGCACGGGCGTGCCGCCGGCCCGGGAGGCGGTCAGCGCCAGCCCCTCGCGGTCGACGAACGGCCCCCGAGGACTCCTCGACCGGCCGACGTGCACGGAGTAGCCGGTGGCCGGCCCGGCGCAGCAGTTGGCGGCGGAGGCGAAGAGGTAGTACCAACCGTCGTGGCGCACCACGTGGCTGCCCTCGAACTTGTTGTCGATCGCCACCGGGGTCGGCTCACCGACCGCGCGCAGCCCGTCGGGGGAGAGTTCGGTGACCGAGATCCCGCCGTAGTAGCTGCCGTAGTAGAGGTAGGGGGTGCCGTCGGCGTCGGTGAACTGGCTCGGGTCGATGGTCCAGAGCCAGCCGCCGCCACCGCCGGGGCGGGGGGCGACGACCGGTTCCTCGGCGAAGGTCCACGGTCCGGTGGGCGTGGGGGCGGTCGCCGCGCCGACGGCGAAGTCGCTCCCGTCGGGGGAGACGGTGGTGTCGGTGACGGTCACGTACATCACCCACCGGCCGTCGACCCAGCGCACGTCGGGAGCCCAGAAGCCGGCCCCGGGCGCGGCGTACGCAGGGCGCTGGCCGGCGGTGAACGCGTCCCCGACGTAGGTCCACCGGACCAGGTCGGAGGAGCGCGCCATCGGCACGCCGTGGAACTGCTTCTCGCCCTCCCGGAGGGGATCGGTGGTGCCGTAGGCGTACCAGAGCCCGTCGTGTCCCCGCACGATCACGGGGTCGGCGAAGGTGTCGGCGAAGGAGGTGGAGATCGGGTTGGCGTAGCGGGCCGGGTGGTCGTCCGGGCCGGCGAGTGCCGGCGCGGACGCGGTGGCGGCGAGAACGAGACCGAGTACGGCGCTGCACGCGCCGCCGCGGCGGAGGTGTCCCATCAGACCTGCCTTGGGTCGTCGGTGGTGTCGACCGTCGTCGCTGCGGTGTGGTGCCTTTCTACAACGTTGGATACAACGATGTAAAGATCTCGTCGCGGCATGTCCCCGTCGGTCCTCGCCCCCCGGCGGCGCCGGGGGCGCTCGGTCGCCGCAGGCCGGCCCCGTGGCGCGGGGGCCTGCGGCGCGGCCGGAACATACCCTTGGCCCGTTGAGGGGGATTTGGTCCATGATGAGAGCAATGCTCGTACTTGGGGGTGTGTCGACCGGTACCGTGGCGTTCAGGCTCACCTGCCGTGTACCGGGAGAGAGGACCGTCCCATGCGAGTGCCCAGCCGAGGTCCGGGGCGACCCGGCTCGTCCGTGGCGGCCGACGGACCGGTCCGCACCACCACCGGGCCCGACCTGGACGCCTACCGCGCGGCCGTCACCGACCTGCTGGTGGAGGTCGGGGCGTTCACCGACGGGAACTCCGCCGCCGCCCGGCTGGCCCTGCTCACCGACCGGCTCGGCGAGCCGGTGCTGGCCGACGTCCTCGACGCCACCCCCCAGGGGTTGATCGGGGCGCGGGAGACCCTGCTGCTGGAGATGGCCCGCTACCGGCCGAACGCCCGCAGTTCCGCCGCCGACCTGACCGCCCTGGTCCGGATCTACCTGCTCTCCCGGATCGACGTGATGTGGTGGGCCGCGACGCCCGCCTACCGCACCGACGACCAGGTCCAGCGGGACGCCGACCTGGTCGACCTGGACCGGCTGCGCCGCCGGGGGCTGCTGCGGTTCCACTACCGCCGGCAGCCGGGCACGCTCCTCGGCAGGGCCGTCCGCGCCGCGCAGCGGCGGATCACCCCGCACCGGGCACCGGGAACCGCCGGACTGCGGCTCCGCCACGTCCGCCCCGAGCCGGTGGCGCTGCTCAACCAGATCGCCGCCGAGTTCGCCCTCGCCGCGCCGGCCGGCACGCCCCCGCTCTGGGTCACCAGCCTGACCCGCAGCCTGGAACACCAGCATCGGCTGCGCCGACTCGGCTACGCGGCGATGGTGCCCAGTTCGCACTGCCTCGGCTGGGCCGCCGACGTGGAGATGCACTGGTTCCGCCGGTTCGGTGCCGCGGAGGCACTGGCCAACGTGCTGCTCGGCCGCCAGGACGCCGGCGAGATCAACGTCGTCGACGAGGGACAGGCGTGGCACCTCTGCGTCGCCCCCGACGCCGTGTCCCGGCTGCGCCGGGCGTACCGGGCCGACCTGGGGGAGTGCTGAGATGTGCGGGATCGTGCTCAGCGTCGGCGCGGAGGCCGACCCGGTCACCTTCCGCCGGATGCTCGACCGCCTCGCACCGCGCGGCGAGGTCACCGAGACGCGGCTGGAGACGGGCCTGCTGGCCGGCACCCGCCGGCTACGGGTGGTCGACCGGGACCGGGCGGAGCAACCGTGGGTCTCGGCGGACCGACGCTGGGTGCTCTGCCACGACGGCGAGGTCGTCAACCACCACGACCTGCGCCGCGAGCTGGGCCGGCTCGGTCACCGGTTCCGTGGCGAGAGTGCCACCGAGGTGGTGCTGGCCGCCTTCCTGACCTGGGGCGAGGACGCGGTCAGCCGGCTGCGCGGCGAGTGGGCGTTCGCCGTCGCCGACCGGGCCACCGGACGGGTCTACCTGGCCCGGGACCCGCTCGGGGTGAAGCCGCTGTACTGGTCCCGGACGGCCGGGTGCGTGCACCTCGCCTCCGAGGTCAAGGCCCTGGTGCCGGTCGGCGCGCGGATCCGGGAGGTGCCTCCGGCCCACCACGGCTGGGCGGACGTCGACGGGCGGGTCACCGTCCGGCCGTACCTGGATCTCACGTCCCTCGGCGAACGGCTGCCGGCGGTGGACGACCCGGACGAGGCCGCCCTGCTCGTCCGGGTCACCCTGCGGGAGAGCATCCGGCTGCGGGCGGACACCGACCTCACCGTGGGGGTGGTGCTCTCCGGTGGGCTGGACAGCTCGCTGGTGCTCGCCCAGCTGCGCGATCTGGGCGCCGACTGCGTCGCGATCACCGTCGGCGTGCCCGACAGCCCCGACGTGGCGTACGCCCGCCGGCTCACCGCCGACCTGGGCGTGCCGCACGAGGTCGTCGAGCTACGGCCCCGCGACATCCGCCTGGCCGACGTGCGCGAGGCGATCCGGATCTCCGAACTGACCGAGTACGGCGACATCATCAACGCGGTGGTGTCCGTGCCGATCTTCCGGCGGCTGCGGGAACGGGGCGTACGGGTGGTGCTCACCGGGGACGGCTCCGACGAGCTGTTCGGCGGCTGTCCGATGTACCACCGGGTGCCACCGGAGCTGTCCCGGCAGCTCTTCCTGCACCGGATCCGCAACCTCTGCCGGACCGAGTTGCAGCGGCTGGACCGGGCCAGCACGGGGCACCGGGTGGAGGCGCGGGTGCCCTTCCTCGACCTGGCCGTGGTGGAGTTGGCGATGCGGCTGCCGCTGCACCTGAAACTGCGCGACGGCCGGGAGAAGTGGATCCTGCGGGAGGCGTTCGCCGATCTGCTGCCGGCGTACGTGCGGAACCGACCGAAGCACCCGATGTCGTACTCGTCGGGCCTGCACGAGCGGACCCGGCTGTACAAGCCGTTCTTCGCCCGGCTGCACCGCAGCTTCGGTTACCACCTGCTCGAACCGGTCCGCCGGGACTTCGACCGGGTGCTGGCCGGGTGCGGCAACGACCTGGACCGCGCCATCGCCGACGGGTTGGCCCGGCCCGACCACACCGTCCTCGAGCACGCCCGGGACCTGGTCGGCGCGGCCCGCTGGAACGCCGCACCGCTGCTCCGCCGCTGGACCGGCGCCAGCCGGCTCCGTCGCACCCCCGTCACCTGACGCCGCCGCCACCTCTCCCCGCCCGGACGGGTCCACCGGCGACGGACCCGCGTCCCTACCGGACGGCACGACGGCGGCCCGCCGGCTCCAGCGCTGCGGGTGGCCGGCGGGCCGTCAGTGGTGGGGGCGGGGGTCAGCCTGCCGGCGGGTAGGGGTCGTCCCGGTAGGTGTACTCGGTCTCGATCCGCCCGTCGGCGGTGTGGACGACGAGCTGGCTGGGCTCGTTGGCGTGCGCGACCTTCCGGCCCGCCTCGACCGCGACCTGCTTGGTGTCGTACCGGCCGACCTGGTTGTCGCCCTGTTCGACCTTCCATCCCTGACCGTCCGGCACCACGTGGTACTCGTTGCGCTTCATCGTCACCTCACCGTCCTTTCGGCCTTCGTGGTACCCACCCCCCGCCACCGGAAACCGGGTCACGCACCACCGTGGACAACCCGCCGCCGCTGTCCTAGCGTCTTCCAGGTATGCGGAGACATGCGCTCGTGCTCGGCCTGGCGGTGCTGCTGACCCTGACCGGCTGCTCAGGGTCGGAACCGGTCACCGGGGCGCCGGCCGGGCCGACCGCCGGCCCCCCGACCCCGGTCGCCTCCCGGCAGACCCCGGCCGAGGCCGAACGGACGCTGGCCAGCCTGCGCCGCGTCGACGACCTGCCGCTGTACGAGATGACCTACGTCGGCGACTACGACGCGCACGCCGGTCTGGACCGGCCCACGCCCAGCCCGGTGGGTTGCTCGCTGTTCGCCGCGCTCGGTGACCGGGACCGGCCGCTGTTCGCCCGCAACTTCGACTGGGACCGCAACCCGGCGATGGTGCTGCGCACCGACCCGCCCGACGGGTACGCCTCGATCTCCCTGGTGGACGTCTCCTACCTGGGGGTGGGGGACGACCCGACCGGCGATCCCCGACTGCTCGACGCCCCGTTGCTGCCCTTCGACGGGATGAACGAACGGGGTCTGGCGGTGGGGTTGGCCGCCGACGACGACGCCCGCGCCGAACCGGTGCCCGGACTGCCCCGGGTGGGCAGCGTCCGGATCCTGCGGCTGGTGCTCGACGAGGCGGCCACGGTCGCCGAGGCGGTGCGGGTGTTCCAGCGGTACAACCTCGACTTCGAGGGCGGCCCGCCGCTGCACTACCTGCTCGCCGACGCCACCGGAGCGTCGGCGGTGGTGGAGTTCGTGGACGGCCGGATGCGCGTGCAACCGGGTGGCGGGACCTGGCAGGCGCTGACCAACGTGCCGGTGATCGACGTGCCGGAGCCGCGGCGACGGGCCGACCACCGCTACCGGGTGCTCGCCGAGGCGCTGACCGCCGTCGGCGGCAGACTGGACGCCCCGGGGGCGCTGGAGTTGCTCGACGACGTCCGGCAGGGGCACACCCGCTGGTCGGTGACGTACGGGCTGCGCGGCGGCGAGGTACGGGTGGTCACCGCCGCCGGGGGCCGGCACGGGTACCGGCTGCCGATGTCCTGACCTGGCAGCACGTCTCGGCCCGGTCTGCCGTACGGCAGACCGGGCCGAGACGCGTTCGGTCGACTACCGGCCGCGGTAGTCGGGCTGGGTCTGCGGGTTGAGTTCCCGGAACCGGGTCAGCTTCGCCGACGCGGTCCGCGGGTCGTTGATCTCCAGGACGTCCAGGCCCTTGACCGTGTCGCTGGAGTAGATGTACCCGTTGTAGTAGTACGCCGACCAACTGCCACCGAAGATGAGCTGGGTGTCCGACAGGGGCCCCCGCTCCCAGTAGCCGATCTCCTTCGGCGTCGCCGAGTCGGTGAAGTCCCAGACCGAGATCCCGCCCTGGTACCAGGACTGGACCATGATGTCCCGTCCCCTGACCGGGAGCAGCCCGCCGTTGTGCGCCACGCAGTTCTCGGTGTCGGTGTTGGTCCGGGGGATCTTGAAGTAGCTGCGGAAGGTCATCGTCCGGGCGTCCCCGCGCCCGGAGATGTCGTAGACGGCGTTCGCGCCCCGGTTCGGTCCCACGGTCGCGTTGCAGGTCGCCGCGCCGCCGCCCCCCAACTCGTCGACGAAGACCACCTTGGTGCCGGCGTTGTTGAACGTGGCCGAGTGCCAGAACGAGAAGTTCTCCGTGTCCCGTACCCGGTTGATCACCCGGGGCGCCTCCCGGTCGGCGATGTCCAGCAGGATGCCGTCGCCCATGCACGCCCCGGCGGCGAGGTCCCGGTCCGGGTAGACGGTGATGTCGTGACAGCCGCTGGTGGCGGAGCCGCCCGGACGCCCCTCGTACCCGCCGTCCGGGAAGAGGTTGGGCACGGCGACGACGCTCGACGCCGTCGGGTTCCGCACCGGCACCCGGACGATCGAGATGGAGTCGTGCGGCCGGGGGCAGCCGAGGTAGGTGTCCGACGGGCCGTACGAGGAGACGTAGAGGTAGACGGTGCCACGGGTGCCCGACGGCACCAGGGTGTGCGTGTGCGACCCGCAGGCGGTCCGGACGGACTTGACGTAGCGCGGAGCCGCCTTGTCGCTGATGTCGAAGATCTTGATGCCCTCCCACGCGGTCGCCTCCGGGGGGACCCGGGTGCTGGCGCAGGAGTCGTCGCTGCGGGGGGAGTCGGTCGACAGGAAGAGCAGGTCACCGTGGACCGAGACGTCGTGCTGCGACCCCGGGCAGAGCACCTGGGAGACCAGCTTCGGCCGCTCCGGCCGGGCGATGTCGTGGATCTGGAAGCCGTTGTAGTTGCCGACGAAGACGTACCTGCCCTGGAAGGCCAGGTCGCTGTTGACGCTGGCGTTCAACGGCTCGCCGATCGGCGTGTTCGCCACCAGCCGCATGTTGGGGCTGCTGGCGATCTCGTCGACCCCCGGCACGCCGGTCGCCGGGCTCTCCGCGGCCACCGGTGCGGGAGCCGCGACGGAGGCGGTCTTCGCGACGCCGGGCGCGGCGGGGGCGAGACCGAGCAGGAGGAGTCCGGTGGCGGCCAGGCCCAGGGGCCGGAGGAGACGTGGGGGTGGGAGGGATCTGCTCATCGGCGGCATCCTTCGACGGAAGGCTATGGTACGAGGGCGCCTTGCAGCATGACGATAACAGTCGATGCGATCCGGGTCGCGAAGGTGCCGTCGCGATCGCGTGCCGTACGCCGGGAAGGGGTGCCGATGACGGTCCGACATGGACGGCTGCTGGCCGTCGCCCTGGTGCTGCTGGTGGTGGGGGCGGCCGTGCTGCTGCTGCGGTTCACCGCCGATCCCCCCGACCCGCCCGCGCCTGCCGCGGCACCGGTCGCCCGGCCCACCGGGCAGCCCGCGCCGGACGGTCCACCGGTGGTCGTTCCGGGGCGGCCCGGGGAGCCCGCGGTGACCCGTGCGGGCAGCGAGGTGCGCCGCGACGTCTCACCCGGTCACAACGACGCGGACGTCCGGTTCGTCCGGGCGATGATCCCGCACCACACCCAGGCCCTGGAGATGGCCGCGCTCGCCGGGCAGCGGGCCGGCGACCCGGCGGTGCGGGCCCTCGCCGAACGGATCAGGGCCAGCCAGGGACCGGAGGTCGGGATGCTGCGGGGCTGGCTCGCCACCCGGGGACTGCCGGCCGAGGAGACCGGCCACGGCCACGGTGACGGCACCATGCGGGGAATGCAGTCCCCGGAGGCGGTCCGGCGCCTCGCCGCCGCCCGGGGCGCGGACTTCGACCGCCTCTTCGTCAGCATGATGACCGACCACCACCGGGGCGCCGTCGCGATGGCCACCGACCTGATCCGGGTCGGCGCGGACCTGACCCTGTCGGAGTTCGCCACCGCGGTCGCGGTCGAGCAGAACGTGGAGATCGACCGGATGCGTACGCTGCTCGACCGCTGACCCCCGGGCACCGGTCAGCCGGTGCCCTCCGCGGGCGGGGCGGTCGTGGTCTGACCGACCGTGGGCGCCGGGTCGGTCGGCTCGGCCGGTGCGGTCGTGGTGGGCGCCACCGGCGGCGTGGTGGTCGGCGCGCCGGTCGGCTCGGTCGACGGGACCGGATCGGCCGAGCCGCTGACCCCCGGGCTCGGGGTCACCGTCGGGTCGGCCGACGGGCGGCCGGTGGACCCGCCGGGGCGGTTCGAGCGGCTCGGCCCCGGCGTCGTCGCCTCGACCGAGCCCGGACTGCCGGGGTCGCTCGGAACCGTCGCCGACGGGGTCGTCCTCAGGTTGGTGGCCGGTGCCGAGCCGTCGTTGGTCAGGCTCATCGCCGTGACCAGACCGGTGATGGCGACCAGCACCGCCGCGACCGCGCCGACCAGGGGACCGCGTCGCCGCCGGAGCGCCCCGGCCGGGCCGGCGGACGACACGGCGGGCATGTCGGCGCGGGTGTCCGGGCCGGAGAGACGCAGCGGACCGGCGACCGGCACGGTGGGCGTGCCGCCGGCCGTGGTGGCCATCGTCCCGCCTGCCGCCGCCCGGGCGGCCGCCGCCATCTCCGCACCCGAGGCGTACCGCTCGGCCGGGTCCTTCGCCAGCGCCCGGAAGACGAGGTCCCGCACCGGTGCCGGGATCTCGGTCGGCAGCGGTGGTGGTTCGTCGTCCAGGTGGCGTACGGCCACCTGGAGCGGGTTGTCTCCGGTGAACGGCGGGCCGCCGGTGAGGCAGCAGTAGGCGACCGCGCCGAGGGCGTAGATGTCGGTGGCGGCCGAGACCGGCCGGCCGGCGGCCTGTTCCGGGGCCATGTAGAGGGCGGTGCCCGGTACGGCGTTGGTGCTGGTGATGCTGGTGACGTTCGTCGACCGGGCCACGCCGAAGTCGACGAGGACGACCGCCCCGCTCTCCTGCACCATCAGGTTGCTCGGTTTGACGTCCCGGTGCACGATGCCGCCGGTGTGCGCCGCGTGCAGCGCCTCGGCGGCCTGCGCCACCACCGACATGGTCTCGGCGACGCCGAGCGTGCCGTCGGCCTCGATCCGCCGGGAGAGCGGCCGGCCCTGGACGAACTCCATCACCAGGTAGTCGGCGGTGCCGCCCTCGGGCAACTCGTCCTGGCCGCAGTCGTAGACCTGCACGATCCCCGGGTGTCGCAGCGCCGCCATCATCCGGGCCTCGGCCCGGAACCGGGCGATGAAGTCGGGGTCGGAGACCAGCGCGGGCAGCAGCACCTTGACCGCCACCTGACGGCCCAGCACCACGTCGGACGCGCGCCAGACATCGCCCATGCCGCCGGTGGCGACACGTTCGTCCAGGCGGTACCGACCGCTGAGCACGACTCCCGAAGACAACACGGCAATACCGTACCCACTGCCGTGTGGGGCTATCCGGGCGCGATCCCGGGCCGGGTGAGCGGGTCGAAGTGGTCCCGACACCCTCCGTGACGACTGCCGGTCCGGGCCGAGGTTCCGGCTCCCGGTGATCCGGCGGACGATCCGGTGGCGGGCCTCCACAGGCGCCCAGGAGCTGCGCGAACGCCGGACCGGGGCGCTCCGGCCGGCAGGAGCGCCCCGGTACCGTCGGCCGTTACGGCGACACGCCGTGACAGCTCGTTGATTTATGTCACTTGTTCGTCGGCTGGCGCTGCCTTGTCGCTGCGTGACGTGCCCCCTACCGTTACCGACTCGGGTCAGCCCCCACCGGGGCGCGGGACCGCCGGAACGGGCGGTTCCGCCCCGGTGTACGCCGTGCCGTCCCGGCCACGGCTGCGGGTGTGATTCGAGGCCAGCGGGGGGCGGATGGTGCGGGTGGAGGCCCGGTCGGGCGTCGACGGCACCGACCCCGAACGGTCGGCCCCGGACGGGCACGTGGCAGGATCATCGCCCCGATGACCGGTGACCTGAACGCGGCCGTGACCGCCGCGCAGAACGGCGACGAGGAGGCGTTCCGCCTCCTCTACCGCACGCTGCAACCGGGCCTGTTGCGCTACCTCACCGCCCTGGTCGGCGCGGACGCCGAGGACGTCGCCTCGGAGACGTGGCTCCAGGTCGCCCGGGACCTCGCCACCTTCACCGGCGGTGAGTTCCGGGCCTGGGCGGTCACCATCGCCCGGAACCGGGCCATGGACCACCTGCGTCGGCAGCGCCGCCGGCCGTCCGTACCGGTGCCCGTGCAGTCCCTCACCGAACTGCCCGGCGACAGCGACACCGCCGAACACGCCGGGGAGGCCATCGGCACCGAGTCGGCGATCGCGCTGATCGCCACGCTCCCGCCCCGCGAGGCGGAAGCGGTCCTGCTCCGGGCGGTGGTCGGGCTGGACGCCGAGTCCGCCGCCCGGGTACTGGGCAAACGACCGGGCGCGGTCCGTACCGCCGCGCACCGGGGCCTGCGCCGACTCGCCGCGCTCCTCGGCGACGACGCGTCCGCCCCGGCCACCCCGCCCCGCCCACGTCCCGGGCGGGGCCGGCAGCTACCGGCGCCGCCCCACGCCGAACCGGCGGACGGTTGACGTGAGGGAAGTCTGGATGCGTTTCCGTCGATCCCGCCGGCCGGACGAGCAGACGGCCGAGCGGCTGCTCGACACCGCCGCCCCGTCCGATCAGCCCGTGGCCCGGCTGCTGGCCGCCGCCGCCGCGCCGGCCCGCCCCGACGAGCTGGCCGGGGAGGACGCGGCGCTGGCCGCGTTCGGGGCCGTCCGGGCGCAACGCCCGGTGCCCGTGCCGGACCCGCCCCGCCCCCGCCGTACCGCCCCGGTCGTGGCCTGGCTGGCCGGGCTGGCGGTCGTCGCGACCGCCGGAGTGGCGGTGGCCACCGCCGACCTGCACCGGTCCGACCCGCCGCCGACCCCACCCGCGCCGACCACCGCCCCGGCGCCGGCGGAGAGCGCGCCGACGTCCACCTCCCCGGCTCCGTCCACCACCACCGGTGCGCCCGGCCCGGCCACCCCACCGGGGCCGGGACCGCGTCGGTCCACCGACTCCCGTGGCCCCGGCCCGGCCGCCCAGCACGGCCTGTGCACCGCCTACCTGGCCAAACCGGCCGGCCACCGTGGCGCGGCACTGAAGACACCGGCCTTCCGCACCCTGGTCGAGGCGGCCGGCGGTCCCGGCCGGGTCGAGGGGTACTGCCGGGACCTGGTGGGCGACTCGCCGGGCCGTCCGCCCTCCCACACGCACCGCCCGAAACCCGACAAGCCGACCGGACCGCCGGTGACCCGGCCGTCGACACCCCGCTGACCTCGTACGGCGAGCGACACCCGTCGTTCGTCTGCTAGACATGTCCCGGAAGGACCGCCGCCGCGCCGGTTCGCGACGGTGGTCCCGGTGCCGACGACCGGTTCGGGAAGGGACCACGCATGGTGACGTCGCCGGAGTTGGACCGCTCGGCGATCCTGCGGGAGGCCGGTGCTGCCGCCGGTCACATCGCCCGGATCTGCTTCAAGACCGGCCCCCCGCGCCTCACCGGTGTCGAGCTGGAATGGACCGTGCACGACGCCGCGGACCCGGCCCGTCCCGTCGACCGGGACCGGCTGCGCGCGGCACTGGGGCCGCACAGCCCCACCACTCTGGCCAGCGAGAGCCCGGCCGAACGGCTCCACCACGGCGGTACGGTCACCGTGGAGCCCGGCGGGCAGGTGGAACTCTCCACCGCACCCGGCTCCTCGCTCGCGGCCCTGCTCGCCGACACCGACGCGGACGTCGGTGAGCTGGCCCGGCTGCTGGCCACCGCCGGCCTGGTCATGGGCCGCAGCGGCATCGATCCCCACCGGGCACCCCGCCCCGTCGTGGACACCCCCCGGTACCGCGCCATGCGCCGTGCCTTCGACCGGCGCGGCCCGGCCGGGCAGACGATGATGTTCAGCACCGCCGGTGTCCAGGTCTGCCTGGACGCGGGGGAGGAGAGCGACCTGGTCACCCGGTGGACGGCGGCGCACGCCGTCGGCCCGCCGCTGCTGGCCGCCTTCGCCACCGCCGACCGGCATGCCGGCCGGCTCACCGGTTGGGCGTCGGCCCGGATGGCGGCCTGGCTCGCCATCGACCCGACCCGCACCCGGCCGGTCTGGCAGCCCGGCGAGGGGCAGCACGACCCGGTGACGGCCTGGACCGGGTACGCGCTCGCCGCGCCGCTGCTCTGCGTCCGCTCCGACGGGCCGGACTGGACCGTCCCACCGGGCGTCACGTTCGCCGACTGGATCGACGGGGCGCTGCCCCGGCCTCCCACGACCGACGACCTCGACTACCACCTGAGCACCCTCTTCCCACCGGTGCGTCCCCGGGGGTACCTGGAGCTCCGCTACCTGGACTCCCAGCCCGGCCGGGAGTGGGCGGTTCCGGTGGCGGTGCTGGCGGCCCTGTTCGGCGATCCGGCGACCACCGCCGCCGCGGCGGCGGCGTGCGGCGCGGCGGCGGCCGGCCGCTGGTACCAGGCCGCCCGGTACGGACTCGCCGATCCACCGGTCGCCCGCGCCGCGGTCGAGCTGTTCGACCTGGCACTGGCGGCCCTGCCCGGCTTCGACCTGCCGGCGGGCACGTACGAGGAGATCGTCCGAGGTGTACGGCGGCGCCGGGCCGTCGCGGAGAGGAGCGCACGGTGACATCACCCCAGTCGAACGCGGAAACCCTCCGCGACCGAATCGCGGCCGAGCTGGCCCGCGCCCGGACCCGCACCGCCGGACTGACCGACGCGGTCGACGACGACGACCTGACCCGTCAGCACTCCCCGTTGATGTCCCCGCTGGTGTGGGACCTGGCGCACGTCGGCAACCAGGAGGAGCTCTGGTTGGTCCGCGACGTGGGCGGTCGGGAACCGGTCCGGCGGGACATCGACGACCTCTACGACGCGTTCAAGCAGCCCCGCCGGGACCGGCCGTCCCTGCCGCTGCTGCCGCCCCGGGAGGCCCGCGCCTACGCGGCGACCGTCCGGGACAAGGTGCACGACCTGCTGGAGCGGGTGTCCTTCACCGACCGGCCGCTGGTCGCCGACGGTTTCGCCTTCGGCATGATCGTCCAGCACGAGCAGCAGCACGACGAGACGATGCTCGCCACCCACCAGTTGCGCGACGGCCCGCCGGTGCTGGCCGCGCCCCCGCCGCCCGAGCCGGCCGTCCGGGTCACCGGGGAGGTGCTGGTGCCGGCGGGCCCCTTCACCATGGGCACCTCCACCGACCTGTGGGCGCTGGACAACGAACGTCCGGCCCACACCGTCGACCTGCCGGCGTACGTCATCGACGCCGCACCGGTGACCAACGGGCGGTACCGGGAGTTCGTCGCCGACGGCGGCTACGACGACCCCCGCTGGTGGAGCCCGGCCGGCTGGGCGCACCGGCAGGCCGAGGGGATCACCGCCCCGATGCACTGGCGGCGGGACGGTGCCGGCTGGGCGTACCGCCGGTTCGGCCGGTGGGCCGCGATCCGCGACGACGAGCCGGTGGTGCACGTCTGCTTCCACGAGGCGGAGGCGTTCGCCGCCTGGGCCGGCCGACGGCTGCCCACCGAGGCGGAGTGGGAGAAGGCCGCCCGCTGGGATCCGGCGACCGGCCGGTCCCGCCGCTACCCGTGGGGCGACGACGAGCCCACCGCCGCGCACGCCAACCTGGACCAGCGGCACCTGTGGCCGGCGCCGGTCGGCGCGTACCCGGCCGGGGCGTCCCCGCTCGGGGTGCACCAGCTGATCGGGGACGTGTGGGAGTGGACGTCGAGCACCTTCCGGGGCCACCCGGGCTTCACCGCCTTCCCCTACCGGGAGTACTCCGAGGTCTTCTTCGGCGACGACCACCGGGTGCTGCGCGGCGGCTCGTTCGGCACCGACCGGGCGGCCTGCCGGGGCACCTTCCGTAACTGGGACTACCCGGTCCGCCGGCAGATCTTCAGCGGCTTCCGGTGCGCCCGGGACGCCCGGCCGGAGGAGCGGTGACCCGACGCGCCGCCGGCCCGAACCGGTCCGGCGGTGCCTGATGTGCCGGCACCTGGCGTACCTGGGACCGCCGGTGTCGCTGCGAGCGCTGCTGTTCGATCCGCCGCACTCGCTGGTCCGGCAGTCCTGGGCACCGCTGGACATGCGCGGCGGCGGCACGGTCAACGCCGACGGCTTCGGCGTCGGCTGGTACCCGCACGGCGCCGAGCCCGTCCGCTACCGCAGCGCGCAACCGATCTGGAGCGACCCGGCGCTGCCCGGCCTGGCCGCCGCCACGGTCACCGGGGCGGCGCTGGCCGCGGTCCGCTCCGCGACGGTCGGCATGCCGGTGCACGGCGGGGCCTGCGCCCCGTTCGCCGAGGGAACCTGGCTGTTCAGCCACAACGGCGTGGTGCGCGGCTGGCCCGACTCGGTGGCCGGGCTCGCCGCCGCCCTCCCGGTGCGTGACCTGCTCACCCTGGACGCGCCGACCGACTCGGCGCTGGTCTGGGCGCTGGTCCGCCACCGCCTGCGGGCCGGCGCGGACCCGGCCGACGCCGTCGCCGACACCGTCCGGGCGGTCGCCGTGGCCGCCCCCGGGTCCCGGCTGAACCTGCTGCTCACCGACGGCCGTACCGCCGTGGCGACCGCCGCCGGACACGCCCTGTCGGTCCGCGCGGACGGCGACGCGGTGCTGCTCGCCTCCGAACCCCACGACGACCACCCGGCCTGGCGGCCGGTTCCCGACGGCTACCTGATGGTGGCCACCCCGGCCGGGCTGCGCACCATCCCGCTCGTCAGCGGGTAGCGCCGGCCGAACGCGACGTTCAGCGAACGAAAGGGAAGTCCATGAGCGCCGAACCGCTGGAGATCCATCTGGAGGAGCGTGACCTCGACCGGAGTTTGCGGGAGGACGTCCGGGCCGGGCTGACCGCCGATCCGAGGTGGCTGCCGCCGAAGTGGTTCTACGACGCCCGGGGCAGCGAACTGTTCGAGGAGATCACCCGGCTCCCGGAGTACTACCCGACCCGGGCGGAACGGGCCGCGCTCCGGCGGCACGCGTCCCGGATCGCCGAGGTGACCGGGGCGAAGACCCTGATCGAGCTGGGCTCCGGCTCGTCGGAGAAGACCCGGCTGCTGCTGGACGCGCTGAGCGGCCGGGGCAGCCTGGGCACCTTCGTCCCGCTGGACGTGTCGGTGAGCGCGCTGCGCCAGTCCACCGCCGCCGTCGCCGCCGACTATCCCCACCTGCGGGTGCGGGGCATCGTCGGGGACTTCACCCGCCATCTGGACCGGCTGCCGACCGGTGGGCGACGACTGGTGGCCTTCCTCGGCGGCACCATCGGCAACCTGCTGCCGGCCGAGCGGGCCACCTTCCTGGCCGCGATGCGGGCGGCCCTGGAGAACAGCGACTGGCTGCTGCTCGGCACCGACCTGGTCAAGGACCCGGGGCTCATCGTGCCCGCCTACGACGACGCCGCCGGGGTGACCGCCGAGTTCAACCGCAACGTGCTCCGGGTGATCAACCGCGAGCTGGGCGCCGACTTCGTCCCCGACGACTTCCGGCACGTGGCCGTCTGGGACGCCGAACAGGAGTGGATCGAGATGCGCCTGCGGGCGCGGCGCGCGATGCGGGTCCGGGTGCTCGACCTCACCGTCGACTTCGCCGAGGGGGAGGAGCTCCGGACCGAGGTGTCGGCGAAGTTCCGGCCGGAGGGGGTCGCCACCGAGCTGGCCGCCGCCGGCTTCACCGCCGAGGAGCTGTGGACCGACCCGGACGGCTTGTTCGGGCTGACCCTCGCCCGCGCGATCTGACCCGCCGATCCCGGGCGGCCCCGCCGCTGGGGGCGGCCCGGGATCGGGTACGCTGGGCACCGCGAAGGGGAGTAGCCCCCAATGTCGTGGTCGACACACTGGTGCGTTCCGCATCCGGCCACGCGGCCCCATACCGGGGCGGGCGAGACCTTCGACCCAGGCTGTAGACAGCCGGGTCGAGGGCGCCCCGTTCCTCCTCCCGGCCTGATCCGGAAGGACGCCCATGGAGGGCTTTCTCGTCGCGCTGGCGGTCAGCTTCGGCGTGATCTTCGTTGCCGAGCTGGGGGACAAGTCCCAGCTCATGGCGCTGACTTTCGCCACGCGGTTCAGGACGGTCCCGGTGCTGATCGGGATCACCATCGCCACCGCCGTGGTCCATCTCGTCTCGGTCGCCATCGGCTACGGCCTCGGCGCGACCCTGCCGACCGGGTGGATCTCGCTCGTCGCCGGTCTGGCCTTCCTCGGGTTCGGTGCCTGGACGTTGCGCGGGGACACCCTCACCGAGGAGGAGAAGCGCAAGGCCGAGCGGAGCACCAAGTCGGCGGTGCTCGCCGTGGGCGTGGCGTTCTTCCTCGCCGAGCTGGGCGACAAGACCATGCTCGCCACCATCACCCTGGCCACCCAGTACGGCTGGTTCGGCACCTGGGTCGGCTCGACCGTCGGCATGGTGGCCGCCGACGCGCTCGCCATCGTGGTGGGCCGGATGCTCGGCCGCAGGCTCCCGGAGAAGACCATCAAGTACGGCGCCGCGATCCTCTTCGCGATCTGCGGTCTCTGGCTGATCCTCGACGCGGTGGGCCAGCTCACCTGACCGTCCGCTCGCCCTCCCACCGGCGGGTCTGCCGGCTCGCTCCACCCGGTACGAAGGCCACCTCCCGGCAGCGGGAGGTGGCCTTCCCGCTGCCGGTCGGCGCCCCGGCACGTGACCACGGCGCATCGGCGGGCGGAAGACGAAGTGCCCTTCCGCCGGATCAGGCGTACGGTTGCCATGTCGCCCGGGTCCCCGGTGGCCCCGCCAGTTCCGTCGCCCTCGGCGCCTGACGGGCGTTCGGCCCCGCCCACGGCACGACGCCAGCCTCCGCTCCTGCGATTCCGATGTTCGCCGGCGACCGCCGCACCGCTGTTCGCATCGACGGACCACCGTCGTGCCGGCCTGTCGCCCACGGAGTTCCAGGTGCTTCCGCGTCGCCCCGCTGGCCGGCGGGTGTTCGCAGGTCACCGGAAACGTCGCACCCACGGCTTCACGAGGAGACAGACGATGAGGATCGCCAAGCACCGGATCACCGAGGCGCTACGCGAGCGCGGCCAGCACATCAGAGCCGACTGGGTCGAGTTCGAACTCCCGGACTGGGTGGAGTCCGACAAGCACACCGGGCTGCTCAAGACGCTGCATCTCGATCCCGCCGACCTCGCCGAGACATCGTCTCCGTGAGGGTGGCCCTGCTCGGGCCGGTCGCCTGGCGGACCCCTCCGCACCACTACGGCCCCTGGGAACAGGTGACGGGCCTGCTCGCCGAGGGACTGACCACGCGCGGCGTGGACGTGACCCTCTTCGCGACGTTGGACTCGGTCACCTCCGCCACCCTCGACGGCGTCTGCCCGCAGGGATACGCCGACGATCCGTCGATGGACGGGCGGGTGTGGGAGGCGATGCACGTCTCGCACGCGTTCGCCCGCTCGGCCGAGTTCGACCTGGTGCACAACCATCTCGACTGGCTGCCGCTCGCCTTCGCCGAACACTGCCGTGCTCCGTTGCTCACCACAATCCACGGCTTCTCCGGCACCGGCATCCTGCCCGCGTACGCGAAGGCCCGTTCGTCCTACGTCTCGATCTCGGACGCCGACCGGATCGTCGGGCTCGACTACGTCGCCACCGTGCATCACGGGGTGGACGTCACCGGGCTGCCGTTCACCCCGGAGGCCGGCCCCGGGCTGGTCGCCTTCGGCCGGATACACCCGGACAAGGGCATCCACACCGCCATCGAGATCGCCCGGCTCGCCGGCCGCCCGCTGACCATCTGCGGCATCGTGCAGGACGAACGGTACTTCCGGGAACTGGTGGCGCCGCACATCGACGGCGAACGGGTCCTCTTCCTCGGGTCGGTGGGCCCTCGACGACGCGCGGAGATCCTGGGGGCCAGCGCGGCCCTGCTGCATCCGATCACCTTCGACGAGCCGTTCGGCCTGTCGGTGGTGGAGTCGATGGCGTGCGGCACGCCGGTGGTGGCGTACGCGCGCGGATCCATGCCGGAGGTCGTCGACGAGGGGGTGACCGGGTCGCTGGTGCACACCGTCGAGCAGGCCGTCGACGCCGTCGCCGGGATCGGGGAGATCGACCGGGCCGGCTGCCGGGACCGGGCCCGTCGGCGCTTCGGCGCGGACCGGATGGTCACCGACTACCTCGCCGTCTACGACGACCTCGTCGACGGCCCACGGCGCTGACCCACCGGCGGCACCGACTCCGCCCGATGTCCGTCCGTCGCCGCCCCGCCCCGGGGGCGGCCCGCCACGAACTCCCGCGCCGTGGGCCACACACGCTGGCCGACGTGCGCCGACACCCGCGTGAGGCGCGCCCTGTTCCCGGGGCGGCGGCCGACAACCGGAAGGTCCCATACATGCTCAGCTACGGTTTCCTCAGCACCCACCCGCCGACCCGGTGCGGACTGGCCACCTTCAACGCCGCGCTGGCCACCCACCTGATCGGCGGCGGTACGCGCGGCGGCGTCGTCCGGGTCGCCGACAGCGGCGAGGAACAGTCCGTCCCGTCCGGAGTCGTGCACACCTGGGCGACGGACACCCCGGCGGGCTGGCGGGGGGCCGCCGCAGCCCTGAACGCCTTCGACGTGGTGGTCGTGCAGCACGAGTACGGCATCTACCCCGGCCCCGACGGCCAGGACGTCCTGCCGCTGCTGCGCCGGCTCACCGTGCCGAGCATCGTGGTCCTGCACACCGTGCTGAGCAATCCCAGCCCCCGGCAGAAGTCCCTGCTGGAGCAGGTCGTCGCCGTGGCCGGGGCGGTCGTCACGATGACCGACACGGCGCGGGACCGGCTGCTGGCCGGTTACCGCGCAGCACCGGAGAAGGTGTCGGTCATCCCGCACGGCGTCGCCGAGCAGGTCGGCGTGCCCGCCCCGCGTCGTACCCGTCCGCACCTGCTCACCTGGGGGCTGCTCGGCCCCGGCAAGGGCATCGAGTGGTCGTTACGGGCCCTCGCGCGGTTGCAGGACCTCGATCCGGCACCCACCTTCACCGTCGCGGGTCGGACCCACCCGAAGGTGATCGCGCACCAGGGGGAGACGTACCGGGAGGGCCTGCACCGGCTCGGTGCGCGGTTGGGCGTGGCAGGTGCCGTGGACTACCAGCCGGTCTACCAGGACCCGGCCACGCTCGGCGCGCTGATCCGCTCCGCCGACGTGGTCCTGCTGCCCTACGACTCCCGTGAGCAGGTCACCTCCGGCGTTCTCGTCGAGGCGGTGGCCGCCGGGATCCCCGTCGTGGCCACGCCCTTCCCGCACGCCGTCGAGCTGCTCACCGGCGGGCTCGGATCGGTCGTACCCCATCACGACCCGGCGGCGCTGGCCACGGCGATCCGGCGGATCCTGGCCGAGCCCGGTCCGGTCGGCCGGGTCCGAGCGGTGGCCGGGGAGCTGCGGTGGCCGGCGGTGGCCGCCCGGTACGGCGCCCTCGCGGAACGGCTCACCGCCGCCCGTGGGCTCGCGGTCAGCGCGGCGTCGGCGTGACCGCGATCGTCGGTCGTCCCGCCACGACGACAGGTGGCCCGGTCTCCGGCCGCCGCCCGGTCGTGCCCGCGCCGAGCTTCGCCCACCTGGCCCGGTTGAGCGACGACACGGGTCTGTTCGAACACGCCCGGCGCGCCATCGTCCGGCGGGAACACGGCTACTGCACCGACGACGTCGCGCGCGCTCTGGTGGTCACGACCCGGGAACCGGAGCCGAGCGACGCGCTGCTCCGGCTCGCCGAGTGCTATCTCGCCTTCCTGACCCACGCCCAGGATGCCCGGGGCGCCTTCCACAACCGGCTCGGTTACGACCGGCGCTGGGCCGACGAGGCCGGCCTCGGCGACTGGTGGGGGCGGGCGCTGTGGGGCCTGGGCACCGCCGTCGCCCGGAGCCCCGCCGCCTGGATCCGGGAGGAGGCGCTGGTCGCCTTCAGCGCGGGTGCCGCGCGGCGCAGCCCGTACCCGCACGCCATGGCCTTCGCCGGGCTCGGTGCCCGCGAGGTGTTGCGCCGCCACCCCACCCATGCCGCCGCCGCCGCGCTGCTGGCCGACGCGGCCGCCACCATCGGCGCTCCGTCGGCGGACCCGCGCTGGCCCTGGCCGACGCCGCGCCTGACCTACGCCAGCGCGGCCCTCGCCGAGGTGGTCATCGCCGCCAGCCAACTGCGCCACGACGGTCCGCTGCTCGACGGCGGCCTGCGGATGCTGGCCTGGCTGCGGGACGTCCAACTGCACGACGGGCGGCTGTCGGTCGTCCCGGCCGGCGGGTGGGAACGTGGTGCGGTGCGGCTGCGCCACGACCAGCAACCGATCGAGGTCGCCGCCTTCGCCGACGCCTGTGCCACGGCGGCCACCGTCACCGGTGACCCCGCCTGGAACGCCGGGGTGCGGCAGGCCGTCGGCTGGTTCCTCGGCGACAACGACGTCGGCATGCCGATGTGGGATCCGGCCACCGGCGGCGGCTACGACGGTCTGACCCCGCACGGGCCCAACCTCAACCAGGGCGCCGAGTCGACCCTCGCGCTGATCTCCACCCTGCAACACGCCCGGCGGTGGTCGTGACCGGGAACCTGGCCGTCCGGCACGACCTCACGCTCAGCCCGGACCCACGACGGGTCGTCGTCAAGCTCTTCGTACCCGGCGAGGACGCCGCCGTGGCCCGCACCCGCGCCCAGGCGCTCGTCGACCGCGTCGCCCGTCTCGACGAGGAGGAGACCGGCCGGTTGCTGCGGGACACCTTCCGCCGCTTCGGCGACCGGCACCGGGATCTCGCCGAGACCTTCCACCACCACTACGACCTGGTCCGGCACCGGGCCGCCCGGCCGGGCGACCATGCCCCCACCACCCGTCTGCTGGTCGGTGCCTATTTCAGTCACGAGTACGCCGTCGAGGCCGCCGCGCTGTGCAACCCGTCGATGGTGGTCCACCCCGACCAGGCCGATCTGGAACCGGGCCAACTGCGGGTCGCGATCAGTCTGCGTCAGATCGGCGAGGGCCACCTGTCGTCGATCGGGTTCGCCAGCGCCGTGCTCGGACCGGGCCGCCGCCTCGCCGTCACCGGTCGGTCCGGCCCGCTGGTCGTCGGGCAGCGGACCGCCGTACGGTACCGCCGGGACCTGCTCGCCGCCGGACTGACCGAGGACGACTGCGACAACGAGGTCTCCGCCACCGTGCTGGACGCCCTGCCTCAACGGTACGACGAGGCCACCTTCGAACGGATCATCGCCGGCCTGCCGCCCGACCTGCTCTCCCGCAGCACCGCCTCCGGCACCGTCGAACACCTGCGCCGTACCAACGCCGCCAGCTACGCCGTGGCGTTTCCCGCCGGCAGCCGGCTGCACGAACGGGTCCTGTGGCCGGTCAACCCGGCGGAGAGCAACGGTATGGAGGACGCCCGGTTCGTCAGGTTCGTCGACGACTCCGGGCCGGTGTACCGGGCCACCTACACCGCCTACGACGGTCGGTTCGTGGCCACCCGCGCGTTGGCCAGCCGGGACCTGCGTCGCTTCGAGATCACCCCGATGCGCGGTCCGGGCGTCCGCAACAAGGGCGTCGCGCTGTTCCCGCGCACCGTCGACGGCCGCCACCTCGCCCTGTGCCGCGCCGACGGTGAGACCATCGGTCTGACCTGTCGGGACGAGGGCAACCGGTGGCAGACACCGGTCCCCCTGCACGCCCCCCACCGTGGTTGGGAACTGATCCAGGTCGGCAACTGCGGCTCACCCGTCGAAACCGACGCCGGGTGGCTCGTGCTCACCCACGGCGTCGGTCCGATGCGCCGTTACGCCATCGGCGCCATCCTGCTCGACCTGCACCACCCGGAGAAGGTCCTCGCGGAACTCCCCGGCGTGCTCCTGGCACCCGACCCGGCCGAGCGCGACGGGTACGTGCCGAACGTCGTCTACTCCTGCGGTGGCCTCGTCCACGCCGGTGAGCTGTGGCTGCCGTACGGGGCCGGCGACACCCGGGTCGGATTCGCCACCGTGCCGGTGGCCGCGCTCCTCTCGGCGATGGTCGAGCCCGCAGCACCGGGAGGCGAAGGGCGGGCGTAGCCGTCGGGTGCACCACCGTGCCCCCGTCCCCGGCGGCTCGGCGGCAGGGCACGGGGTGACCGCGATCGCCGCGCCGCCCCACAGGTAACCGGTGCGCCGGCTCGTCGGGCCGCGGCACGGCGGCACGGGATCAACGGTCGGTCCTACCGCGATTCCGACCAGGGGCACGGCCGCCCTCGTTGTCCCACACCGCGTACGCCGGGGAGCCGGTCGCCGGTGCGCCCTCCGGCCGGGGCGGTCTGGCGGCGAGGAGGTCCGGTGCGTGCCGGAGGTCGGCCGGGTCGGCGGCGGCGGCCAGGGCCCGCTCGGCTGTCGCAGGTGCCGTGGCGGGCGGTACGACGAGCAGGTCGACCTGGCCGTCGCTGGCGGTGGTGGCCACCAGCAGCGCGGGGTCCAGGGAGTCGAACCAGCCGATCCGGACGGTGTCCGCGCCGACGGTCAACCGATGGATCCGGCTGTCCCAGGTGTGGATGTTCAGCATGAGGTGCCGGATGCGGCCGTACTGTTCGGACAGGGCGCGGACGAGGCCGGGGAGTTCGACGGCCGGCTCCCAGGAACGCGGCCACCACCCGCCGTCGAGGACCGAGCGGTCCCTGGTGGGAGCGAGGACCAGTCGGGTCTGCGAAAGCGATGACGGAGCGAGCGCGGTGCCGGGCATGGCTCACCTCTCCTGGCGTCGGGTGTGCGGGGTGACGTGGGCGGCGTCCGCAGTGGGGGCGACGGGGTCCGGACCGGACCGGGCGGCGGGACGGCGGTTCAGCATCCGGAGTTGGACGATGCGAGCGGTGCCGGGAAGGGCGACGAGCAGGATGCCGAAGACCGCGGCCAGCAGCAGGGCGACGCCGAGCGGCAGGTGACCGTGCGCGCCCAGGAACGACACGCTGGCGCGTTGCCCGTTCTGCAGCACGAAGATCAGGAGCAGCAGCAACACGAACGCGAACAGCACGGCGGCGACCCAGAGGCCGCCCAGGCGGGAACGCTTCGCCTCTGGTCGACCGGACAGGTGCCGGGAAACCGTCTCGGGGCCGCGGTGGCCGTTGACCAGGGGGGCCGGGCGACGATGGTCCTGTGAAGCGGTCATCACGAACCGCCACCTTCCACAGTGCGGTTGACATGCCTGCTTGCCGGGGGAAGCCAGCGCAGGCATGAGCCGCTGACGGGCGGTTGACGTGGCGTCGTGCTCCGGAGGTGCTGCGACGAGCAACCGGTGCCGTGACCGGTTGGCGTGCTGCGTGGGCTGGGCCGGAAGGGGGACCTCGATTGGTGGGGCGCGCCCGCCGTCGGCGGACTGTCGGCCACCGGGGTCCCGAGCGACTACCCCCATCGTACGCCCCCGGCTGCCGGCCGGGCGCCAGGGCAGTCGGCTGACCGCCGACTCAGGGCGGTGCCGCCGGCACGTTCGCCGTTCGCGGAACGCATTGTCCCGCCGCAGGGCGTACGGTGATCCTGTCGCCCGGGCCCCCGGTGGCTGTCAGTCCCGCCGCCGCCAGCCCGTAAAGGGGCGACCAACGATGACCATCCCCCTCCCGACCCCTCCCCGTCTTGCGCTGCTGCCGGACGTATCGGGTCCCCGTGAACAGTTGCTGCACCAGCTTGCCGCGCTGAACAGCGACGACCCCCGCCGCGCGGAACTGCGAGCCCGGATCATCGAAGACCGTCTGCCGCTGGCCAACCGACTCGCCCGCCGGTACACCGGCCGCGGCGAGCCCTACGACGACCTGGCGCAGGTCGCGGCTCTCGCCCTGGTCAGAGCCGTCGACGGGTTCGACGCGGGTCGAGGGTCACCGTTCTCCAGCTACGCGGTCCCGACCATCCTCGGCGCCCTCCGCAGACACTTCCGCGATGCCACCTGGGCGATCCGGGCACCCCGCCGGATCCAGGAGTTGAACAGCAGCGTTCGCGCCGCGACGGGCGAGCTGACCCAGCGGTACGGCCACCACCCGAGCGCCGGGGAACTCGCCGACCACCTGGAGGTGGGCATCGACGACATCCTGACCGCCGTCACCGCCGCGCAGGCCTACCGTCTGGTGTCCCTGGACGCGCCGCGCGACGGTGCCGACGACCTCCGGGAACTGGACCGCATCGGGACGGTCGACCCCGGGTTCGCCAGGGTCGACGACCGTCTCGCGCTGTCCCTGCTCGTCGCTGCCCTGCCGCAGCGCGAACGTCGGATCCTCGCCATGCGGTTCCACGGCCACATGACCCAGGAACGCATCGCCGACGAGGTCGGGTTGTCGCAGATGCACGTCTCGCGGCTGCTGACCCGGTCCCTGGCTCGGCTCCGGGCGAGAATGCCCAGCTGACCGTCGGCCCTCCGGACGGTGTCGCCCCGGTGCCGGAGGTCGGGCGGGCCGCCGGTCGGGTCAGGGCCGGCGGCGACTACCGGGCCCGACGGCGGGTAACGGTGGCCGGTGAGCCCGGAAGAGATCCTGCGCGTGGGCGACCAGGTGCTGGTCGCCCTGGTGGAGGTCGCCGGGGCGGTGGTCATCTTCGTCGGCGCGGGTTGGGCGGCGGTGCGGTTCGTGGTCGAGGGAGTGCGGCACCGCAGCGCCGCCGTGTTCACCCCGATCCGCCTCTCCCTGGGGCGGTTCCTCACCCTGGGGCTGGAGTTCCAGCTCGCGGCCGACATCCTGCGCACGGCGGTCTCCCCGACGTTCCCCCAGATCGGGCAGCTCGCGGCGATCGCCGCCATCCGGACCGCGTTGAACTACTTCCTGCGCCGGGAGATCGACCAGGAGCAGCAGCAGGTCGGTCCCGCCGGCCGGACCGCACGGTGATCCGCCTCGCGGTCACCGCGCTCGGCGCGGCAGCGTCGGTCTGCGCCGTGACGGTGCTGCTGACCTCCGGCTCGTGGCGTACCGCCCTGCGGGTCCTGCTCGACCTGCTGACCGCCGCCGGGCTGCTGCGTCTCAGCGGGGCGCCCGGCTGGGGCGCCCTCGCCGGCGCGGCGGCGGTCGTGGCGTTGCGCCGCCTGCTCTGGGTGGCTCTGGTCGCCTCCGCGACGACCGCCGACCGGGCACCGGACGAGCGGCACGCCCCGATCCGGGCCGGCCGGCGCTGACGGGGCCGTGCGTCCCGGTGTCGGGCACGGCCGTACGGCCCCGGGAAGCCGGTCGCGGCCCGCGAGCGGTGCCGGCACCGGTCGGGCGGGACGAGCGGCGTCCGGTCAGTTCGAGGAGGCCGGTCGTTGCTGGTAGACGTCCGGGACGCCGTCGCGGTCGTCGTCCCGCCGGTCCCGTTCGTCGATGCGCCGGTAGACCGAGTTGCGCCGGACCAGCAGCACCGAGGCCATCACGGCCGCGATCAGGGAGCCGGCCAGCACGCCGGTCTTGACCTTGTCCTCGGCGGCGGTGCCCGCGCCGAACGCCAGCTCGCCGATGAGCAGCGACACGGTGAAGCCGATGCCGGCCAGGCACGCGACGCCGAGCAGGTCGGACCAGCTCAACTCGCTGTCGAGTTCGGCGCGGGTGAACCGGGCCATCAGCCAGGTCGAACCGAACACCCCGATCGTCTTGCCGAACACGAGCCCGGCCGCGATGCCGATCACGATCGGATCGGTGAGCAGGCCGCCCAGGTCGGTACCGCGCAGCGAGACGCCGGCGGCGAAGAACGCGAACACCGGCACCGCGAAGCCCGCCGAGACCGGCCGCCAGCGGTGCTCCAGGTGTTCGGCCAGGCCGGGGCCGGTGCCCCCGCCGAGCACCGGGACGGTGAAGCCGAGCAGCACCCCGGCGATGGTGGCGTGTACCCCGGAGGCGTGCACCAGCGCCCAGGCGGCCACCGCGAGCGGGACGAGCGCCCACCACCAGGTCCTGCGCCGCTGGACCAGCAGGGCGAACGCGCCGATCGGCAGCAGCGCCGCGAGCAGCGGCAGCGGGCTGAAGCCGGAGGTGTAGAAGATCGCGATGACGACGATCGCGAGGAGGTCGTCGACCACCGCCAGGGTGAGCAGGAACGCCCGTAGCCCCTGGGGCAGGTGGGAGCCGATGACCGCCAGGACGGCCAGGGCGAACGCGATGTCGGTGGCCACCGGGATGGCCCAGCCACGGAGCCCGTCGGTGCCGGTGACCAGTATGACCCCGACGTAGCACAGGGCCGGCACCAGCATGCCGCCCACGGCGGCCACCACCGGCAGCGCGGCCCGCCGGGGGTCGCGCAGCTCACCGGCGACGAACTCCCGTTTGAGTTCCAGACCGACCACGAAGAAGAAGACGGCGAGCAGGCCGTCGGCCGCCCAGGTGGCCAGGCTCAGGTCGAGGTGCAGGGCCTTCCCGCCGGACCAGGGCACCCACGTGCCGAGCGCGGCGTAGGAGTCCGACCAGGGGGAGTTCGCCCAGATCAGGGCGAGGACCGCACCGAACAGCAGCAGGCCGCCGCCCACCGTCTCGGTGCGCAGGACGTTGCCGAGGAAACGGGCTTCCGGCCAGGAGGAACTACGGGTGAAGAGGCGGCGTTCGTCGTCCGGGTGCGGGGGGACGCGGTGGCTCATCGGCGTGACTCGTCTCGGGGTCCGGGGTCGGCAGGGCCATCGCCGACCAGACTTCCCGGCACACCGGCTCCGACCTTACCGATCGGGGCCGGAACCGGCGACCGGAGACACTGGGACGCTGCTCACCGTGGGCGTCGGCGGGCGGCTCACCCGGGCAGGGCGCGGGGACGCGGACCCACCCGCGCGGCGGAAGGCTCCCGTCCGACCGGGTCCGGTGCGCAGAGCGCGCCGAGCCGCTTCACCAGTTCCTCCGGGTCCGCATACGGGTCCAGGGTGTGCAACTCCTCCGGCGCGAGCGCCGGCACCGGCACGTGCGACACGAGCGGGTGCAGCGGACGGGTGTCGGCCTCGTCGGGGCCGAAGAGGTCCTCGTGCAACTTCTCGCCGGGCCGCAACCCGGTGAAGACGATCTCGGTCGGGTGCGGGGCCTCCGCGGCGAGCCGGCGTGCCACGTCGGCGATCCGGACCGGTTCCCCCATGTCCAGCACGAGCGCCTCGCCGCCCCGACCGATCCTCGCGGCCTGCAGGACCAGGTGCACCGCCTCCTGCACGGTCATGAAGTACCGGGTCACGTCCGGGTGGGTCACCGTGATCGGCTGACCGGCTTCGATCTGGGCGCGGAACGCGTTGAGCACGGAACCCCGGCTGCTGAGCACGTTGCCGAACCGGACGCTCAGGAACGCCGTCCCCAGGTGCCGGGCGTGGTGCGCGGTGAGCCGTTCCGTCACCCGCTTGGAGTAGCCGAGCACGCTCGTCGGGCGGGCCGCCTTGTCGGTGGAGATGTTGACGAACCGCGCCACGTCCCGGCACGCCTCCAGCACGTTGAGGGTGCCGATGACGTTGGTCTTGACCGCCTCGCCGGGGTGCCGTTGCAGCAGGGTCAGGTGCTTCAGGGCGGCGGCGTGGAACACCACGTCCGGCCGGCGGTCGGCCACGATCCGGGCGATGCCCTCGGCGTCGCGGATGTCGGCCAGGATCAGCTCCGGCCCGTCGAGCAGGGCCCGCCCGTACAGGGACAGCTGGAGCGCGTGCAGCGCGGACTCGTCACGGTCGAGCATCATCAGCTCTTCCGGCCCGTACCGGGCGATCTGCCGGCAGAGTTCGGAGCCGATGGACCCGCCGGCGCCGGTGACCAGCACCCGTCGCCCGGCCAGGCCACTGCCCTCGACGGTCAGCTCGGCGGCCCGGTGCGCCCGGCCGAGCAGGTCGGTGAGTTGCAGATCCCGTACGTCGGTCACCGCGACCGGCCGTTCCAGCAGCTCCCGCACCGGCGGCAGCACCTTGAACGCGGCCCCGGTCTCCAGCGTCCGGCTGCGTACGTCGCGCAGCAGGTCGGCGTCGGTGCCGGCCATCGAGAAGATCACGGTGGTGGCGCGGGTACGGCGGACGACCTGTTGGATGTCGGCCCGGCCGCCGAGCACCCGCAGACCGTGCAGGCGCAGCGGCCGGCGGTCGGGGTCGTCGTCGAGCAGCCCGACCGGCAGGTAACGGCTGCGCGGGTCGCCGAGCAGGGCGCGGACCAGCCGCTCGCTCGCCGCGTCGACACCGTAGACGAGGGTCCGGCTGGCCGACCGGACGGGCCGGTCCCGGCGGTCGCGGTAATGCCGGTAGCCGGCCCGCGCCGCGACCATGAGCAGCAGGGCGACGGCGCCCCCGAGCAGCGGGGTGGTCGCCGGCACGGGGCGCACGGCCATCGGCAGCAGGGCTGCCAGGACCGCTGCGGTGGCCAGCGTGACGGTCGCCGCCAGGCAGCGCGCCTCGTCGGCGCTGCCCACCGGGTGCCGCCCGCCGACGGTGAGCCAGAGCTGGCTGATCCCGGTGTGCACCAAGGCGCAGACCAGTGCGCTGACCAGCACCAGCACCGCGTACCGGGTGGTGAGGTCGAACTCGAACCGGGTCCAGGCGGCGGCCATGAAGCCGGCGACCCAGGCCAGGACATCGAACGTGATCAGGGAGAGGGTCGCGGTGCGCCGGGTCACCCAGTCCCGGTGCGGCACCCGACGTTCCGGCTCAGGGGGAGAAGCGTGGTCCATCTTTATGGCCTCAAAGATCGGTTAGTAGTGGTCGGTGGCCCATTGAGGGGAATGGGACCGATTGCGGGGATTCATCGACTACATTCGGCGAGATGGTTCCTGCGGCCGGTGAGCGGTCTTCATCCTGTCACGGCTTATATTCTGTTTGGGGGATTTTCGTGCAGCTCATCCATGTTCTGGTCGGGGTGCGAGGGCGCTCCTGATGGATCTCCGTACCTACCTCCAGCTCGTCCGTCGCCAGTGGTGGATCCTGCTGGTCACGGTCCTGGTCGCGCTCGGGTTGGCCGGCTGGTTCACCGTTCGAACCGAGCCGCGATACGTCGCGTCGGTGACCTTCTTCGTCACCACGCCGAGCCAGGGCGTCACCGACGCCTACCAGGGCAACCTCTGGCTCCAGCAGCGGGTGAAGTCCTACGCCGACCTGCTGCGCAGCGAGCGGCTCGCGCGCACCGTCGCCGCCGACCCCGCGCTGCGCCTGGCCCCCGAGTGGGTGCAGGACCGGCTGGACGCCAAGCTCCAGAACGGCACGGTGCTGATCGAGGCGACCGTCACCGACACCGACCGGGTCCGGGCGTTGCGGGTCGCCGAGGCGGTGTCGGTCAAGTTCGCCGAACTGGTGAAGATGGTCGAGACCCCGCCGGAGGGGCACTCCTCCATCAAGATGGAGGTGGTCAGCGGTCCCCGGGTCGGCACCGATCCGGTTTCTCCGCGCATGGACCGCAACCTGATGCTCGGCGGACTGCTCGGGCTGCTCGCCGGCATCGGGCTGGCCGTGCTGCGGGGCCTGATCGACACGAGGCTGCGCGACGGCGACACCCTCCAGCGTGCCTCCGGCAGCCCGCTGCTCGGCGAGATCCCCTTCGACCCGGTCGCCCGGAACGAGCCCCTGATCGTCGGCGAGGCGGCGACCTCGGCCCGCGCCGAGGCGGTCCGCAAACTCCGGACCAACCTGCGCTTCGTCGACGTGCACGAGCCGGCCAGGATCATCGCCGTCACCAGCGCGCTCCAGGGGGAGGGGAAGACCACGCTCTCCTGCAACCTGGCCATCACCCTGGCCGAGGCGGGATGGCGGGTCCTGCTGGTCGACGCGGACCTGCGTCGCCCCCGGGTGGCCGACTACCTCGGTCTGGAATGCGGCGTCGGCCTCACCGACGTGCTGCTCGGTGACGTCGAGGTCGGCGACGTGGTGCAGCCCTGGGGGGACCGGTCGATGCTGGTGCTCCCCAGCGGCTCGAACCCGCCCAACCCCAGCGAGCTGCTCGGCTCCAAGGCGATGGCGGACCTGCTGCTGGCGCTGCGCGAGTCGGCGGACATCGTCATCATCGACACCGCGCCGATCCTGGCGGTCACCGACGGGGTGGTCGTCGCCGTGCAGGCCGACGGCGCGCTGATGATCAGCCAGCAGGGCCGTACGTCCCGCAACCAGGTCGCGCGGGCGGCGAAGGCGCTGCACTCGGTGTCGGTGCGCACCCTCGGCTGCGTGCTGAACATGGCCCGGGTGGCGAAGGTCGACGCGTACCAGTACGAGGCGTACCGGCTGGCTGCGGACCGCCGGAACGTGCCGGCCGACCGGGCCAGCTCCCGGCACGGCGCGAGCAAGCGTTCCGGTGCCGGTCAGGGCGCACAGGAACTCACCCGGCTGCCGCGATGAGCACCCCGATCGGCGTCATCGACCGCTCGATCTCCTCCGCGCACCGCTGGAAGTCGGCCGCGGTTCCGCCGATCGGGTCCACCAGGTCGTCCGCGTCCGGCAGTGGTTGCAGTCGACTCCTCGCCCGGGCGGCGGCCTCCACCGCCGCCCGCACCGGCCGACCCGTCGCCCTCGGCGGCGGGTCGGCCGCCGCGGCGAGCCGGGCGAACTGGCGCAGCGTGAACGTCCGGTGCACCGTCGCCGGGGCCAGTCCGACGCAGAACGAGCGCTGCCGCCGCGTGGCGGTCAGTACCAGGGTGGCCTCGGTGAGGTGGTCGGCCGACAACCGTCGGCTACGGAATCCGCTGGTGTCCACGCCCCGGGCGGCGGTGACGACCGCCGCGTACGGATGGATCGGCCGCCCCGTGACGGCCTCGGTACCGGCGCTCGCCACCGCCACCGGCCACCGCTCCAGCGTCCGCCGGGCGAGGTGCTCGGCCATCGGCGACCGGCACAGGTTGGCGTGGCAGACGAACAGCACCTGCTCGGTCATCGTGGCCCCTCGTTCACGGCACGTCCTGGCGCCGGCGGTGTCGGGTGGCGGCCGGCGATCGGGTGAGGGGGTGACGGCATCGTATGCGGTGGGCCACCCGGTGCGCCCGGGTGCCGCGCCGACGGGCGGGACGGAGGTGTCCCGGTGCGGATCGGCGTCCTGACATACCACTTCCCGCCCGAACCGGCGTTCCTGCCCGGCAGCCTGGCCGAGGAGTTGGCCGCCCGGGGTCACGAGGTGCGGGTGCTGACCGGGTTCCCGCACCACCCGGGCGGCCGGATCCACCCGGGGTGGCGGCAGCGCTGGTGGTACGAGACCCGCAGCGAACGACTGACCGTGCGGCGGGTGCCGCGCTACGCCGCCGACGTCTCCCCCCGGGCGCGGCTGGCCGGTCAGCTCACCTTCGCCGCCGCCGCCGCGCTGGCCGGACGCCGGTTCCTGGCCGGGATCGACGCGTTGCACGTGTGCCAGTCGCCGGCGGTCACCCTCGCCGCCGCGGCGCTGCGGCGGGCGCTGCCCGGGGTGCCGGCCCTGCTGCACGTGCAGGACCTCACGCCGCGTGCCGAACTGGCCGGGGAACCCGGCGGCGAGGGGACCGCCACGGTCCTGCGCCGGCTCCTGCGGGAGGCCGACCTGGTCGCGGTGAGCGCCCCGTCCATGCGGGAGCTGGTGACCGCCGCCGGTGCCGATCCGTCCCGGGTGCGGCTGGTGCTGCCCTGGACCGACGAACGGATCTTCCGGCCGGTCCGGCCGAGCGCTGCCGCCCGCCGTCTGGTCGGCGGTGCCGGGCGCTGCGTGGTGATGCACACGGGCCCGATCGGCGATCGGCAACGGCTGGAGACCGCCGTCCGGGCGGCCGCCGCGGTGCCGGACCGTACGGACCTGCTCCTCGTCGGCTCCGGCGTGGACGAGCCACGCCTGCGGGGGCTGGTGGCCGACTGGGGGGTGCGCAACGTCCGCTTCGTCGAACCGCGCTCGCCCGCGCAGCTGGCCGACCTGCACGCGGCCGCCGACTACCAGCTGGTGGCGCTGCGGGACCTGCCCGAGCTGCGCGGGGTGGTGCCCGTGGAGCTTCCCACGGCCTTCTCCTGCGCCGCACCGGTCATCGCCGCCGCCGCCGGTGATCCCGCGACGATGGTGGAGCGGGCTCGGGCGGGGCTGTCCTGTCCCCCGGAGGACTGGGCGGCGCTGGCCGACCGGTTCTGGCTGGCCGCCGCCATCGGGGCCGAGGCGCGCACCGGGATGGGCCAGCGGGGCCGGGAGGCGTACCAGCGGGACATGTCGCTGCGGGCGGGCGTGGACCGGATCGAACGGATGCTCTACGACGTCGCCGCCCGGCGCACGCGGCGCTGAAGCCGATTCACGAACCGCCTATCTTCCCCAATATTGCACGAAATGCGACGCCAACCCGCCAAACCAGGTAAGAAGTGATGGGAAAGCGCTTTTCATCTCCCCTGCCTGGAGGTCGGATGACCACTCGCGGAGCGCCGTGGTGGCGCCGTGGTCGTGCGCGTCGGCGACTACGCCGAGCGGCGGTGGCCGGAGCGTTGGTCGTCTCGCTGGTCCTGGTCGCCGGCGGTTGGGTCGGATTCCGGGCCTGGCAGGCCCGGAACCACCTGCTCGCGGCGGCCGATCTGGCGCGTGAGCTGAGCGCGCAGGTGGTCGGCGGGGACGTCGACGGCGGCCGGGACACCCTCGCGGCACTCCAGGAGCGGGCCGCCGCCGCCCGGCGGGCGACCGACGATCCCGGCTGGGCGTTGGGCCGGCGGGCGCCCCTCGCGGGCGACGACCTCACGGCGGTCCGCCAGGTGGCGGTCACCGTGGACGAGTTGGCCCGGCAGGCGTTCCCCCGGCTGCTCGGTGTCGACCTGGACCTCCTCCTGCCCCGGCAGGGCCGGCTCGACCTGGCCGGTCTGCGCGCGGCGGAGCGGGAGCTGACCGCTGCCGCCGGCGTCGTCCGGCAGGCCCGAACCCGGCTGGCCCGGGTGCCCGCCGGCGGCCTGGCCGGGCCGGTCGGTGCGGCCGTGGCCGACCTGCGCGGCGAGGTCGACCGCCTGGCCGGCGTCACCGACGCGGTCAGCCGGGGGGCCACGCTGCTACCCCCGCTGCTCGGCGTCACCGAGGGGCGGGACTACCTGCTGGTCTCCCAGAACCTCGCCGAGCTGCGCGCGACCGGTGGCATGTTCGGCGCCTACGCGGTCGTCCGGGCCGAGCGGGGACGGGTCCGACTCGTCCGGCAGGGCACGGCGGGCCAGCTCGGCCACTTCCTGCCGCCGCTGCCGGGGGTCAGCCCGGAGATGCGGGGCCTCTACACCGAGCTGCCGGGCATCTGGCCGGCGGACGTGAACCTGACCCCGCACTTCCCGACCGCCGCCGCGCTCTACCACGAGATGTACCGCCGTCGTAGCGGCGATGCCGTCGACGGCGTCCTGGCCACCGATCCGGTCGCGCTGTCCTACCTGCTGGCCGCCACCGGCCCGGTCGAGGTGCCCAACTTCGGCCGGCTGACCCGGGACAACGTGGTCCGGTCCCTGCTGTCGGAGAGCTATCTCACGCTCGACCTGCGTCGCCAGGACGAGTTCTTCGCCAGCTCGGCGGCAGCCGTGTTCGAGACCCTCCTCAGCAGGCCCGTCGCCCCGAAGGCGGTTTTGTCGGCATTCAACCGGTCTATTACGGAAAGCCGGATATTGTTCTGGAGTGCGCACCCGGAGGAACAGCGGTCACTCGGCGACAGCCGGCTGACCGGGGTGCTTCCGGACCGTGAGCCCGAGTCGACGGTCGGCGTCTTCCTCAACGACGGCAGCGGCACGAAGCTCGGCTACTACCTGAGACCGAGCGCGGAGTTGACGGTCGGCACGTGCCGGCCCGACGGTCGGCGCGAACTCCGGTTGAGGATGTCGCTGCGCTCCACCGCGCCGAGGTCCGGGCTCACGCCGTCGGTGCTGGGCGTCAACCGGCCGGGCGACCCGTACGTCGTCCGGACCCTGGTCTACGTGTTCAGCCCGGCGGGCGGATCGGTGGTGCGGGCCCGGCTGGACGGCGTCGAGACGTCGCTCGGCAGCGGGACCGAGCGCCGCCGTCAGGTCTCCGTCGCCACCGTCGACATCGGACCCGGGGAGACCCGGGACCTCGAGGTCGTGCTGCTGACCGACCGGAGCGGAACCGGTGGGGCCGCGTTGCGGCTCACCCCCACCGCCACTCCCTGGAACACCCACATCCAAACCGCGTCACCCTGTGACCAGTAGGAAGGACCCATCATGCGGCTATCCCGCATCATCACGACCATCGCGGTCGGTCTGGCCGTGGCGGCCACCCCGACCGCCGCGGGGGCGGCACTGTCCCAGCCGCAGCCGCCGCCCTACCAGCCGCCGGCACCGACCCTGACCGTCTCGCCGAGCACCGTGGACGTCGGCGAGATCGCCACGGTGACCGGCCGGGGCTTCGGCTCCCGCGAACTCGTGGAGATCACCATCACCACCGGTCCGCTGGCCGCCGGGGTGCCCGGACAGGACGCCCGGCGCAGCGACGGCAGCACCGTGGCGCTGGCTCCGGTGGCGTTCCACCGCGAGGAGCAGCCGCAGCCCGGCGGGGAGAACCCGCCCGAGCACGTGCCGGGCAAGGGCCCGTGGGACGGTTCGCACCACGGGGCGCGGCAGGTGTTCTGGATCCGCGCCGACGTGGACGGCTTCTTCGAGTTCGCCTTCCGTCCGCGCCACCCGGGGAAGATCACCATCACGGCACGGGGTCTGACCTCCGGTCGTACCGCCAGCGCGGTCCTGACCGTGTTGAAGCCGCACCACGGCGGCAAGGACCCGCTGCCGGTGACCGGCAGCAGCCTGGAGACCCCGCTCAAGGTCGGCGGAGGTCTGGTCGGTGTCGGCGCGGCACTGCTGCTGACGACGTTCGCGCTGCGGCGGCGCAACCGCGTCGGTACGGGCGCCGCGAGCTGAGGCGTCCGCACACCTCGCCCCGCCGGACCGGACGGTCCGGCGGGGCGACGTGCGTCCGGTGGCCCGGTCAGCGGGCGAGGTACCGGCGCAGGTGTCGGGCGGTCACCGTCTCGCCCCGCGTCACCAGGTCGGCGGGGGTACCGGTGAACACCACCCGCCCTCCGTCGTGCCCGGCTCCCGGCCCGACGTCGACCAGCCAGTCGGCGTGCGCCATCACCGCCTGGTGGTGCTCGATGACGACCACCGTGTCGCCGCCGTCGACCAGCCGGTCCAGCAGCGCCAGCAACTGGTCGACGTCGGCGAGGTGCAGGCCGGTGGTGGGCTCGTCGAGCACGTAGACGCTGGACCGCTGGGCCATCTGGATGGCGAGCTTGAGTCGCTGCCGTTCGCCGCCGGAGAGGGTGGTGAGCGGCTGGCCGAGGCCGAGGTAGCCGAGGCCGACGTCGGCGAGCCGGTCGAGGATGACCCGGGCGGGCCCGGCGGGGAAGAAGTCCCGGGCCTCGCTGACCGACATCCCGAGCACCTCGCTGATGTTCTTGCCGCGCAACCGGTAGGCCAGCACCTCCCGGGTGAACCGTCGGCCCTCGCACTGCTCGCAGACCGACGCCACCCCGGCCATCATCGCCAGGTCCGTCCAGATCAGGCCGATGCCCTTGCAGGCCGGGCAGGCGCCCTCGGAGTTGGCGCTGAACAACGCGGCGCGTACCCCGTTCGCCCGGGCGAACGCGGCCCGGATCGGATCGAGCAGCCCGGTGTACGTGGCCGGGTTGCTGCGCCGGGACCCCCGGATCGGGGACTGGTCGACGACCACCACGCCGTCCCGGCCGGCCAGCGAGCCGTGGATCAGGGAACTCTTGCCCGAGCCGGCGACCCCGGTGACCACGGTCAGCACGCCGAGCGGGATGTCGACGTCGACGTCGCGCAGGTTGTGCAGGTCCGCGCCACGGATCTCCAGTCGGCCCCGGTGCGGGCGGACCTGCGGGCGCAGGGTGACCCGGTGGTCGAGGTGGCGCCCGGTGAGCGCGTCGGAGCGGCGCAGTCCGGCGACGTCGCCGGCGTAGCAGATCCGTCCACCGGCCGGTCCCGCGCCGGGGCCGAGGTCGACCACGTGGTCGGCGATGGCGATGGTCTCCGGCTTGTGCTCCACCACCAGTACGGTGTTGCCCTTGTCCCGCAGCCGCAGCAGCAGGTCGTTCATCCGGTCGATGTCGTGCGGGTGCAGCCCGACGGTCGGCTCGTCGAAGACGTACGTGACGTCGCTGAGGCTGGAGCCGAGGTGGCGGACCATCTTGACCCGCTGCGCCTCGCCGCCGGAGAGGGTGGCCGACTCCCGGTCGAGGCTGAGGTAGCCCAGCCCGATCTCCACCAGCGAGTCGAGGGTTTCCCGGAGGGTGGCGACCAGCGGCGCCACGGACGGTTCGGTCAGCCCTCGCACGAACGCCGCCAGGTCGCTGATCTGCATCGACGAGCACTCCGCGATGGTGCGCCCGGCGACCCGCGCGGAGCGGGCGGCGGCGTTCAGCCGGCTGCCCCCGCAGTCCGGGCAGGTGGCGAAGGCGACCGCCCGGTCCACGAACGCCCGGATGTGCGGCTGCATCGACTCCCGGTCCTTGGTCAGGTAGAGCCGGCGCACCTTGACCACGAGCCCCTCGTAGCTCAGCGTGCTGCCACCGACCTTGATCTTGGTGGGTTCCCGGTGGAGGAAGTCGTGCCACATCTGCGGCGGGAAGTCCTGCACCTTCAGGTCCGGGTCGACGAGTCCGGACTGCGCGAAGACCCGCCAGTACCACGAGTCGACGCCGAAGTTCGGCACGGTGATCGCCCCGTCGTTCAGCGAACGCTCCACGTCGACGAGCTGGTGCACGTCCACGTCGGAGACCCGGCCCAGCCCCTCGCAGGCCGGGCACATCCCGTCCGGGGTGTTGAAGCTGAACGCGCTCGACGTGCCGACGTACGGGGTGCCGAGCCGGCTGAACAGGATCCGCAGCATCGCGTACGCGTCGGTGGCGGTGCCCACCGTGGAGCGGGAGTTGGCGCCCATCCGCTCCTGGTCGATGACGATCGCCGCGCTGAGGTTGCGCAACGCGTCCACGTCGGGCCGGCCGATGCTCGGCATGAAGGACTGGAGGAAGGCGGTGTACGTCTCGTTGATCAGCCGCTGCGACTCGGCGGCGATGGTCCCGAAGACCAGGGAGCTCTTGCCGGATCCGGAGACCCCGGTGAAGACGGTGAGTCGGCGTTTGGGGATGTCGACCGAGACCCCGGCGAGATTGTTCTCCCGGGCGCCGCGTACCTCGATCATGTCGTGGCTGTCGGCGGCGCGAGTGGACTGCTGCATGGTCACCCTTTCCGGGCAGGGTGCGTCCCGCCCGAGCTACGCGATGAGCTGGCGGGATTACATTCTCCCATTGACAGGCACGTTGAGACTTTCGCGATGCAGCCCCGGTGTTCGCCGACAAAAAGTAGGGAAAAGTCTCAACCGAGGGGGAGACGCTAGGGTGGGCCGGTGGTGGAACCCTCGCGGCTGCGCGCCGTGGACCTCGCGGCGAGTGTCGGAGTCTCGGTGCAGCAGGTCCGCAACTACGTCGACCTCGGGGTGCTCCCGCCGGTGGCGCGTACCCCCGCCGGATACCGGGTCTTCACCACCGCGCACGCCGAGGCGTTGCTGGTCGTCCGGCGGATGGCCGAGGGGCACGGGTGGGCCCGGACCCGGGAGGTGATGGCCGCGGTGCACGCCGGTGACCAGGGTGCGGCACTGGCGGCGCTCGACCGGGGGCACGCCGAACTGGACCGGGAGCGCGCCGAGATCCGGCGGGTGCTCGGCGCGTTCGACACCGTGGTGGCCGGCCCGGTGGTGACCGTGCCGGCCCGTCGTCGGGGGGTGCGGATCGGCGAGGTCGCCGACCTGGTCGGGGTCCGGACGTCCCTGCTGCGGCTCTGGGAGCGGCGCGGCCTGCTCCGGCCGGTCCGGGAACGGGGGACGACCTACCGGCTCTACGACGAGGCCGAGCTGCGCGCGGCTCAGGTCGTGGCGCTGCTGCGCCGGGGCGGCTACCCGTTCGACATCGTCGCGTCGGTGCTCGGCGAACTGCGCACCACCGGCAGCCCGCAGCGGGTCCGGGCCGAGCTGGCCCGCCGGGAGCAGGAGCTGCACCGGCGCAGCCTGGCCCGACTGGCTGCCTCGGCGGCCCTGTACGACTACCTGCGGTCCCGGGGACTGGCCGGGGCGACCACCCCGGGGTCGCCGTGACGGGCGCGGAGTCGTCGACGCCGTACCGCACTCCACGAACCGCCCCTGACGACACCCGCCGTCACCTGCACGGCATCGCACCGCTGCCGCGTCCGGCGTCGCGCGCCATGCGTGCGGGTCAGCAGTCGCCGATCTCCCCGGAGGTCCGCGGCGCGTCGGCCGCTGCGGCGGCAGTAATGGCCCGCGCGGCGTCGCCGAGCGCGGAGAGTTGCGCGGGGGTGAGCACGTCGACGACGAGGCGACGCGCCTCCCGGACGTGACCCGGGGCGATCTCCTGGAGCTTCGCCAGACCGGTGTCGGTGAGCACGGCCTTCGCCCGCCGGCAGCCGTCGGCGAGGTGGCGCCGTTCCACCCAGCCCGACCGTTCGAGCCGGGTGATCGCGTGCGAGAGCCGGGAGAGTGACCCCTGGGCCGAGCTGGCCAGCTCGGTGAGCCCCAGCGTGCGGTCGGCCGCTTCGGAGAGCGCGGCGAGCACCTGGTACTCGTAGGCATTCACGCCCGCGTCCCGCTTGAGTTGCGCGTCGAGCGCCGACGGCAGGACCGCCAGCAGGTCCACCAGGGCCCGCCAGTCACGCTGCTGGTCAGGCGACAGCCACGGCACGTCGGCCGGGGGCGTGGTCTCGTGGGTGCGGTCGGTGCTCACCGGAGGAATCCTACCGTTGACTTGAATGTTCAAGTCGGTGGTAGCCTTTACTTGAACATTCAAGCGCATCCCCCGGGAGATCCGTATGTCCCTGCTCCGCGTCGACGCCAGCATCCAGGGCGACCGGTCCGCCAGCGGCGCCCTCGCCGACCTCGTCGTCGACACGTTCACCGCCGCCCGGCCCGAGGTTCCGGTGGTCCGGCGTCACCTCGGTCAGGACCCCCTGCCGGCGGACGCCTGGGCCGCCGCCATCTCCGGCGGCTTCACGCCGGAAGGGGACCGCAGCCCCGCCCAGCGCGAGGGGCTGGCCACCGCCGAGCGGCTCGCCACCGAGCTGCGGCAGGCCGCGAGCGCCGTGTTCGCCCTGCCGCTCTACAACTTCGGCATCTCCCAGCACGCGAAGACCTGGCTCGACCTCGCCCTCGCCGGCGCACCCCAGGGCACCCGTCTGCTGGACGGGACGCCGACCGTCCTGGTCACCACCCGCGGTGGCGCCTACGGGCCGGGCACCCCGCGTGCGGGCTGGGACCACAACACCGACTACCTCCGGCGGATCCTCGTCGACGTCTGGGGCGCCGACCTCACGGTCGTCGAGCGCGAGTTCACCCTGGTGGGCGTGAACCCGGCCCTCGACGAGTTCTCCGAGATGGCCGCGGTGATGCGCAAGACCGCCGAGGAGGCCGCGGTCGAGGCCGGCGGGGCGCTCGCGAACCGGCACGCCGCCTGAGCTGTCGCCCGGCGCGGCTCCCGCCACGGACGTCACCGGGGTGCCGGAGCCGCGCCGGGCGCACTGCCGGCCGGCCCGGCGATCACCGGCCCTCGGCGGCCCGCTGGTCGACGGTTCGTCCGGCCGCGCCGTACGACCAGCCGGTCCCGGTGCCCCGGTACCGGGACACCGGGACCACCTCGGCCCCAGGCGGCATCCGCTCCCGGTACAGGCGCCCCTCCAGGTGGTCGATCTCGTGCGCCACCAGCCGGGCCAGCCCGTCGCGGAAGCCGGTGACCGTGAGGTGCCCGTCGACGTCCTGGTGGGCCACCTCGATCCGGCTCGGCCGCCGGACCAGGCCCCGGACGTCGAAGAAACTCAGGCAGCCCTCGAACTGCTCGTCGGTCTCCGGGGACTCGTCGACCACCCGGGGATTGAGCAGGACCAGTTCCCTGCCGTCGGGGGCCCGGACGACCGCGACCGCGCGCCCGACGCCGAGCTGCGGCGCGGCCAGCCCCATCCCCTTGGCGAACGGGTGCACCGCGGCGACCCGGGACATCGTGGCGCGCAGGCGGGTGACCACCCGGTGCGCGTCCGGCGCCTCGGCGGGAAGCGTGAAGGGCACCGCCGGGCGGGCCAGGACCGCCGCGCCCTCCTGGGCGATACCCAGCTCGATCATGTTCTGGCTCGGTGTCGGCATCCGCTGCTCGCTCCCGTCCGTTCCCGGTCCGGCGGGCTGATTCTGCGTCGCCGGGCGCACCGGCCACCACGCCCACCGGGTGTCGGGTATCCGTCACCGGACGGGTCGGTGTCGGCACCCCGCCCGGCCCCGGTCGCATCGACAAGCCCGGGCCAACTCCATAGACTGCGATCTTTCCGCCCGTCGTCGTGCAGGAGGACCCGTGTCGCGCACCCCCCGACCACCATCCGCCGCCCCCGTCCGGGCCCGGTTGCTCGGCGGCGTCCTGGTCGCCGGGGCGCTGCTCGGCACCGTGGGCGTCGCCGTGCCGGCCGCCGCAGCCGAGCCCGCCCGGACCACGCCCGGCCCGTGCGGGTACACCGCCACCCCGGACGACCCGGCCGCCCGGCCGGTGCCCCTGCCCCCGGACCCGCGCCGCACGCCGGAGCGCGGGACGGTCCGGGTCACGCTGCGCACCAACCAGGGGCCGATTCCCCTGGTGCTCGACCGCGAGCAGGCGCCCTGCACCGTGCAGAGCTTCCTGCACCTGGTCCGGCACCGCTTCTACGACGACACCACCTGCCACCGGCTCACCGCCTACCCGACGCTGAAGGTGTTGCAGTGCGGCGACCCGTCCGGCACCGGCTCGGGCGGACCGGGCTACCGGTACGCCGACGAACTCCCCACCGACCTGCCGCCGTCCCCGACCGATCCGACCGGCGTGCGCCGGCTCTACGCCCGGGGCACCCTGGCCATGGCCAACGCCGGCCCGGACACCAACGGCAGCCAGTTCTTTCTGGTCCAGTCCGACTCGGCGCTGCGGCCGAACTACACCGTCTTCGGCACGATCGAGCCGGCCGGACTGGCCACGCTGGACCGGATCGCCGCCGCCGGGATCGCGCCGACCGTGGAGGACCCCGCCCCGGTCGACGGCGCGCCCGCCGTGCCGGTCGACATCGACCGGGCGAAACGCGGCCGCTGACGTCTCCCCGCCGGGGACGGGGACCATCGGATCCCCGCCCCCGGCGATATCTGTTGCGGGCCATCCGACCCGCCCCTACCGTGGACGACAGTCCACCGACGATCCCCGGGAGTCACCGTGACCCGCCTGCCCCGTACCGGCACACCACGCCCCTGCCGGCGTGGACCGGTCGTGGTGCCCGCGCGGGCGCGTCGTGCCCGCGTCGCGTGGTATCCGCAACGTTCCCGGGGTGGCGGCGCGTGACAGCGCCCGTGTGACGGCACCTGCGCCGCCCACCCCCGCCGGGTAGGGCGGCTTTTTCGTGCCCGGCCGGCGACTCTTCCCCCGCCAGTCGACCCACAGGAGACGACCATGAGTTTCACCCCGCTGGCCGGCACCCGGGCCCCGGTCCGGGTCTGGACCGACCCGTACGCCATCGAGGAGCAGGCCCTGCGGCAGCTGCGCAACATCGGCGCGCTGCCCTGGGTCGAGGGCGTCGCGGTGATGCCCGACGTGCACTTCGGCAAGGGCGCGACGGTCGGTTCGGTGATCGCGATGCGGCAGGCGGTCTCCCCGGCGGCCGTCGGCGTGGACATCGGCTGCGGCATGTCGGCGGTCCGCACCTCGCTGACCGCGTCCGACCTGCCGGACGACCTCGCCCCGCTGCGCAGCGCGATCGAGGCGACCATCCCGGTCGGCTTCGCCAAGCGCGACCGGATGGTCGACCCGCGCCGGGTACGCGGCCTGGAGCAGCGCGGCTGGGACGACTTCTGGGGCCGCTTCGACGACCTCGACCGGCGGGTCCGGCAGCTCAAGGACCGGGCCCAGCACCAGATGGGCACCCTCGGCGGCGGCAATCACTTCATCGAGGTCTGCCTGGAGCAGGGCGGCGACGACGAGGGCCGGGTCTGGCTGATGCTGCACTCCGGCTCCCGCAACATCGGCAAGGAACTCGCCGAGCGGCACATGGCGGTGGCCCGGGGCCTGCCGCACAACGCCGACCTGCCGGACCGCGACCTGGCGGTCTTCCTCGCCGGCACCCCGGAGATGGACGCCTACCGTCGGGACCTGTGGTGGGCCCAGGAGTACGCCCGGCGTAACCGGGCCGTCATGCTCGCGCTGCTCTGCGACGTGCTCCGGGCGCAGCTGCCGCAGGTCCGCTACGACGAGCCGATCTCCTGCCACCACAACTACGTGTCCGAGGAGACCTACGACGGGGTGGAGGTGCTGGTGACCCGGAAGGGCGCGATCCGGGCGGGCGCCGGTGACCTGGGCATCATCCCCGGCTCGATGGGCACCGGCTCGTACATTGTGCGCGGTCGGGGAAACCCCGACGCGTACTGCTCCGCCTCGCACGGGGCGGGCCGGCGGATGTCCCGGGGCCAGGCGAAGCGGACCTTCACCACCGAGGACCTGGCCGCCCAGACCGCCGGCGTGGAGTGCCGCAAGGACCCGGGGGTGGTCGACGAGATCCCCGGCGCGTACAAGGACATCGTCGAGGTGATGGCGCAGCAGGAGGACTTGGTCGACGTGGTCGCCCACCTCAAGCAGGTGGTCTGCGTCAAGGGCTGACACCGTCCCGCGTCAATCTTGGACAGTTACCGTCACGTGCGGGCGGTAACTGTCCAAGATTGCCAGCGGGGTACCTCGGGCGCGGCGCGGCCGGGTGCAGGAAGCGGTGAGGCGGTCGGCTGAGTTCGGCAACGCCCCCTCGGAACCTCCCGCAGGACGAGCAATTCGACCAGGAAATCGAATACTCCGAACGATCGCGGGGCGCAGTCAGGACAGCGGTAGAGGTGGATCGGGCCTCCCTGAACTGCGGCTTACGACCAGGCCCCGGCCCCGAGGGCGTGGTCAGGCCTTGGTCCCGCGAGTGGGCTGTGCTGGGTGGGTTTCTGTGGGGTCACCGTGAACCCCGTCATCGCCAGCGAGAGCAGACGGGTCGCCGTGGCCCCGGGGTCGCGGTCGTTCTCCGTGGCCAGGGCAATTCCGGTGGCCAGCGTCGACAGGTCGGTGAAGGTGACGTCGGGTGCCAGCATTCCGGCCTCGGCGGCCCTGCGAACCAGCGGCTCGCCCGCCTCGGAGAGTTGGTCGGACGCGCAGTAGACGCCTTCGGTCCGGCCGCGGTTCAGCGCCTCGGCCAAGCCCCGGATCGTCGCGGCGGCCCGCGTGATCGCGGTCAGGAAATCGACGAGCGCGGCCTGGGGATCCGGGTTGCCCGCCAGTTCGCCGGCGTGGGCGCAGAGGGCGTCGATGCGCTCCCGGAAGACGGCTTCGAGCAGGGCGTGCCGGGTCGGGAAGTGGCGGCGGACCGTGCCGGAGCCCACCCCGGCGGTCCGGGCGATCTGTTCCAGGGAGGCGTCGGCTCCGTGCACGGCCACTGCCTCCGCTGCCACCGCGAGCAGTAGTTCGTAGTTTCGGCGGGCGTCCGCTCGCATGTCTCACCTCGGCGTTGCTAAGCGGCGGGGTCCGCCGTATCTTAGCAGCAAGCATAAACGGCGGCCCCCGCCGATTCTTGTGTCGAGGAGCGTATGCATGTCAGATCAAGCACCAGTCCTGGTCACCGGCGCTACCGGCCGGCAGGGCGGAGCAACCACGCGCGCCCTGATCGCCGCCGGCGTCCCGGTGCGTGCCCTGGTCCGTGACCCTGCTACCGCCAGGGCCGCCGCGGTCGCCGCCCTCGGCGCCGAGCTGGTCACCGGCGACCTCCGCGACCCCGCATCGCTGGTCCCGGCGGCCCAGGGCGCCCGCGCCGTCTTCTCCGTGCAGATGCCGGAGCTGCGCGGCGACACCTGGGACTTCGAGAGCGAACTCGCCCAGGGCGTCAACCTGATCGAGGCTGCGCTGGCCGCGGAGGTCCCGCAGTTCGTGCACACGTCGGTCTCCGGCGCCGGGCAGCACGAGCACGCCCCCGGCTGGGCCGACGGGCGCTGGGCCGCGATGGAGCGCGTCTACATGCCCAAGGCCGGGATGCAGGACCGCGTCCGGGCCGCCGGCTTCGACCGGTGGACGCTGATCAAGCCGGGCTTCTTCATGGAGAACTTCCTGCCCGACCTGGCCTACCTGCTACCGCGGGGCATCGCGGGCGGGCTCGCGACGGTCCTCCGGCCGCAGACCCACCTGTCGCTGATCGCCGTCGACGACATCGGCCGAGCGGCCGCGGCGGCCATCGCCGACCCCGACCGCTTCCACCGCGTCGAACTCGAACTGGCCGGCGACCACCTGCCGATGACCGAGATCGCGAAGATCATCGGTGACTCGCTCGGCATCGACGGCGCCGCTCCCGACATGACCGAGGCGGAGGCGCTCGCCGCCGGCATGCCGCCGTGGGCCACCACCTCCCACGAGTTCCTGAACGTCGCCGGGCAGCCGGCCCGGCCGGAGTTCGCGCGCACCCTCGACATTCCCCTGACCCCGTTCGCCGAGTGGGCCGACCGCCACCTGCGTCCTCTCCGTCAGAGCTGATCGCCCGAGCCGGTCAGACAGAAATGTCGAGGAAACCTTCCAGGTCGCGTACGCCCGCGCGCGTCTGCACGCCTACGGCGAGCTGCCGGTGAGCCGACTCCACCGTCTCCTCGGGTGGACAGCGAGAACAGGGCGACGTTCTTCGCTGCGTACGCTCGCGGGGAATCGTCGGGGTGCCGTACTCGGTGGTCGCTTCGGTCGCGGCGGCCTCCGCTGCAGGCGGGCGATCCGGAGTGCCAGCCGGTCGACGACAGCGTGGTTCACCGGGAGGCAGGCCCGTGCTGATCGCGTTGCCAGGTGCCCATGGGGACGCCGTCATCGGAGTCGAAGTGGAGTGACATGAGTGAGACATCCATGTTTGACTACCTCGCATGCGACCTGCGGGAACTTTCTGACGATCGACGTCGGTCAGGCTGGTGGGGTGGCGGTCGTCGCTGGCCCGGACGGCGGGTGGACGCTACTGACACTTGATGGTGGGCCGGTGTTGTCGAGCGCGGTATGGGTGGCCGAGGCCGGGTCCTTCCGGACGGGGCAAGCGGCGTGGCGGGCCGCGTCGACACACCCGGATCGCTTCGCACCGGCACCGACGTCGCGGCGAGCAGGTGCCGGTCGGCGATTCTCAGGTGGAGTCGGTCGACGTGATGGCCGCGGTGCTGCGTCGGGTGGCTGATGAGGCGACCCGCCTGGCGGGTGGGCCGGTGGGCAAGGTGCGGTTGGTGGTGCCGGCAGGGTAGGGGCCTCGGTGGCGGACGTGGATGCGTCATGCCGCGCACCGGGCAGGGTTGGGTCCGCCACCCTCCGGTCGCCGTCGCCGAGCACCTGGTGGCGGCTGGTACTCAGGTGCTGGTGGGCGCGCTTGAAGAGCTCAACCGGTGGCTCGGGTGCCAGAAGAGCGTGGGGCCGTACAGACAAGGAACAGCTTCCCTGACAGCAGTCAGGTCGACGTCCTAGGACGCTCTAGAGAGTGTGCGTCAGCATCTCCGACCTGCACGAACCGTGCGAGGAACCGGAAGACCGTCAACCGCCACCACGCCACGATCCGAGCCGGCGACCACGCGATCACCGCCGCCGACCTCATACCCGCTCAACCACAGACAGGTGAACCGTCCCCATCCGGCGGGGTTGCCACCTGACTCGCGGGAACTGTCCGCATGAGAGCGCGCTGCCTCCGCGCGGACCCCTACGGGAGGCATCCGGTCCTTCACGGATGTCCCATTCGGCGAGCAGTCCTAGGGTCACCCCCATGCCCGAAGTAGCACGCCGAGTTCCGACTCGGTGGACGTCGCCACTGCAGACATTCGTCCTTGCCTGCTCGGTCGTCTTCGCCATCGGCACCGCCATCCAGAACTTCGTCATCATCGACGAGCAGGCCATCATCGACATGATGCGCAGCGCGGGTGTTCCCAGCCCGCAAGCATCCACTGACGCGCCTGCCTTCCTTCTCGGCTTCCGCCTCGTGGGCTGCGCCTACATGGTCGGTAACGCTCTCGGGGTGCTGGCCCCGAGCGGACGCGCATGGGTTTTCTGGCTGGCACTACTGGTCAACGTGACGCAGGCGGCCGGCGTGGTCGTCATCCCGCCGGAGGTGTTCGAGGTGACACGAGATCGCTTCGGCGTGGTCGGCCTTCTGCCCACCTGGATGACAGATGGCGGCGCGGCGGTGCTGAGCCTGATTCTCGTGGTGTCGTTCTGGAGATACCGCACGCCGTGGGCTCACCAGAGCCAGGTCTCGACGCACATCGACGTGGAGCGGCGACCATAAGGCGTGTTTCATGATCGAATGTTGTCGGTCATGGAAACGGGGCTCAGACGGGCGTCTCTCTGGGGCCCAGGGCGGAGTGTCTCTCCATGAACCATCTTCATCGTGACGGTGCAGGTCACGGCCAGGTGGGACCCGGGGTCGCGATTCTGTTGGCCACCCGCGGCCTGAACCACCTCGCGGGCCTCATCCGTGGCCACCGTGACCACTCCGTCCTCGTCCTCCATCTCCTCGAGCGCCCGGTACCGGGCAGTTGAAGAGGCTGACTAGACCGGGACGAAGGTGGCGGCCAGCACCCGCCAGTTGCCGTCCTCACGCACCCAGAGTCGGGTGTAGCGCAGCCGCGCGGACATAGCGGCACCGCCCTGAACGGCATCCACCGCAGCGACCATGCGAGTCATCCCGGTCTGACCGTCTTCCTGAACGTCGAGCGACTCCTCCACCAGGCTGGTGATGCGCAGTGCACCGGAGCGGTAGCTCGCCAGGTCGTCTTCCTTCGTGAAGACCGTGCCGTCCGCTCCGGCACCCACGACCTGCGGGTGCAGTAGCGCGTCGAGAGAGTCGACGTCGGCGGCGCGCTGGGCGGCTTGGAGTTGCCGTTCCGCGGTGAGGAGATCCATCCACCGATCCTCCGCAGCGCGTCGCGACACGACAAGCGGGTTCGCTCGCGGCAGAACGGCGACGTCAGCCCGGTAGGGCGTTCACGGCGCAACCGCACCTCGGCATGTCCCTGGTCGGCCCACGGTGAGGGTCTTCTGCCTCACTCCGCGGCGCGGAATCATCGGGCCACGATCGATGTCCGGGGTTCGGGTCCCGTCCTGGGGGCGTCGGCGGGCGAGCGCAAGGAGGACGGCGCGCTGCCGGTGAGCTGGCGGCGATGGGCTCCCGTGATTCAGCGCGCGCGGCGGTAGTGCATGGCCACCGCGCCGTTGCGGAGCGGCTCCGCCGGAAGCAGCTCGAGGTGGCGGGTGCCGGGCAGACCGCCCTGGTGCAGCGTCGGGCCGTGGCCGGCGATCCTGGGATGGACGAGCATCCTGTACTCGTCGATCAGGTCCAGCCGGATGCCAGTGCAGCAGCCGCCGTTCGGCCAGGCGGGCCGCCGTGTCGAGCGCGATGCCGATACCGCCGGTCAGCAGCACGAGCGCGTACATGCCGGTGGGCTCGCCGGACTCCTGGCTGCTTCAGATCATCTCGCCGAGGCCCGCAGGTCGGCTCGGCGGGCGCTTGACAGGTTCCTACTTCACAAAGCGGTGACTCCCGGAGGCCACCGGGCTGTATTGGATAAAACGGATAGATCGTCTGTGACCCTTGCCTCATCATCGGCCAGTCTCTATGGTTGCCGGAAAGCGCTTTCCCGTGCAAGATGCTCATACTCGAAAGGTGAAATCGGATGAGACGCAAAGTCGCCACGCGGTGGCTGGCCGGCGGTGCCACTGTGGTCGCAGGTGCCGTCGCCGCGCTGGCGCTGCAGGTTCCCAACGCCTCGGCCGCCACGAACCTGAGCCTCGGCGCCGGTGCCGACGGCTCCAGCAAGGCCAGTGGTACCAGCTTCGGCAACGTCATAGACGGCAACGCCAGCACCTACTGGTCGCCGAGCGGCTCGACCGGCACGGTCTCGGTCAAGTGGGGCAGCGCCACGACGGTGTCCTCGGCCGTCATCGTGCAGGCCTCGGGCGGCGGCGCGATCAGCGGCTGGCAGCTCAAGAACCACGACACGGGCTCCGTCCTGGCCAGCGGCAGCAGCGCCCCGAGCACCATCAACTTCTCCTCGACGTCGCTGAAGAAGATCTCCTTCGTCATCACCAGCGGGTCCGGCACCCCGCGGATCGCCGAGTTCGAGACGTACTCCAGCGGCGGGTCGACCCCGACCCCCGGCCCGACCGGTAGCCCCACCAGCAGTCCGACCTCTAGCCCCACCAGCAGTCCGACGCCCAGCCCGACCGGCAATCCAGGCACGCCGACTGGCGCGTGGCCGTCGTCGGCCGGCTCGGTGAGCATCTCGGGCACGGTCAGCGTCACCGGCACCTTCGACGGCGGGATGAAGACCTACTGCTGCATCGGTGACGGTGGGCAGGGCGAGTCGCAGGACCCGATGTTCAAGATCGCCAACGGTGGCACGCTGCAGAACGTCATCCTCGGTTCACCCGCCGGTGACGGCGTGCACTGCGAGGGCACCTGCACGCTGCGCAACGTGTGGTGGAACGACATCGGCGAGGACGCCGCCACCTTCAAGCAGACCAACGGCGGTACCTCCTACGTCATCGGTGGCGGCGCGCGCAACGGCAGCGACAAGACCTTCCAGCACAACGGCAACGGCACGCTCAGCATCTCCGGCTTCTACCTCAAGGGCTCCGGCAAGCTGTACCGCGGCTGCGGCAACTGCACCACCTCGCACACCCGCCACGTGCGCATCGACAACGTCCTCGTCGACGACATCGACATGCTCGCCGGCATCAACAGCAACTGGAACGACACCGCGACGATCACTCGCGTGGTCGTCATCGGCTCAGCCACCATCTGCGGCAAGTACAAGGGTGTGCCCAAGGGCAGCGAACCCAGCTACCTCGGTGAGGGCTGGAACGACGCCAACTGCAAGGTCAACAGAAGTGACGTCACCTTCCGGTAGTCACTGGACCCGGATGTTCGCGACGGGGCACCTGCCTGGCGGGCGGGTGCCCCTTCCGTGTACGCCTCGCCCCCACCCAAGCCGCTGCGGGAACTGTCTCGGCTGGAGTGCTGACAACTCCTGACCCTGTGAGCGTTGGAGTCGGCGCCAGCAGATGATGGCGAGGGCGAGGAAGGCTTCGTGGATGTCGTCGCGGCTCTCCCAGCGGATGCGTAGGCGGCGGAACCAGGGCAGCAGGGTGATGGTCTGCTCGACGACCCACCGTCGGGTGCCGAGGCCGGAGCCGTGTCCGACGCCGCGACGGACGATGACGGGGTGATGCCCGTGGCTCGCGGCGGTAGCAGTCGTAGTCGTAGCCCCGGTCGGCGTAGATCTGTGTGGCGGTTACCTGAGGTCAGGGTCGCGGCGAGGGGGATGCCGCCCGCGTCCTGACCGGCTACGAGGTTTCGACGATGGCGCCGTTCGCGTCGATGCCGTGGGTGCGCCAGTAGACGTCCCACTCGTCGTCGACGTGCTTCGGGACCTTGCCCGCCGGATAGCGGGTGTACGGGGCGGTCGGCTCCTCGTCGTCCGGGATGCAGGCGCTGCCGCCCTGGCCGCCGACCGCGATCACCGGGTACTCACCATCACCGCAGATGTTCTCCCGGTAGGAGCAGCCAGTGGTCAGCAGCCCGCTCAGCCCGACCACGGCGAGGACGATCGTCATCCGCACACGCATGACCAACAGTCTGGTGGTGGGCGGCCGGGTCTGCCATCCGTACCCGTACCCAGAATTCGTTGATCGCGCCGTGCTGGCCGGCTCGCGGACCCGCTCGGTGGCCCGTTCTGCGATGGTCTTACGGTGTCGTGCCGGGAAGCCGGACCGTGACGACGAGCGAGTGACCAGCGGCGGTTCGATCATCAGCGGATCCAACGGGTGCGACGGCTGACAGAACCACGACGACTCAGAAGCCTGACACCCCTACCAACGACCCCGAGTACCAGACCTGGTCGATCACGTCCGGCACCGAACATCCCGCGGTGCCGTTCCGGCAGGCAACAGGCGAGACCAGGCATCGGAAACGTAGACGTCCCTGCTGGCGGCCATGTCTCCTCCCACTGGAGGCCGTGAGTTCCCGCCGCGGTGGTGCTCGACCCGCCTTCCCCGACCATCGGTGGGGTCGGGGACGTCGCTGCGCCCGCCTGACCTCCGACGGCGGATCACTCCCAGCGGAAGTGACGGGCCGCGAACCCACCCAGCACCACGGTGAACGCCACCATCACGGCCAGGTGCAGCAGCGTGGGCCACGAGCCCGCCCAGGCGTCCTGCACGGCCAGGGACGCGGCCCCCCACGGCGTGAAGTCGGCGATCTTCCTCACCATGTCCGGCATCTGCGGTCCGGGCGTCCACACCCCGGCGAAGAACATCGGAAAGTAGATCAGCTGGCCGACCCCTGACGAGGCCCGGGCGCTCGGCGTGACCGCCGCCACGAGCAGCGCGACGGCGCACATCGCGCCCGCCCCGAGCGTGAACGCCAGCACCAAGCCGACCGCGTTACCGGGCGGCGGGACGTCGAACACGGTCGCCGCCACGAGCCAGGCCAGGCCGCAGGCGAGCAGCAACGCGCCGACGTTCACGGCCACCTGCGCGACGAGCAACGCCGCCGGCGAGACCGGGGTGGTCCGGGAGAGGCGCATGGTGAAGTACTCCAACTCGCGTCGTAAGGTAAGCCTTTCCTAACCGGGCCCGTAAGGTGCTTCACGTTCCGGTGCAGGTCACAAGGGGGTACGAGGAAGTGAGCAAGTCCAGTCCCGGAACCGCTCTCCTCCGCCGGGCGGTCGCCCGCAACGGGCGACGCCTCTGGACCGGAACGGCATTGGCCAGCGTCTACCAGCTCTGCGCAGCCCTGGTGCCGGTCCTCATCGGGCTCGTCGTGGACCGGGCCGTCGCCACCGGCGAACCGAGCGCGCTACTCATCTGGATCACGGTCCTGGCGCTGGTCTACCTCGTCCTGATCGTCACGTACCGTTACGGCGCTCGACACCTGCAACGGGCCATCGCCGAGGAAGGCCACCAGCTGCGGGTGGAGGTGGCGGCGAAGGTCCTGGACCCACGCGTGCTCCGGACCGACCGACCCACCGGCGACCTGCTCGCCATCTCGACCACGGACGCCGACTACACCTCCTACCTGCTCGACCACATCCCCCGGATCACCAGTGCGCTGGTGGCGGTCACGGTCAGCGCGGTCACACTGCTGCTGATCTCGGCACCGCTCGGACTGACCGTGCTGGTCGCCATCCCGATCGTGCTGACAGTCCTCAACCTCACCGCACCGCTCATCGCCAGGCGCGTCAAGGAACAGCAGGACCAGGCCGGCAGGGCCACCGCCCTCGCCACGGACCTGGTGACCGGCCTGCGCCCCCTGCGCGGCATCGGCGCCCAGGACACCGGCGCCGAACGCTACCGCCAGGTGAGCCGCCACTCCCTGACGGCCACACTGCGCGCCTCCCGAACCCAGAACGGCTACCTGAGCGCGGCCACCACCCTCAGCGCCCTGCTCACCGGCGGCATCGCGATCACGGCGGGCTGGTTCGCGCTGACCGGCCGCATCACTGTCGGCCAGTTCATCACGGTCATCGGCTCCGCACAGTTCCTGATCGAGCCGTTCGGCGTCCTCTCGGTCGTACCCAGCTGGACCGCCGCGGCGCGCGCCGCAGCCGACCGGGTGGCCGCCGTCACCCAGGCCGGGGTGACACTGCCGCCGCCCACCGCCACACCCGGCGGCACCGAGCACGACCTACGCCTGACCGACGTCACCTACGGTTCACTGACCGGCCTCGACCTGCACGTCCGCCCCGGTGAGTTCGTCGGCGTCGTGGCCGACCGCCCGGCGGACGCCGAAGCACTGGCGTGCGTCCTGGCGGTCCCCGACTCCTACGAGGGCGACATCCTGCTCGGCGGAGGACGGCTGGACACCGTGGACCGTGGCCGGGCGCGCCGCCTGCTGCACACCGAACCGCACCGCACCGACCTGTTCACCGGCACCCTCATCTCGAACATCGCCATCCACGACGACCACACCGGACGACTCGCCGAAGCCCTGCGCGCCGCTGCCGCCGACGAGGTGGCCCACCTGCACCCGGACGGTCTGCACATGCCGGTCACCGAACGCGGCGCGAACCTGTCCGGCGGCCAGCGCCAGCGCATCGCACTCGCCCGCGCGTTGCTCGCCAGACCACCGCTGCTGGTCCTGCACGATCCGACCACCGCCGTCGACGCGGTCACCGAGCAGGCCATGGCCGACGGCATCCGCGCGCTGCGGCACGGACCGGACGCGTGCTACGGCACCGTCATCATCACCAGCAGCCCAGCGTTGCTCGCCGCCGCCGACCGGGTCGTGTTCATCGGAGATGGCAGTGTCACCGCCGAGGGTTCACACGCCGAACTCGTCACGCACGACGACAGATACCGCCGGGCGGTGCTGCGATGACCAACCCGATCCTGCCCGTGGCCAGCCCACGCGAGAGCAGAGCCTGGCTCGGCGCCGAACTGCGAGCCCGCAAACGGGCCACCGGCATCACGCTGCTCGTCGGACTGCTCGCCGCCGGCACCTCGATCGTTCCCGCCTACGCCCTCGGCCTGCTGGTCGACCGCATCCAGGCCGGCGGCGGCACCACAGCCCTCGTGCCGATCGCCGTGACCATCGTGATCGCCGCGGTCGTCGGCGGCCTGGCCACCGGCGCCGGTGCCCACTTCGTCCGCCGGCTGGGCGCACGGATCCTCGCCAACCTGCGCGAACGCGCCGTGGACACCGCGCTGCGCCTGCCCGTGGCGGTGCTCGACCGGGCGGGCCGGGGCGACCTGATCTCGCGGGTCGGCGCGGACATCAGCGCCATCGACAGGGCCGTCTCCGACGTACTACCCACCATGATCTCCGCGCTGCTCCTGGCGGCGATCAGCCTCACCGCGATCCTCGGCATCGACTGGCGGCTCGGGCTGGCCGGCGCGGGCGCCGTTCCGCTCTACGTGCTGGGAGCACGCTGGTACCTCCCCCGGGCCGCTCCCGCCTACGCGGCTGAACGGGTCGCCATCGCTCATCGCTCCCAGCAGTTCGTCGAGAGCGTGCAGGGCATCCGCACCGTGCACGCCTACCGGTTGGAGGATCGACACCTCGCCGGCATCGCCGGCGCCTCCGCACGCGCCCGAGACATCTCGATGAGCGTGTTCGCCCTCTACACCCGGTTCGTGGGACGCATCAACGGGGCAGAGCTGGCCGCGCTCGGCTCGGTGCTGGCGGTGGGATTCCTCCTCGTACGCCAGGAAGCTGTCACCCTCGGCGAGGTCTCCGCAGCCGCGCTGCTGCTGCACCGCCTGTTCGGCCCGATCCTCCAGCTGATGGTCACCTTCGACAAGGCCCAGGACGCCGGAGCCAGCCTCGCCCGCCTCGTCGGTGTCCTCCGCATGGACACCGAACGCCGCGCAGGCGTCACCACGGCGTCAGCGCACGACCTCGTCCTGACCGGCGTCAGCTTCAGCTACGACGGGGTCACACCCGTCCTGCGTGACGTCTCCCTGCGAATCGAGCCGGGGCACCATGTCGCGCTGGTCGGCTCCACCGGCGCCGGGAAGACCACCGTCGCATCGCTCGCCGCCGGCGTCCTACGGCCCGGACACGGCCACGCCACTCTCGGCGGTGTTCCCGTCACCGAGCTGCCCGCCCGCACGATCGCCATGGTCAGCCAGGAAACCCACGTGTTCGCCGGTCCGCTCCGCGAGGACCTGCGGATGGCCAGGCCACAAGCCTCGCCGGACGACCTCACCGCTGCCCTGGCCCGCGTCGGCGCCCTGGAGTGGGCGATCAACCTCCCCGACGGCCTGGACACCGTGGTCGGCGATGGCGGCCACCCCCTGACCCCGGCGCAGGCGCAGCAGTTGGCGCTCGCCCGGGTGGTGCTGCTCGACCCGGCGGTCGTGGTGCTGGACGAGGCGACCGCCGAAGCCGGCAGCGCGGGCGCGCGCGACCTCGAACAGGCGGCTGCCGCGGCACTGGAGGGACGAACTGCGCTGGTCGTCGCCCACCGCCTCACCCAGGCCGTGCCCGCCGACCACATCATCGTGATGGAACACGGCGAGATCGTGGAGAGCGGTCCGCACGCCGAACTGGTCGAGGCGGGCGGGAGCTATGCCCGCCTGTGGGCGGCATGGGCGACCCGAGCCACAGACGACAAGGAGCCAGCCGGTCAGCGGAGGTAAGACGCCACCACAAGCTCCTCGTCACCGAGTGCCGGACTCCGATGACGCGTCACGACTCCCATGGCAATGCTCGCAGTCTGTGTGTAGCTGCCCGCTGCCTGTCACGTAGGTGTGCGCATCGACGTGCGTCACGTAGGTGGCGCGCTGGGTGGTTGGGGGAGCATGCCCACGAGTCAGGTGCAGCGTGACCAGTTTCGGAGGTCTGCTCAGGACCCTCCGCCTGGAGCGGAAGCCGACCCAGGAGGAGCTTGCCGAGGCGGCCGGTTCCAGCGTCCGCTCTGCCGGACCGCAGGTTGCCCGGTGGCAACCTGCGGTCCGCACCGTCCTCCGTGCCGTCGCCGTGGCGACTCCGGAAAAGCTGTGGCTGGCCCTCGGTCCCCGTTGCTAGCGTCCCGCAGTGACGTACGGGGTGGGGGAACGACTCGATGGACGGTTCGGCCGGTTGTGGGCGGCGGCGACCACTTCGGCGCTCGGCAGTGGACTGAGCACGGTCGCCGCTCCACTGCTGGTGGCCTCGCTCACCGACGACCCGGTGGTGGTGTCCGGGGCGTTCGCGGTCGCGTGGCTGCCCTGGCTGCTGTTCGCGCTGCCGGGCGGGGTCCTCGTCGACCGGGTCGACCGGCGGCGGTTGATGATCGTCGTCGACTGGCTGCGGGTGGGCGCCCTGGTGCTGCTCGGCCTCTGCGTCGTCGCCGGCCTGGTGACGGTGACCCTGCTCTACACCGTGCTGTTCCTGCTGAACACCGGCGAGATCGTCGTCCGTTCGGCGAGTCAGGCGATGGTCCCGGCGGTGGTGCCCCGGGACCGCCTCGAACGGGCGAACGGCTGGCTCTCCGGTGGTACGACGGTGGCCCAGGGGATGATCGCCAGTCCGCTCGGCGGGCTGCTGTTCGTGCTGTCGGCGAGCGCGCCGTTCCTGGTCAACGCGGCCACGTACGCGGCGGGCGCGGTGCTGCTGGCCGGGATCGCCGGTACCTTCCGCCCGACGCCCGCCAGCGTCGGCACCCGGTCGGTCCGGGCCGACCTGGTCGAGGGGCTGCGCTGGCTGGCCGCGCACCGGCTGCTGCGCACCATGGCGGTGCTGATCGGGCTGCTCAACGTCACCCTCACCGCCGCGTTCGCGCTGCTGGTCCTCGTCGCACGGGACCGGCTCGGCCTCGGCTCGGTCGGCTACGGCGTCCTGCTCACCTGCATGGCCGTGGGCAGCCTGGCCGGCGCGCTGGTCGGCGACCGGCTCATCGCGGCGGTCGGCGCGACCTGGACCATCCGGATCGGCCTGCTCACCGAGGTGGCGCTACACCTGGTGCTCGCCGTCTCCTCCGACGCGCACCTCGTCGGTGCGGCGTTCGCGGTGTTCGGGGTGCACGGCGCGCTGTGGAACATCGTCGCCAACTCGCTGCGCCAGCGGCTGACCCCGCCGGACCTGCTGGGTCGGGTGGGCAGCGCGAACCTGTTCGTCGCGGCCGGGGGCAACTGTGTCGGCGCGCTGCTCGGCGGGGTGCTCGCCGCGCGGTTCGGGCTGACCGCGCCGTACTGGGTCGGGTTCGTGGTGGCGGTGCTGGTCACCGCGTCGACCTGGCGGATCTTCGACCGGGCCACCCTCGCCCGCGCGTACGCCGAGCCGCCACCGACGGGCGGGGAGCCGGCGGCCGGCGGGTCGGGGGAGGGGCCGGATCCGGCGGCCACCGTGCCGGGGTCGGCCGACCGACCGACCGAGCCGAGCGGCCCGAACGACCGTTAAGCTGGCGGCGTGGGCACGCGCGAGGGACAGCCGCCGAACCGGCGGTCCACCGCGCGCCGCGTCCCGGCTCCGCACGGGTCGGGCCTGCTCACGCTGGTCCGCGACCCGCGCGCCCGCCCGCCGGGTGGCGCGTCCCCGCTCACCACCACCCCCACGGAGCGCACCGCACGATGACTGTCGACCGGATCCTGCCCAGCGACGAGGCCCACGACCTGCTGGCGCTCGCCACCGAACTCGCCGACCGGGAACTCGCGCCCCGGGCCGCCGACTTCGAGGCGCGCGCCGAGTTCCCCCGGGAGGTGCTGCGCACCCTCGGCCGAGCGGGTCTGCTCGGGCTGCCCTACCCCGAGGAGCACGGCGGGGCCGCCCAGCCGTACGAGGTCTACCTCCAGGTGCTGGAGATCCTGGCCAGCCGCTGGCTCGCGGTGGCCGAGGCGGTCAGCGTGCACACCCTGGCCTGCTTCCCGGTCGCCCAGTACGGCAGCGACGAGCTGCGCAAGCGGCTGCCCGACATGCTCGGCGGGGAGCTGCTCGGCGCGTACTGCCTCTCCGAGCCGCAGGGCGGGTCGGACGCGGCGTCGCTGACCACCCGGGCGGTCCGCGACGGCGCCGACTACGTCCTCTCCGGCACCAAGGCGTGGATCACCCACGCGCACAGCGCCGACTTCTACAACGTCTTCTGCCGCACCGGCGGGCCGGGCGCGAAGGGCATCTCCTGCGTGCTGGCCGACGCGGGCACCCCGGGGCTCACGCCGCAGGCCGTCGAGAAGACCATGGGGCTGCGCTCCTCGCCGGTGGCGCAGATCGCCTTCGACGACGCCCGGGTGCCGGCGGACCGGCTGGTCGGCGGGGAGGGCAGCGGGTTCACCATCGCGATGTCCGCCCTGGATTCGGGCCGGCTGGGCATCGCGGCCTGCGCGGTGGGGCTGGCCCAGGGGGCACTGGACTACGCGGTCGCCTACGCCCGCGAGCGTCAGCAGTTCGGCCGGGCGATCGTCGATTTCCAGGGGCTGGGTTTCCTCCTGGCGGACCTGGCCACCCAGATCTCGGCGGCGCGGGCGCTGACCCTGGCGGCGGCCCGGCTGCGCGACGCCGGCCGGCCGTACTCGATCGAGGCGGCCAAGGCGAAGCTGTTCGCCACGGACGTGGCGATGCGGGTGACCACCGACGCGGTCCAGGTGCTCGGTGGTTCGGGGTACGTCGCCGACCACCCGGTGGAGCGGTTCATGCGGGAGGCCAAGGTGCTCCAGATCGTGGAGGGCACCAACCAGATCCAGCGGCTGGTGATCTCCCGCGCCCTGGCCAAGGGCTGACCGGGCCGTCCACTGTGGCGTCCCGCGCGCCGGGTGTGACGCGCGGGACGCTCCGGTGGGACGTCGTCGCCGGGAGAGGGTTTTCCCGGTAGGTTGCCAGCGTGGAGGAGACCGATCGGGCCATCGTCGCCGCGCTGACCGTCGACGGTCGGTTGTCGTACACCGAACTGGCCGAACGGGTGGGGTTGTCGGTGTCCGCCGTGCACCAGCGGGTGCGGCGGCTGGAGCAGCGCGGTGTGATCAAGGGGTACGCCGCGCAGGTGTCGTTCGAGGCGTTGGACCTGCCGTTGACCGCGTTCGTGGCGATCCGCCCGTTCGACCCGTCCCAGCCGGACGACGCCCCGGAACGGCTGGCCCACCTGCCGGAGATCGACTCGTGCTACTCGGTGGCGGGGGAGGACTTCTACCTGCTCCTGGTGCGGGTGGCCGGTCCGGCCGACCTGGAGCGCCTGTTGCAGGAGATCCGCACCGCGGCGAACGTCACCACCCGGACGACGGTGGTGCTCTCCACCCCGTACGAGAAGCGGTCGCCGCGGATCGGCCGGTAGGCACCGGGCGGGGAGCAGTCGTTCTCAGCGTGCGTTCCAGGTCAGGATGACCGGCCGCCCGTGCTCGTGGCCGAGGATGCTGACGCTGGCGGTGTCGAGACGCAGTCGGCTGCCGCCGGCGGGGGGCAGCCCGATCCACCGGGCGCCGAGCACCCGCAGGGCGTGGGCATGGCCGACCAGGGCGACGTCGCCGGAGTCGAGCAGGGGAGTGACCCGGGCGAGTACCCGGTCGAGGCGTGCCCCGACCTGTTCGGGTGACTCGCCGTCGGGGCAGCCGTCCTGCCAGATGACCCAGTCCGGGCGTTCGGCGCGGATCTGGGCGGTGGTGCGGCCCTCGTAGGCGCCGTAGTGCCACTCGGTCAGGTCGTCGTCGACGTGGTCGACGGCGAGGCCGGCGAGTTCGGCGGTGCGGAGCGCCCGCCGACGGGGGCTGGCCAGTACGGTGCCGAAACGGCGTCCGGCGAGCCGGTCCCGCAGGGTGGCGGCCTGGCGTTCGCCGTCGGGCGTCAACTCCAGGTCGGTGGACGAGGTGTGCCGGCGGCTGGCGCTCCAGGCGGTCTCGCCGTGCCGGACCAGCAGAATCTCTCCCATCCGGCCAGTCAACCATCCCGGGCGGACTCCCGCTCTCAACCTATCTTCCTAGGATGCCTTACGCGGTGTGGCACCGCCCACCGCGATGTTTCCCGACACCGGCACCGGGCAAGTAAACGAACAGGCCCGACGAGAGGCCGGAGCAGCCGGAGGGAGTGGTGGACATGAGCTTCACCGACAAGGCAAAGAACAAGGCCGACGAGCTGACCGGTGCCGCGAAGGAACGCATCGGCGACGCCACGAACAACGAGCGCCTACGTGCCGAGGGGACCACGCAGCAGACCGAGGCGCGGGCCCGGCAGGCCGGCGAGCACGTCAAGGACGCGGGTCGGGACGTACGGGACACATTCACGAAGTGACCGACACGGTCGACGTGTCGAACGGCGAGGGGCCCCGGCAGTCTGCCGGGGCCCCTCGCGTGTGGTGGTGGGGTCAGTCGTCGACGCGGTGGGTGGTCCACCAGTCCTGGCCGGACCCGGGCAGGGTGTCGATCGGGTCGTAGTAGGCGTACCGCTTGTCCAGGGCCTCCAGGTCGGCCTGCTCGATGGAGGTGCGGTAGTTCTTCGTCCAGTACGAGATGCCGCGTTCGCGGTCGTACTCGGTGAGCATGTGCACCCAGCGCTTACCGACGAAGGGGACGTCGCAGACGATCCGCGGGGTGGCGTAGCCGGGCAGGTAGCCCATGATGTCGTGCTGGAGCTGCTGGGCGTGCCAGACCGGGACCCGCCAGTGCTCGGCGTTGGGGATCATGTCGCACATGTAGAAGTAGTACGGCAGGATGCCGGTTTCGCCCTGGAGGGCGAAGCAGAGGTCGAGTAGGTCGGGTGCGGTGGCGTTGACGCCGCGCATGAGCACGCCCTGGTTGCGGACGTCGCGGACGCCGACGTCGAGGGCGGTCTGGGTGGCCTTGGCGACCAGCGGGGTCAGCGACTGGGCGTGGTTGACGTGGGTGTGGATGGCGAGGTTGACGCCCCGTCGGGCGGCGGTGCGGGCGACCCGTTCGAGGCCCTCGACGACGTCGGGCTGGAGCCAGTGCTGGGGTAGGCCCATGAGGGCCTTGGTGGCCAGCCGGATGTCGCGGATGGTCTCGATCTCCAGCAGGCGCATCAGGTAGGACTCGAGGTTGCGCCAGGGGACGTTGGCCACGTCGCCGCCGGAGACGACCACGTCGCGGACGCCGGGGTGGGCCTTGAGGTAGGTGATGTGGGCGTCGTACCGGTCGACGGGCTTGAGGGTGAGCTTGAGCTTGTCGACGGCGGGGGTGGAGTTGCCGACGAGGTCCATGCGGGTGCAGTGGCCGCAGTACTGCGGGCAGGTGGAGAGCAGCTCGGCGAGGACCTTGGTGGGGTAGCGGTGGGTGAGTCCCTCGGCGACCCACATGTCGTGTTCGTGCAGGGAGTCGCGGCTGGCGTAGGGGTGGGACGGCCAGTCGGTGCGTCGGTCGGAGGCGACGGGGATCATGTAGCGCCGGATGGGGTCGGCGAGGAACGCCTCGGTGCTCATCGGGGCGAACGGGACCATGGTGTTGAGCATCTGGGGCGGCACCAGCATGGACATGGTGGCCAGGGCGTTCTGGTCGGCGGTGAGGTCGGCGTAGAAGGTCTCGTCGACGGTGTCGCCGAGGACGGTGCGGAGCTGCTTGATGTTCTTGATGCAGTTGACGCGTTGCCACTGGGCGGATTCCCACTGGTCGCGGGTGATGTGGCGCCAGCCGGGGAAGCGGGTCCAGTCGGGCTCGACGAGTGGGGTGCGGCGGTATTCGTAGGGCTGGCCGGCGGTTGGTACCGCGACCGGGGTGGGACGGGTGGCCGTCGCCAGCGGTTGTGTCGGTGTCACGAACCCTCCTCGGTGCGGTCGTGCTGCCTGCGACCCCGAAGGCTACTGGAAAATCTTCTGTCGAGAAATTAGTCTGCCGTAAGTTTTCCCGCGACGCGAGCCCCTGGCCGGGGGTTCGGGCGGTTGGACAGGGGGAGGGGTGCCGTGACGTCACCGGTTGGTCTGCATCGCGTCGTGGAGCCGGCGGGGGTGCTGCCGCAGGCGGCGTGGCGGTTGGACGCCGCGCGGGAGATCGCGCCGAACGAGGTGCGGATCCGGGTGGAGCGGCTGAACCTGGACGCGGCGAGTTTCCGACAGCTGTCGGAGAAGCACGGTGGGGACGGCGAGAAGGTGCGCGCCGAGGTGCTGGAGATCATTTCCCAGCGGGGGAAGATGCAGAATCCGGTGACCGGGTCGGGTGGGATGTTGATCGGCACGGTCGAGGAGGCGGGGCGGCGGTCGCCGTTGGGGCTGCGGTCGGGGGACCGGGTGGCGACGTTGGTGTCGTTGACGCTGACGCCGTTGGTGGTGACCGACGGTCTGGCCCGCTGGGACGGGCGCAGTGAGCAGGTGCCGTGTGACGGGTGGGCGATCCTGTTCGCCCGGTCGATCGCGGCGGTACTGCCGGCGGATCTTGATCCGGAGTTGTCCCTCGCGGTGCTGGACGTGTGCGGGGCGCCGGCGTTGACGGCGCGGGTGGTGGCCGAGCAGGTGGCGCGGCGGGAGCGGGACGGGGATCCGCGGCCGGTGTCGGTGGCGGTCGTCGGGGGTGCGGGTAAGAGCGGTTCGTTGTCGCTGGCGGCGGCGCGGCGGGCGGGCGCCGGTCGTACGGTCGGGGTGGTGCCGGTGGTGGCGGAGCGGGACGCGTTGGTGGCGTCGGGGCTGGCCACGGAGGTGGCGTTGGCCGACGCGCGGGATCCGGTGGCGTTGTCGTCGGCGGTGACCACGGCGTTGGGGGTGCCGGCGGACGTGACGGTGGTCTGCGTGGACGTGCCGGGGTGTGAGCACGGGGCGGTCCTGGCGACGGCGGACGGCGGCACGGTGGTGTTCTTCTCGATGGCGACGAGTTTCGCGGCGGCGGCGTTGGGGGCGGAGGGTCTGGCCGCGGACGTGACGATGCTGGTGGGGAACGGTTACGTGCCGGGTCACGCGGAGTTGGCGTTGGATCTGGTGCGGTCGGAGCCGGGGGTGCGGGGGCTGTTCGCGGCGCGGCTGGCGGCAGGATAGGGCCCATGACGAACCCCTCGACGTTGTACCGCGGTGGTGTGTTGCACTGTCCGGCGGATCCTGGCGCGACGGCGCTGCTGGTGCGGGACGGTCGGATCGCCTGGTTGGGGTCGGTGGCGGATGCGCCGTCGGCGGACCGGGTGGTGGAGCTGGACGGGGCGTTGGTGACGCCGGCGTTCGTGGACGCGCACGTGCACGCGACGGACACGGGTCTGGCGCTGTCGGGGTTGGATCTGTCCGGGGCGCGGTCGGCGGATGAGGTGGTGGCGGCGGTGGCGGGGTTCGCCGCGGGTCTGCCGGGTGACGCGGTGGTGTTGGGGCACGGCTGGGACGAGTCGGCCTGGCCGGATGCGGTGTTGCCGGACGCGGCGGCCCTGGACCGGGCGGCCGGGGGTCGGCGGGTGTATCTGTCGCAGGCGTCGATCCATTCGGCGTTGGTGTCGCAGGCGATGCTGGCGGCGTGTCCGGAGGTGGTGTCGGCGGCGGGGTTCGACGCGTCGGGTTGGCTGCGTCGGGACGCGCATCATGTGGTGCGGGCGGCGGCGTTCGGGTCGGTGACGCGGGCGCAGCGGGTGGCGGCGCAGCGGGTGGCGTTGGCGCGTGCGGCGTCGTTGGGGATCGCGGCGGTGCACGAGTGTGGTGGTCCGGAGATCTCCGACGAGGAGGATTTCACGGGTCTGTTGGCGTTGTCGGGTGCCGGGGTGCCGGAGGTGTACGGGTACTGGGGTGAGTTGGGTGGTGCGGCGCGGGCCCGGGAGTTGGGGGCGGTGGGCGCCGGGGGTGATCTGTTCGCGGACGGGGCGTTGGGGTCGCGGACGGCGTTCGTGTCGGAGCCGTACCGGGATTCGGCGTCGGGGTCGTGTGGGCACGGGTATCTGACGGCGGAGCAGGTGCGGGATCATCTGGTGGACTGTGCGGCGCACGGGATGCAGGGTGGGTTCCACGCGATCGGTGACGCGGCGATCGGCACGGTGTTGGCGGGGTTCGCGGGCGCGGCGGAGCGGTTGGGTGTGGACCGGTTGCGGGCGGCGCGGCACCGGGTGGAGCATGCGGAGATCATGAGTCGGCGGTTGATCGCCGGGTTCGTGGAGTTCGGGATCGTGGCGTCGATGCAGCCGGCGTTCGACCGGTTGTGGGGTGGCGCGGGGCGGATGTACGAGTCGCGGTTGGGGTTGGACCGGTCGTTGGCGTCGAATCCGATGGGGTCGATGCACTCGGTCGGGGTGGCGTTGGCGTTCGGGTCGGATTCGCCGGTGACGCCGTTGGATCCGTGGGGGTCGGTGCGGGCGGCGGCGGCGCATCACAGTCCGGCGCAGCGGATGAGTGTGCGGGCGGCGTTCGCGGCGCACACGCGGGGTGGGTGGCGGGCGGTGCACCTGGACAACGAGGGTGTGTTGGCGTTGGGTGCGCCGGCGACGTTCGCGGTGTGGTCGACGCCGGCGGGGGTGGACCGGGGGTTGCCGGTGGTGCAGGCGGCCGATCCGGAGGTGCGGGGGCCGGGGGATCCGACGCCGTTGCCGGTGTGTCGGCGCACGGTGTTGCGCGGTGAGGTGATTTTCGAGGAAGGAACGTCGTGACGGGCAAGCTTGATCTCGATCCACGGTTGGTGGCGCGGGCGCGGGAGTTGGCGCGGTGTGCCGGGCAGCCGGTGGTGGAGTTGGCGCGTAGCCACACGACGGTGTCGGTGGAGCGGGCGGTGTTGCGGCTGGCGGGGGTGGTGGGCGCGGATCCGGATGGGATCCCGTGGGTGAACCGGCTGGTGGACGCGGTGGTGGCGGATGTGGGGTTGGGGCACGGGGTGGCGGTGCCGGTGTTCGATGCCCTGGCGCGGGAGCAGATCGCGGATGTGACGTTGCTGGCGCAGAAGGCGGCGGCGGGGTCGGTGCGGTTCGTGGTGCCGTCGGGGAAGGCGGCGACGGCGGCGCGTCGGGCGGCGCGTCGGGCGGTGGCGGCGGGGGTGCGGCGGATCGACCGGCGGCGGGTGGAGCGGGAGCGGCTGGTCGGGCGGTTCGGGGATCCGGTGCGGCGGCCGTGGATCTATCTGATCGTGGCGACGGGGGACATCTACGAGGACATTCCGCAGGCGCAGGCGGCGGCGCGGGCGGGTGCGGACGTGATCGCGGTGATCCGGTCGACGGGGCAGTCGTTGTTGGACTACGTGCCGGAGGGGGCGACGCGGGAGGGTTTCGCGGGGACGTATGCGACGCAGGAGAACTTCCGGTTGATGCGGGCGGCGCTGGACGAGTCGTCGCGGGAGTTGGGTCGGTACATCCGGTTGACGAACTACGCGTCGGGTCTGTGCATGCCGGAGATGGCGACGCTCGCCGGTCTGGAGCGGCTGGACATGATGCTCAACGATTCGATGTACGGGATTCTGTTCCGGGACATCAATCCGGTGCGGACGTTCGTGGACCAGCGGTTCTCGCGGCAGGTGCACGCGCGGGCGGGGATCATCATCAACACCGGTGAGGACAACTACCTGACCACGGCGGACGCGGTGGACGAGGCGCACACGGTGACGGTGTCGCAGTTGTTGAACGAGTTCTTCGCGCACGAGGCGGGGTTGGCGGACTGGCAGTTGGGGCTGGGGCACGCGTTCGAGATCAATCCGGATCTGCCGGATTCGTTCCGGTTGGAGTTGGCGCACGCGTTGTTGGCGCGGGAGTTGTTTCCGGACGCGCCGTTGAAGTGGATGCCGCCGACGAAGCACATGACCGGGGACGTGTTCCGGGGGAACCTGTTGGACGGGTTCTTCAATCTGGTGGGCGCGCTGACGGGGCAGGGGATCCTGCTGGTGGGGATGATGACCGAGGCGGTGGTGACGCCGTGGTTGTCGGACCGGGACGTCGCGTTGCAGAACGTGCGGTACGTGTTGGGTGCGGCGGGCGGTCTGCACGAGGATTTCGTGCCGGTGTCGGGTGGGTTCATCCAGCAGCGGGCGCACCGGGTGTTGGCCGAGGCGGTGGGGTTGTTGGAGCGTATCGGTGAGCAGTCGTTGTTGACGGCGATCGCGGAGGGCACGTTCGGCATCATGAAGCGTCCGGCGGACCGGGGTAAGGGTCTGGACGGGGTGGCGGCGCACGAGGCGGATTACTACAACCCGGCGACGGACATCCTGGAGCAGCCGGTATGAGTGACTCGACGATCGTGCGGCCGTACGGGGACACCACCGGTGACGGGATGGTGCAGGTGTCGTTCACGTTGCCGGTGCCGCACGACAAGCGGGCCGAGGGTGCGGCGGTCCAGTTGGCGAACAAGATGGGCATCGATCCGGCGATGCTGGTGCACGCGAAGCCGATGGGTGACGGGTTCACCTTCTTCGTGGTGTACGGGCGGGTGAACCACCTGGTGGACGTCTCGGCGGTGCAGGTGGTGGAGCGGGACTTCCCGTTGTTGTCGGCGCGGGAGGTCAACGCGGTGGTGAAGCGGCGCTTGCGGCGGAAGTTGTCGGTGGTGGGGGCGTGTATCGGTACGGACGCGCACACGGTCGGCATCGACGCGATCCTGAACGTGAAGGGCATCGCGGGGGAGAAGGGTCTGGAGTACTACCGGGAGTTGCGGGTCACCAATCTGGGTGCGCAGGTGAGTGTGCCGGAGTTGGTGGAGGCGGCCCGGGTGGAGCGGGCGGACGCGGTGCTGGTGTCGCAGGTGGTGACGCAGCGGGACGCGCATCTGCACAACACGCGGGAGATGTCGGCGGCGTTCCGGGAGGCGATGCCGGTGGGGCGGCGTCCGCTGCTGGTGGTGGGTGGGCCGCGGTTCGACGAGTCGATGGCCGCCGAGTTGGGCGTGGACCGGATCTTCGGGCGGGGCACGACGCCGGGTGAGGTGGCGAGTTTTCTGGTGCACGCGTTGGTGACGGACAGGAGGGCGGGGGCATGAGTGATTCGCGGGTGGGGTTGACGGTCACGCACCGCCGGTACGTGCCGTACTCGCATGCGCACTACGCGGGGAACCTGGTGGACGGGGCGTACGCGTTGGGGTTGTTCGGGGACGTGGCCACGGAGGTGTGTATCCGTACCGATGGGGACGAGGGGTTGTTCGCCTCGTATTCGGATGTGCAGTTCCGTAGCGCCATGCGGGCGGGGGACGTGCTGGAGGTGTCGGCGACGGTGACCCGGGTGGGGACGCGCAGCCGGACGATCGACTTCGAGGCGCGGGTGGTGTGTCGGGGCCGGCCGGATCGGGGTGAGTCGGCGGCGGAGGTTCTCGCGGAGCCGGTGGTGGCGGTGACGGCGACGGGCACGGTGGTCGTGCCGGCGGCGTGAGTCTGGCGGTCTGTGCCGACGTCGGGTCCACGTGGACGAAGGTCGCGGTGGTGGACCTCGACGGCGGGTTGCTGGTGGGGTCGGCGGCGGCGCCGACGACGGTGGGTACGGACGTGTTGCACGGCCTGGACGCGGCGGTGGCGGCGGCCACCGCCGGTCTCGGGGCCGACGGGGAGCTGCCGTGGTACGTGTGTTCGTCGGCCGGTGGTGGGTTGCGGTTGGCGGTGGTCGGCTACGAGCCTCTCGTCACGGCGCAGGCGGGCCGTCGGGTGGGGTTGTCGGCGGGGGCGCACGTGGTGCACGTGGCGTCGGGTCGGCTCGGTAAGGCGGACGTGGCGGCGTTGCGGGCGGCCCGCCCGGATGTGGTGCTGCTGGTGGGGGGCACCGACGGTGGGGACGCGGACACCCTCACGCACAACGCGGCGCGGCTGGCGCGGGCCCGGTGGCGGGTGCCGGTGGTGTTGGCCGGCAACGCCGACGTGCGCGAGGAGCTGCATGCGCTGCTGGCCGGGGCGGGGGTGCCGGTGACGGTGGCGGAGAACGTGTTGCCGCGGATCGGGGTGTTGGCGCCGTCGTCGGCGCGGGCGGCGATCCGGGAGGTGTTCCTGCGGCACGTGATCGGCGGGAAGCGGCTGTCGCGGGGGTCGCGGTTCGCGCGGCTGGTGCGGGCGGCCACGCCGGACGCGGTGTTGACGGGGGTGGAGGTGCTCGCCGACACGGTCGGCGGTGATCTGGTGGTGGTGGACGTCGGTGGGGCCACCACGGACGTGTACTCGGTGTTGACGCCGGACGAGCGGGCTGACGGGCCGGGTCGGGAGGTGGCGGGGACGCTGTGGCGGGCGCGGACCGTGGAGGGGGACCTGGGGATGCGGTGGAGCGCCCCGGGGGTGGTGCGGGCGGCGGTGGAGGAACGGTTGCTCGACGCGGCCGGTGCGCAGGAGTTGGCGGCGGTGGCGGCGGCCCGGGCGGCTGATCCGGGGTTCCTGCCGTCGACGCCCGGGGAGCGGGCGGTGGAGGGGCGGATCGCGGCCCTGGCCGCGACGGTGGCGGTGCGTCGGCACGCGCGGGGCGCGGCGACCGGGGAACGGTCGGGGCGGGATCTGCGGGACGTGCGGCTGTTGGTGGGTTCGGGTGGGGTGGTGCGGCATGCGCCGGCGGCGGAGGCGGCCGGGGTGTTGGCGGCGGTGCTGGCCGACCACGCGGGCGGGTGGGCGGTGCCGCGGGCGGCGCGGGCGGTGGTGGACGGCGCGTACGTGCTGGCCGCGGCGGGGTTGCTGGCCGGTGAGCAGCCGCGGGCGGCGCGGGCGGTACTGCGTCGGCATCTGGTCGTGGACGGGTCGGCCGGTGGCGGCTGAACGTCGGGCGAACGTCCGGCGTACGGCGGCGCGCCGGGGGCGACACGCCGTGGTGGGCGGCCGACTGGCCGGGGTGGGTTGACAGTGCCCGGGGGGTGGCACGTACCGTCTTTGAGTCCTACTACGGGGAAGCGGCTGTTGTTCGCTTCGTCCCTTCGTCCGCTGGCCGAGTGACCAGATGGGTTGCGGCGGCCAGGTCCAGCGGGCGGGGGTCGGCGGGGCGGCGCGGACCGGCCGCGGTTACCGGTGTACGGGCAGGGTGAGGTGCACGGCCAGTAGACAACGGCCCGGCGGGGGCAGCCAGTCCACCGTCCGGTCGGTCCGAAGGTCGGCGTGCCTGATCCTCGCCCCACCGGCCGGGGAGGGCCTGGGAGCATCGGGGCGCGGCATCCGCCGCGCCCCGATTTTGGTGTCCGGGGTCAGTGCGGCGGGGTGGGGCGGGCGCGTACGTGCAGCCGTTCGCCCTGCGGCCCGAACAGGTTGAGGATCTCCGCCGGGTACGGGTCGGGGTTGGCGACGGCGTGCGGCAGTCGGGTGTCGAACTCGGCGACCTCCCCGGGGGTGAGGATCAGGTCGTGGTCGCCGAGGAGCAACCGGATCCGGCCGGAGAGCACGTACAGCCACTCGTAGCCCTCGTGGGTGTTGGGTTGCGGGTCGGCGGGGGTGTGCGGCGGGATGATCTGTTTGAACGCCTGGAGGCCGCCGGGGCGGCGGGTCAGCGGCAGGAACGTCATGCCGTTGCGCACGATGGGGCGGGGGTGTACGCGCGGGTCGGCGGTGGGGGCGGCGCCGACGAGGTCGTCGAGGGGCACCTGGTGGGCGCGGGCCAGCGGCAGCAGCAGTTCCAGGGTGGGGCGGCGCTGGCCGGACTCCAGGCGGGACAGGGTGCTGACGGAGATGCCGGTGGTCTGGGCCAGTTGGGTCAGGGTGGTGCCGCGTCGGGTGCGCAGGGCCCGTAGCCGGGCGCCGACCCCGGCCAGTACCGTCGCCTCGTCGTCGTTTGCCATACCGGCAAGGATAGTTGCCACCTGTGCCGGGGTGGGCGCACCGTTGCGGGCGACGACGACGAACAGGGGTGTGCGATGGACGACAGGTACGACGTGGTGGTCATCGGGGGCGGCGCGGCGGGTCTCGCCGGCGCGGTGGCCCTGGCCCGTTCCCGCCGGTCGGTGCTGGTCATCGACGCGGGCCGGCCCCGTAACGCCCCCGCCGCCGGGGTGCACAATCACCTGGGTCGGGAGGGCGTCGCACCGGCGGAGCTGCTCGCGTCGGCCCGCGCCGACCTCGCCGGCTACGGCGGGCACCTCGTCGACGCCACGGCCACCGGCGTCGGCCGCGACGACGACGGGTTCCGGGTGGACCTCGCCGACGGGCGTGGGGTGTGGGCGCGGCGGCTGCTGGTGGCCACCGGCGGGGTCGACGCGCTGCCCGACGTGCCCGGTCTGGCGCAGCGGTGGGGACGTGACGTGCTGCACTGCCCGTACTGCCACGGCTGGGAGGTCCGTGACCGGCGGATCGCGGTGATCGCCGACGGGCCGGCGGGGGTGCGGCAGGCCCTGCTGTGGCGGCAGTGGAGCCCGCAGGTGCTGCTGGTGCGCCACGGGGGCGACGCGCCCGACCCGGTGCAGGCCGAGCAGCTGGCCGCGCGGGCGGTCACCGTCGTCGACGGGCCGGTCACCGGCCTGGTCGTCGAGGACGACCGGCTCACCGGGGTGCGGGTCGCCGACGGGGGTCCGGTGCGGGTCGACGCGCTCGTGGTGGCGACCCGGCTGGCCGCTCGCGCGGACCTGCTCGCCCCGCTGGGTCTGCGACCGGTCGACGTCGACCACGAGGGGCAGCTCATGGGCACCCGGATTCCCGCCGACGCGTTCGGGGCCACCGACGTGCCGGGGGTGTGGGTGGCGGGGAACGCGACCGCCGTCACCGCGACGGTCGTGGTGTCCGCCGCGCAGGGCGTCACCGCCGCCGCGGCGATCAACGCCGACCTGGTCGCCGAGGACACCGCCCGCGCCGTCGGGGCGTACCGGCACGACCTGGCGACCATGTTCGAGCAGGACGCCTGGGAGGACCGCTACCGGTCCCGGCCGGCGGTGTGGAGCGGCAACCCGAATCCGCAGCTGGTCGCCGAGGCCGCCGACCTGCCGCCGGGGCGGGCCCTGGACGTCGGCTGCGGGGAGGGCGCCGACACGGTGTGGCTGGCCCGGCGGGGCTGGCGGGTCACCGCCGTGGACATCGCCCCCACCGCCGTGGCCCGCACCGCCGGGCACGCCGCCGACGCCGGGGTCGCCGACCGGGTCACCGTCGACCAGGCGGACCTGCGGGTCGAGGCACCCGAGGCGGGCGGCTACGACCTGGTGTCGGCGCAGTTCATGCACCTGCCCGCCGGGCAGTGGCGGGACCTGGTCGCCCGGCTGGCCGACGCGGTGGCCCCCGGCGGCACCCTGCTCCTCGTCGGCCACCATCCGCTCGACCTGCGCACCACGGCCCGACGGATGCACTTTCCCGACCTGATGTTCACCGCCGAGCAGGCCGCCGCCCAGCTCGACCCGACCCGCTGGCGGGTGCGGGTCGCGCAGGCCCGGCCGCGCGCCGCCGTGGACCCCGACGGGCAGGACGTCACCGTCCACGACGCCGTCCTGGTCGCCGGCCGGCTGCCCTGACCGACGCCGGGGCGGGCGGGTAGCCTTCGGCGGTGTGATCGAGGTGAGGTGCCGGTGACGACGCTGGACGAGGCACGACCCGCCGCCGCCGGCACGCCGTCGCCGCCGCGGCCGCTGCCCCTGCCGGTGGCGGTGCCGCTGGCGGTGGTGGCCGGGCTGGCGCTGCTGGTGGCGTTCCCGCCGTACGGGTGGTGGCCGTTGGCGGCGGTCGGGGTGGCGGCGCTCGCCGCGGCGACCCACCGGCGGCGGGCCCGCGCCGGCGCGGCCCTGGGCTTCGTCACCGGGGTGACGCTGTTCGCGCCGCTGCTGGCCTGGACGAACCTGCACACCGGCTACCTGCCGTGGGTGCTGCTGAGTCTGTCCCAGGCCGCCTACCTGGCGCTGCTCGGCGCCGCGACCGCCTACGCGTCGCCGCTGGTCGACCGGCACCGGGCGGCGTGGCCGGCGGTGACCGGGCTGCTGTGGGTGGGGCAGGAGGCGCTGCGCGACCGTACCCCGTTCGGCGGGTTCCCGTGGGGGCGGTTGGCGTTCAGCCAGGGCGACTCGCCGCTGCTGCGGCTGGCGGTGCTCGGCGGAGCCCCGCTGGTCACCTTCGCCGTCGCGCTCGCCGGCGGGCTGCTGGTGGTGCTGCTGTGGCGCCCGTGGCGGCGTCCGCACCCGTCGGCCGTGGTGCCGGCCGTCGGGCTGGTCGCCGTGGTCGCCGCCGCCCTGGCCGCCCCGGTGGGGCTGCGTGGCGGCGGCGAGCAGGTCACCGTGGCGATCGTGCAGGGCAACGTGCCGCGCCTCGGGTTGGACTTCAACGCGCAGCGGCAGGCGGTGCTCGACAACCACGTCGAGGCGACCCTGGACCTGGCCGGTCAGGTCACCGCCGGGCAGGCCCGCCGACCCGACCTGGTGGTGTGGCCGGAGAACTCCAGCGACATCGACCCGCTGCGTGACACCGGCGCCGGGGCACGGATCTCCCGGGCCGCCGACGCGATCGGCGCGCCGATCCTCGTCGGGGCGGTGCTGCGCGGCCCCGGCGAGGGGCAGGTGCGCAACGCGGGGCTGCTGTGGCGGCCCGGCAGCGGCCCCGACACCGACCAGCTGTACACCAAACGCCATCCGGTGCCGTTCGCCGAGTACGTGCCCATGCGGGACCTGGCGCGCCTGGTCAGCAAGCAGGTCGACCGGGTCCGGGCGGACTTCGTGCCCGGTGCCAGGCCGGGTGTGCTGCGTACCGGCGACGCGGTTCTCGGCGACGTGATCTGCTTCGAGGTCGCCTACGACGGGCTGGTCCGGGACACCGTCACCGGTGGCGCGCAGCTGCTGGTGGTGCAGACCAACAACGCCACCTTCGACGAGTCCGAGGCATTGCAGCAGATGGCGATGGTCCGGTTGCGGGCCGTCGAGCACGGCCGGGACGCGTTGATGGCCTCCACGGTCGGGGTGTCCGGGTTCGTGTCCCCCGACGGGCGGGTAGACGGGGCGACCGGGTTCAACACCGGTGCGGTGGTGGTTCGGCAGATGCGCCTGGGTGACGGGCTGACCCCGGCCACCCGGATGGGCGTGTGGCCGGAGGTGGGGCTGCTGGTGGCCGCCGGTCTCGTGCTGGCCGGCGCGGCGGTGCTGCGCCGTCGGCCGGAGCCGCCGCCCGGCTAGAACCGCAGACGGCCGGCCCGACCGGGGCCGGCGTGACCGGGGGAGGTCCAGGTGGGCGATCAGACCAGCCGGACGGCCGGAGGTCCGGAGGTGGGGCGGGTGCTGGTGGTGGTGCCCACCTACAACGAAGCGGACAACCTCGCCGGGATCGTCGACCGGGTCCACCGGAACGCGCCGGCGGTGGACGTGCTGGTCGCCGACGACAACAGCCCCGACGGCACCGGGGCCCTCGCCGACGACCTGGCCCGCGTCGACGACCGGGTGCACGTGCTGCACCGCGGCGGCAAGGAGGGGCTCGGCGCGGCGTACCTGGCGGGGTTCGCGTGGGCGCGGCGGCGCGGCTACGACGCGGTCGTGGAGATGGACGCCGACGGCTCGCACGCCCCGGAGGACCTGCCGGCGCTGCTCGACGCCGCCCGCGACGCCGACGTGGTCATCGGGTCCCGGTGGGAACGGGGCGCGCGGATCCTGAACTGGCCGTGGCGGCGGCTGCTGCTGTCCCGGGGCGGGAACTGGTACGCCCGGTGGGCTCTCGGGGTGCCCGTCGCCGACGCCACCGGCGGTTACCGGGTGTACCGGCTGCGGGCCCTGGACGCCGTCGACCTGGAGCGGGTCTGCTCGCGGGGCTACTCGTTCCAGGTGGAGCTGTCCCGGCTGCTGCACCGGGCCGGGGCGCGGATGGTGGAGGTGCCGATCACGTTCGTGGAGCGGGAACGCGGGTCCAGCAAGATGAGCCCGCTGATCGTGTTGGAGGCGTTGTGGCGGATCACCCTGTGGGGGTTGCAGGACCGGCGGTGGGGCCGACGGCGGCCGGTCGCGGGCCGGTGGCCGTGACCGCGGCCCGTGGCATCCTTGACCAGGTAGGCGTCGCCGAGGCCGGATGAGGTGTGATGCGCCGGACGTGGAGGTTCGTACCGCTGGGGTTGCTGGCCGGGCTGGTCGCCGAGGTGGCGGTGTTCGTGCTGGTCGGCCGGACGATCGGGTTCGCCTGGGCGGTGCTGGTGGTGTTCGCCGCGTCGCTGGTGGGTCTGCTGCTGCTGCGCCGGGAGGGCATGCGCGCGTGGCGGGGTTTCCGGGCCGGTGTCGAGTCGGGTCAGCCGCCGGGCCGGCAGTTGACCGACGGGCTCGTCGGTCTGGTCGGTGCGTTGCTGCTGGCCGCGCCGGGCCTGGTCAGTGGGGTGGTGGGGGTGGCGCTGCTGGTGCCGCCGCTGCGTCGCCTCGCCGGCACGGGCGTGCAGCGGGCCACCGAGCGGCGGGTGTCGTCGATGGTCGCCGGGGACCTGTTCGGTCCGCGCCGGGTGCGCGTGTACCGGGGTGCCGGGGCGCCGACCGAACCGGTTCCGCCGACCCGGCCGCCCGCCGACCCGGCCGCCGCCATCGAGGGGGAGATCGTCGAACCGGGCCGGTGAGCCCGTGACGTGCGTCGAGCCCCCGGGACGGATCCGTCCCGGGGGGGGGTCGGGGTTAATTTGGTATATAACAAGTGCTTAAAACATTAAAAAAAAATGGTTTAGTGTTTTTGAGTGTATTGAT